>JAUVII010000056.1 GCA_030592845.1 Candidatus Krumholzibacteriia bacterium | reverse complement strand
GTCTGGACGGCGCGCGCGCGGCGGTATTTGGGGTGGACCGGTTGCAGGGAGCGCCGGTGATGGCCACGGACCTGCGGGCTTCGGCGGCCCTGGTGATCGCCGGTTGCGCCGCGGAGGGCATCACCACCGTGAACCGGGTCTACCACATCGACCGCGGGTATGAGCGGATCGAAGTGCGGCTGGCTGCCTTGGGGGCGAAGATCCGGCGGGAGAGGGAATAATGGCGTGCATGGATAAATTCTGAGATCACCCTTCCAGGGAATCCCCGTCTTCCGCCAGAGCAGCTAAAAATGCCGCGCCCCAGCGTTCCAGCTTTGCTTCGCCGACTCCACTGATGGCCATCAATTCCGATTCGTCCCGGGGCCTAAGCGCCGCCATGGCCGCCAGGGTCTTGTCGTGGAAGACCACATAGGGCGGCACCTCCGCCTCTTTGGCCAGTTTCAATCTCAGTTCCCGCAACCGTTCGAACCGCGCGGCCGCTTCGGGGTCGGCCAGCGCTCCGTCTTCGGCCAACAGCGCGGCGGGCACGGATTTTTTGGCCTTTTTGCGGCCGGCGGGCTTGATCAGCGGATTTTTTCGCAGTTCGAGGGTCAGTTCGCCGCTGAGAACCTCGCGCGACTTGGGGGTCAACACCAGGGACCCGATTCCCTCGGCATCGGTGGTGAGAATCCCCCGCGCCATCAATTGCCGCAGAACGGTGCGCCATCCGTTGCGGTCCAGCTCGGTGCCTATTCCATAGGTGCTCAAACCGTCGTGGCCGAACCGGAAGATTCGCTCGTGGTCGCTGCCCAGCAAAACGTCGATCACGTAGTTGGCTCCGAAGCGCTGGCCGGTGCGGGCCACGCAGGACAGTAGTTTCTGGGCAGCGACGGTGGCGTCGAAAGTCTCCGGTGGAAACAGGCAGATGTCGCAATTACCGCAGGGTTCGGCCAGATCGTCGCCGAAATGACGCAGCAGGGCCTGACGACGGCAGGTCACCAACTCGGTCCAGGCGAGCATGGCATCCAACCGCTGGCGTTCAATTCGTTTGTGAAGGTCGTCCGCTTCGGAGTTTTCAAGCATGCGGCGTCGCAGCACCACATCCTGCAGACCATATGTAAGCAGCGCGGTGGAAGGCAGGCCGTCACGACCGGCGCGGCCCGTTTCCTGGTAGTAGGCCTCGAGGCCGGCAGGCATATCATTGTGGATGACGAACCTTACGTCGGGCTTGTCGATGCCCATGCCGAAGGCGATGGTGGCGACGATCACGACACCGTCTTCGTTGAGAAAACGTTTTTGGTTGTCGGCGCGGACCTTCGCCGGCAGGCCCGCGTGGTAGGGAAGCGCCGTCAGACCCGCGGCCGCCAATTGTGCGGCCACTTTCTCGGTCTTTTTTCGCGACAGGCAGTAAACGATGCCCGCCTGTCCCGGATATTCGTTGCGGATGAACCTCAGGACCTGGGCCGTGCCGCCGCTGCGTTCGGTCACCAGATAGCGGATATTCGGCCGGTCGAAACCCGTGGCGAAAATTCGACCGCCCTCCAGCTTGAGGTTGGCGACGATTTCCTCGCGTGTCCGGAAGTCGGCCGTGGCGGTGCAGGCCAGTCGCGGCACGCCGGCGAATTTTTCCGCCAGGATGTCAAGCTGCAGGTACTCGGGTCGGAAATCGTGTCCCCACTGGCTGACACAGTGAGCCTCGTCGATGGCGATGACCGAGGGCCGCGCGATGGCGAGCAAATCGAGGGTGTCTTCTTGAACGAGGCGCTCGGGGGCCAGGTACAACAGGTCGAGATCGCCGGCCCGCAGTTGGGCGGCGACGGACCTTTGCTCCCCGGGCGAAAGCGTGGAATTGAGAAAAGCTGCGCGGATACCCAGCTGTCGCAGAGCCGTCACCTGGTCCTGCATTAAGGCGATCAGGGGTGAAATAACGATGCCCGGTCCTTCGCGCAGCAACGCAGGTATCTGATAGCAGAGGGACTTGCCGCCTCCGGTGGGGGCCAGCAGGAGAGCGTCACCACCGCTGGTTACATGGTCGATCACCTCGGCCTGGCGGCCCTTGAAGCTGTCGAATCCGTAGACCGTGCCAAGAATGTCGAGTGGGGTGCGGGTCATGGGCAGCTCCGGTTCAAGATGGCTTGGATACGGGTGAAGGTGCTCCGCGGTTAGTCCGGTATTGTGCCGCCGTATGCAGGACTCAGACCAGATTACTTCGCCGTTCACAAACTCATTTGGGGCGGGTCCATCGGGGCAACAGTGGATTGTGCACTCTGGCCCCGGATTCGGCCAGGCATATCAATTGCCATACCTGTTTTGATGAATGAGGCCGCCCAGCCCTGATGTCAGGGCTGGGCATGAGGATATGCAAAACAGTCCCTCCCTGATAGGGCCGACACATGACTGTAACCGAAAAGAAAAAGTTATTTGTAGACAACCTGGACAGCCAAAAAACCAATCCGCCGACAACCACCTTAGCCACCCCGGCGGCCTTGTCGCTGCACAACAACTTCCTGGTTTCGATTACTTCCCTGAAGCGAAGTTTAATCCGAAGCATTCATTATCTGAGGGTGATTTACGATCGCAAGATTTTCCGCCTGCTGGGATATACCACCATCACCGATTATGCCTCCACCACGGCGGGGCTATCTCGCAACCAAACGGAAGCTTTTCTCGCCCTTGGCAAAAAACTTGAGCACTATCCTGAGGTCAAGAAAGCCCTGGGCCAGGGCGAACTCTCCTGGTCCAAGGCCAGGATCATCGTGGCCAAAGCGGATTCCACGGATGAAAAGGAATGGATTGAGCTGGCCAGGAAAGTGAGTACGGCTGATCTGGGAAAGATGGTGGGGGGTAATGAGTCACAATCAATTGAGCCCAGGCAGATTAAAAACCGTGTCCCGCAGTCGCAACCCAAAGACCCCGGACCAGGGAGGGGATTCCCGTCAGTTGCACCAGCGCCACATCCGTCACGGCCTGCCACGGAAATATGTTATGTGACCTTTAAATTCACGCCCGAGGAATATTCCCGCTGGCAATTGCTGATGGAAAGCCTGCGCAAACAAGGCCGCAGGAGCACGAAGGAACAATTGGTCCTGGAGGGGCTGGTCGGTTCGGGAACATCTGGTGGTCACGTTTCACACGATCCCGGATATCTCCTGCATATCCATATGTGTCCCCAGTGCAAAAGCGAAGTTCTACGGAATTCCAGAGGTTCTTTCGATATCGAGCCCGCTCTAATGAAGGCAGCGGCCTGCGATGCCGTCATCGAAAGGGGGGATGGTTCGCGACGGTCCAATATCCCTCCACGGCTGCGGAGGCTTGTTCTGGCTGGCGATGGTCACCGCTGTCAGGGACCCGGATGCAACCGCACCCAATTCCTGGAAATCCATCACCGTCTTCCGGTCGCTCAAGGAGGCCGCACCGAATTGGAAAACCTGGTGACGTTATGTACACGGTGCCACCGGGAGCTGCATCGGCGGGAGGAAGAGCTTCGCGCGGCCAACCGGGATCCGATAAAATAACTTCGATTTGAAGCAGCGGGATTATCAGGACGGCACTTGCAGGGTCTTGTTGAAAAATGCATTGTATAGCAATGAAGAGTCAATGCATCCCCAACCCGGCAAGGGTTCAATGGCTGAGAAATCTAGACATTACATCCTTGGCGCCGCCGGCCACGTCGACCACGGCAAGACCGCCCTGGTCACCGCCCTGACCGGCACCCACACCGACCGCCTGAAGGAAGAGCGGGAGCGGGGCATCAGCATCGAGCTGGGTTTCGCCGAGTTCGACCTGGGCGACGGTGTGCTGCTGGGCGTGGTGGACATGCCCGGCCACGAGAAGTTCGTCAAACAGATGGTCTCCGGAGCCGGCGGCGTCGATCTGGCTTTTCTGGTGATCGCGGCCGACGAAAGCATCATGCCCCAGACCATCGAACATCTGGAAATCCTCGATTCCCTGGGTGTGAAAAGCGGTGTGGTGGTCATCACCAAGATCGATATGGCGGACGAGGATTTTGTCGCCGTCGCCAGCGAAGAGGCCATGGATCTGGTCGAGGGAACGTTCCTGGAGGGCAAGCCGATCGTTCCGGTGTCGGCCCACAAGGGGACGGGTCTGGACGAACTGAAAGCCGCCCTCAAGGCCGAAGCCCAGGCTTTGCCGGTCCGGGCGGAGGAAGGGGCGTTCCGGCTTCCGGTCGACCGCATTTTCACTTTGCCCGGCGCCGGGGTCGTGGTTACGGGTACGTGCTGGGGTGGTGCGGTCAAGGTGGGCGACAAGCTGGAGGTTCTTCCGGGCAATGCCACGGTGCGTGTCCGCGAAGTCCAGGTCCATGGGAAAAAGGCCTCCCGGGGGGCCTCGGGCCAGCGGTTGGCGCTGGCTTTGCACGGCATCAAGAAGGATGAGATCCAGCGCGGCTATCAGATTGCCGCGGCAGGCGCGGCGCGGCCCTCACGCCGGTTGGATGTCCGCGTGAACATGATGGCCCACTACCAAGGCATCCTCAAGAACCGGCAGCGGCTGCACATCCATCACGCCGGGCGCGAAGTGCTCGGCCGTATCGTGCTTCTCGACGAGAAGGAACTGGGGGGCGACGGCGGGCCTCGCACGGGGCTGGCTCAACTCCACCTCGAGGACGAACTGGTGGCAATGCGCGACGACCGCCTGGTCCTGCGTTTCTATTCGCCGGTCACGAGTATCGCCGGCGGTGTTGTGCTCGATCCCCAACCGGGGCGGCACAAGCGGTTCGAGGAAAAGGCCCTGGAAATTCTCGACGTCCTGGAATCAGGCGATCCCGCGGAACTCTTCCTTCAGAATCTCAAAGAGGCCGGTTACTCCGGTCTGTCCCTTGGCGAAGCCCTCGGCCAGCAGGACGATCCGCAGGCCGTACTGATCGGCAAACGCATCTACCACAAGGAACTGGTGGGGGACCTGACCAATAGGATCACCGACCTGGTTGCCGACTACACCGGAAAATTCCCCCTGCGGACAGGCATCCCCAAGGAAGAAGCGCGCCGCAAATGCAAATTCAAGGGCGGCGCCAACGAGTGGAATCAGATCGTGACGGCCTTGCATCACGACGCGCCCTGGGCGGTGGTGGGGGACCGCATCGGCCCGTCGGACCAGGGGCCGGAACTGAGCCCGGCGATGTCGGAAACCTTGTCAAAAGCCATCACCGAGCTGGGGGTCTTCGGCCTTAACTGGCCGGGAATGGATAATTGGGCGGAGGATTCACCCGTGTTCAAGGCCGCGGCGGCAGATCCGGCGCTCAAGGATTTCAAACCGGTGGAAGTTCAGCGCCATCTGGTCGATCACGGGTATGCCGTACCGATCAACAATGAATACATTGTGGCGGCCGCCGCCTGGCGTGAGCTGTTGAAAAAATTGCGTGAAGTATTTGCGACCGAACCGGAGATGGCTTTTGCGACTTTTCGGGAAGCCAGCGGTCTGACGCGCAAGCTGGGCATCCCCATGCTGGAATATCTGGATCAAACGGGTGTGACGGTGCGCAAGGGTGACATACGCGTAGCCGGGCCTTCCCTCGAGGATGAATAAATGAACGACCACGACGAAGTCATCATGAAACCTGTCTGCGCCCCCCGCAGGATCACCCGTCAGATCTCCGTGGGTGGGGTGACCGTGGGCGGCGACGCTCCGGTCCGGGTGCAGAGCATGACCACCACCAAGACCGGAGACTCCGAGGCCACCATCCAGCAGATCAAGGAACTGGCCACGGCCGGCGCCGAGTTCGTGCGGGTGACGGTGAACGACCAGGCCGCCGCCGACGCCCTGCCCTGGATCATGGCCAACGTCAATGTTCCCCTGGTGGCGGACATCCACTACGACCACAAACTGGCGCTGGCCGCGCTGACCGCGGGGATCGCCAAGCTGCGCATCAATCCGGGGAACATCGGGCGCAAGGAACACATCCGCGAGGTCGCCGCCGCTGCCGCGGACAAGAACGTGCCCATCCGCATCGGGGTGAACAAGGGCAGTCTTCACCGTCGTTATGAGGAGATGGCGAAGCTGGATCCCGCCGGCGCTATGGTCCAGAGCGCCGTCGACGAAATCGAAACCCTGGCCGCCGTCGGTTTCCATGACGTGGCCGTCAGCCTGAAAAGCAGCCATCCCGGCGAAGTGGTCGCGGCCTGCCGCCGTTTCGCCGAAATCAGCGACGTTCCCCAGCATCTGGGCGTGACCGAAGCCGGCACGTTGCTGGCCGGCACGTCCATCTCCATTTCCGCGATGTCGGTTCTACTGAGTGAGGGTATCGGCGACACGGTGCGCATCAGCCTGGCCGCCGATCCGGTGTACGAAGTCACCGCCGCCTTCCACATGCTCCAGTCCCTTGGCCTGCGCGAGGGTTTCGCCCGCGTGGTCGCCTGCCCCACCTGCGGCCGCGTCGAGGTCGATGTGGTCGCCCTGGCCACCCGTGTGGAAGAACTGGCCCGTGATCTCCCCGCCAACCGCATAATTTCCGTGATGGGCTGCATAGTCAACGGCCCCGGCGAAGCGAAAGCCGCAGATCTTGGCATCGCAGCCGGCCGTACCAAAGTAGCCATCTACCGAAACGGCGAGCTCCACCGCAATATCTCCAAAGATGATCTTGAAGAGGTCCTGGTGGAGGAAATTGAGCGGTTGAAGTAGGTACGTATCGAAATCAGGCTCCCCATATATCGGCGATTCGAAATGTCCTCGTTCCTGCGGATTATTCGAATCGCCGATATATGGGGAGCCTGATTCCGATAAGCACCCACTTAAATCTCCTGAAAAACCTTCAGGCAGGACCTTTTTCGCCGAATATCTGGAAGAATTAGGGGGGATTATCCCCATTGAGGACCAATAAGGAACGATTGGGAACATGGCATACGTTTCTACCATGAAAACCGGACCCCTGAAGAAGGGGACCGGTCTGGGTATTGACCGGCTGCAGGCCTTGCAGGCATTTAACGCCCGTTTGGTTTGTATGACGGTTAACGAATCCTCCTATGATGAAGTGGTTACCGGTGTCTGGAAAGTGTTGGGCTGCGACGCCTGTGCACTGTTCCTGTTGGATGAAGGCGCCAAGGAACTCGTTATGGTGGGGTCGGTGGGGTATCCTGATGTTTCCGCTGATCTGCGCATTTCCCTGGACGACGTCGGCAGTATCCACGCCCAGTCACTGAACGAGGAATACCTCATACATGTGGAAGACCTGAACGGCGGGGGCGGTGCCAAGATCCTGAGCCCCCGGTTTGCCGACAACCTGGTCATGCCCATCATTTCCAACAGCGGTCCGGTGGGAGTCTTCGATTTTGCCAGTTTCGACGCGGGCACCTTCGATCCCCAGGAGATCGGCATGTGCAGCATGCTGGTCGACCAGATGTCGTATTCGCTGGAAAACATCCGGCTGGTGGGGGAACTGAGCCAGAGCCGTGACGCGGTGATCCGCGGTATGGCCCTCCTGGCTGAAATTCGCGACCCGCATATCGGCGGTCACCTGAACCGCATCTGCGAACACGCCAATCTTCTTTCCGAAAGACTGGCCGGTCGCCCCGGTTATCAGGAAGTCACCCACGAGTTCATGCAAACCATTTCCCGGGCCGCTGCTCTGCACGATGTGGGCAAGGTCGGCATCCCCGACTCCATCCTGATGAAACCCGGCAAACTGAGTGAAGCCGAATTCGAAGTGATGAAAACCCACACCCTGGTGGGCTCTGATCTGCTGGAGGGATTGCGTCACAGTTTTGGTGATTTCCCGATGATCGCCATGGGAGTGGACGTGGCCATGGGACACCATGAATGGTGGGACGGTTCCGGTTACCCCCGGGGCGCCAAGGGTCGGAAGATTCCCCTGGCCGCGCGTATCCTCGCCATCTGCGATGTCTATGACGCCTTGACCAGCATCCGTGTCTACAAGGAGGCCTGGACGCACGCCGATACGGAAAAAACGATCCGGGGCGCCGCGGGCAGCCAGTTCGATCCCGATCTGGTGGACATCTTTTTCGAAGATCTGGAAGAACTGTTTAAGGTGCGGGAAAATTTCCCCGACTGATCTCAGATACTGACCACACCGGGTGCCAGTCCGGGTGATACGAAAATACTTTTTTCCCTCAGACAGACAGCGGTACCCGGGAGAGTTTTCCGGGGTTTCCTGACGTATTTCTTTTCAGTGTGGATGACGGGCACCAGTTCGGAGTGGCGCGCGCGGCTGTTCAGCGCGGCAATGCCGGCGGCCTTGGCCAGGACGGTTTTGGGAACCTGTTCCGGCTTTCCCGCGGTGCGCAGAATGACATGGCTGCCGGGCACGCCCTGCGCGTGAAGCCAGATGTCGCGGTTGTGCGCGGCCCGATGGGTCAGCTCATCGTTTTCCTTGTTGTTCCTTCCCACCCAGACCTCCCAGCGACCGTCCACCAGATAGCGGCGGAAGGGACGGGCCGGCTCTTCCGGGCCATAGCGGCCCGCGGGGGACCGCTTGCTTTTCGAAGGGAAAAGATCATCATGCGCTGCCCGCCACTCCTGCAGCAGGGCCAGTTGGTCCCCGGCTTGACCGTCAACCGCGGCGATTTCCTCAAGTTCGGCCCCGGCGGCCTCCAGGGTCGTCAACTCGTCCCGCGCGCCGTCCAACCGTTCGGCGATGACATCCCTGCCTTTGTCGGCTTTGCGGGCCCGGCGAAACCAGGCCTCCATGTTGGCGGCCGGGCCCAGGGCCGGATCCAGTTCGATGGCGAGGGGTTCACCGTCCCGGGGGTCCGAAATTTCAACAGTATCGACGCCGGACGGCACCTCGTGCAGATGAGCGGCCAGGGCCTCGGCTTTCCGGCGGTAGAGGTCTCCCTTTTCAGCCCGGTCGAAATCCCTGGACAGGTTCTCCACCAGACGCCGCGCGGATTTGAGGCGCCGGCCCAGGACCGATCGGGTTTCCCGCGAAGATTCACCCAGAAGGGTGACAGCCAGATGCTCCAGGGCCGGGCTCGAAACTTCATCTTCGTCCGGACCGCCGCTGCCATGGGACCAAACCCCCAACGGCGGGACCGCCGCCAGCAGGGAGTGTGGGGGCCGGTGCCGCGACCACAAAAGTTTGGCATTTTTGTCCAGCAGGACGGTATTGCCGCGGGCGCCAAAAAGCTGGTGGACAAGATAGAGGTTCGCGCCGTCGGGCCGGGTCAGTTGAAAGGCCGCCACCATGTCGTCGGGGAACATCCCGCAGGAGGACAAAACCGCGGCTTCCAAAAGCTGGGACAAGGGGTGTTTTTTGGAAGAGGCCAGGGCCTTGATCAGGGGTTCCGGCAAACGGCCGTTCTGCGCCAGAACAAGATTGGCTCCCGGCAGGTTGGTCAACAGGATGCCTGGCCTGCTTTCACCCTCCAGTCCGAGCCGCACCCAGTTCTGACCGGCGGTGACGCGAAAAAGAGGCCGCCCCGTCCAACGCCGCCGCCACCCGGCCAGTTGCCGGGCCAGGAGGCGGGAATCGGTCCAGGGGCGTGGGGTGCTCACTTCAACACGCTCTAGAACAGCGTATAGCCGAAAGTCAGCTTGAAGCTGGGGCTGTCCATGATGCCGAACCGGATTTCGGCCATGCCGATGTGGTCGTTGGCAAAAGTGTATTTCGTACCCACCAGGCCGCTGAGCCCGATGTCCGTTTCAGTATCGCCGGTTTGAGGGTTGACCAGATTGAAGGACAGGGAACCGCCGCCGTAAAGGCCCCAGGGATGGCTGAAGAACTCGGTGAAATTATAGGTCACGTCGCCGTTGATGGTCATGATGAAGACATCGTCACCCAACCCGAACTCGACATTGGGGGTGAATTCCACGTTGGGCCAGAGTTCTCCCAGGTAGAGATGCGCTCCGAAGTGGCCCTGGTTCACGCTTTTCCAACTTGTGTAACCCGCGCGTATTCCGAAGGGTGATTTGCCGGGCGTACGTGTTTTCGTTTGCGTGGAGACCTGGCCGACTTCGTTATCAACCTTGCCGGTTTCAGATTCGGCTGGTTCGTCCTGCCCGAGGGCGGGGATGGCGGCCAGCAAAATTATAAAAGTGATCAGAAGTATCCGGCCCGGGATTTTCATAACGGTATCCTTTCCAGTCAAGTTTCTGGCGGGGGTCCAGGTGCGGCCGATTATAGGTTGAACCACCCGACGTGACAATGATGTTCCAAGCCGGTGATCGGGTATATCTTGCCCGTCCGCCACCTCTGGCCTAAACTTCGGGCACGACAGGGACGTAATTGTCCGGCCGGCCGGCCCGGCACCAGGCTCATTTTCCAGTGGAGGACCACATGCTCAGCATGACAGGATTCGGCAGCGGCGAGGGAACCAGGGGTCCGATCACGGTGACGATCGAGTTGCGGTCGGTAAACCACCGTTTTCTGGACGTCAGCCTCAAACTCCACGGATCCCTGGCAGCCCTGGAAGGCGATATCCGTAAATTCCTGAAGGACAACGTGGCCCGTGGAAGGGTGACCGTCGTGTCCCAACTCCACCTGGCCCGCGATCCCGAAGACGCCGGGCTGGATCCGGAACGTTTGGCCCAGGGCCTGACCATGATCCGCCAGGCCGCCGAGGTCCTGGAAAAGCAGACCGGCGAAAAATACCCGGTCACCCTGGATCATCTGCTGGGGGTGCCCGACCTTTTCCGCGCCGAGGAGCCGGATCTGGCGATCGAAGACCTGCGCGAAGCCCTGCTGTCGGCCATGACCGAGGCCCATCACGGTTTGATGGACATGAAAAAGGCCGAAGGCAAGGCCCTGGTCGACGAGATGCGTTCCCGCCTGACGACCCTGTCGGGCCAGTTGACGGAAGTGGAAAAACTCGCGCCCCAGGCGGCAGTCGAAATCCAGGCCCGGCTCGATGAACGGCTGGCCAGGATCCTGAACGATCAAATCGATCCCCAACGTCTGGCCCAGGAAGTGGCCCTGTTGGCGGACAAGGCGAACATCAACGAGGAATGTGAACGGCTCGGCATTCACATCGGTCATTTTCACGCGGCCCTGGACGAAGGCGGCCAGGTCGCCAAGCGGCTGAATTTCCTTCTGCAGGAAATGCACCGCGAGGTGAACACCATGGGTTCGAAGACCAACCTGATGGACATCACCCAGGCCGTGATCGCCATGAAGGACGAGGTTGAATCGATGCGGGAACAGATCCAGAACCTGGAGTAGGCATGATCCTTCTGATTACCGGACCTTCGGGAGCCGGCAAAAGCAGTTTCATCGGGGAATTGATGGCCGCCGACGACCGCCTGGCCTTTTCGGTGTCCACTACCACCAGGCCCATGCGCGCCGGTGAAGTCGATGGCCGTGAATACGACTTCGTTGACGAGACCGCTTTCGACCGGCTGGTCGCCGAAAGTGCCTTTGTGGAATGGGCCACCGTTCACGACAACAAATACGGGACCCGTCGCAGCCGTCTGGTGGAAATGACCGACGCGGGTAAAATTCCCATCCTGGACATCGACGTTCAGGGCGGAATCCAGGTGCTGGACCAGTTCGGACCCGAGTTGGTCTCGGTTTTTCTGTTTCCGCCGTCCTGGGACGAATTGGAGCGGCGATTGACTTCACGGGGCACGGACGATATCGAGGTTATCACCAAGCGGCTGCGGACCGCGCGCGGCGAGGTGGATTTTGCTCCCAAATACAGCTACTGGATTGTAAACAATGACCTTGGCGCGGCTGTGGAGCGCATGCGCGCGGTGATTGCCGCCGAGGAATGTCGCAGTATCATTTTGGGCACACCCCCCCTGGAATCCGACGATCCCGCCTAACCAAACCTTGCGAAAAAGCTAAAATGGGTTATAGTGGATCGGTTGAAAAACACGAGGGATTCGTCTACCGAGGAAGGCCGTATGACATACATTCCGCGCCATTTAGTGACCAAGCTCATACCCAATAAATTCAAGGCCATCAAAATCGTTGCTCTCGAAGCGCGGCGCCTGAATGACCGGGCCCGGACCTACAACGTCAGCCTGCCGGGAAAAATCACCACCCTGGCCGTTGACCGCCTTATCGATGGCAAGGTCGATTACTACGACACGAAGGAACGTGCCCGTCAGGCCAGACTGGAAATGGAGCAGGCCCAGGAGGAGGCGCAGGCGCAGGAGCAGGCGCAGGCAAAGGAGCAGGAGCAGGAAGGCGGGAAGTAGCCCATGGCTGCCCCGACCACGGCACCCAAAATCCTGCTGATGGTCACCGGCGGTATCGCCGCCTACAAAAGTTGTTTATTGGCCCGTCTGCTGGTGCAGGCGGGCTTTTCCGTGAAAGTGGCCATGACCGACGCGGCCACGAAATTCGTCACTCCCATGACCTTCCAGGTTTTGACCGGACATCCGGTGGCCACCGACATGTGGGGCGACCGCCCGAGCGACGCCCTTGACCATATCGAGTTCTCCCGCTGGGCCGACCTGGCGGTCATCGCCCCGGCCACGGCCAACACCATGGCCAAGGCCGCGTACGGCATTGCCGATGGAATCGTTTCCACGATGCTGCTGGCCTTTCCCGGTCCGGTGCTGATGGCGCCGGCCATGAACAACAACATGTTGCGGCATCCCGCCACGGTGGCCAATCGCGAAATCCTTGCGGCCCGCGGGGTGAACTTCGTCGGACCCGGATCCGGCTGGCTGGCCTGCGGCACGGTGGACGAGGGAAGGATGGCCGAACCCGAGGAAATCCTCTCGGCGGTGCGCGAACTGGCGAAGGACCTTCCGGCGGCCGTCGCGATACCCGAAGAGACAGGCTTCTGGACCGGCAAAAGGGTGTTGATCACCGCCGGGCCCACCCACGAACCGATCGATCCGGTTCGGTACGTGGCCAACCGGTCTTCCGGCACCATGGGTTACGCCCTGGCCTCCGCGGCCGTCGCGGCCGGTGCTTCGGTCACGCTTGTGTCCGGCCCCGTCGCCTTGACGCCTCCGCGCGGGCTGGCGGGATTCCGCGTCGTCGAGACCGCCGCCGACATGGCCGCGGCCGTGGGCGAGGTCCTGGACGCCGGCGCCGATTGGCTGATCATGTCCGCCGCCGTGGCCGATTTCAAACCCGCCCATTTTGCCACCGGCAAGCTCAAGAAGGATGTCCTGGGTGACGGCTGGTCCCTGGCCCTGACCCGCAATCCCGACATTCTGGGTGAAGTCGTGCCGGAACATAGGTCTGGTCCTGAATCGGACGGCCTGCGGGTGGTCGGGTTCGCCCTGGAAACCGATGACATGGTGGGGCGGGCTTCCCTCAAGAGGGAGGCCAAGAAAATGGATTACATCCTGGCCAATGATCCCACTGCCACGGGTTCGGGATTCGGCGCTGAAAATCACCAGGTCACTTTGATCGGCGCTGATGGTATTATCTGGGAAAGTGCCTCAGCGCCCAAAAAGGCTTTGGCGAAGGAAATCCTGCAACAGTTGGCCCGGACGGACAGTTCTTCCGGGGGATAGAAAAAGCAAACCCATGAACAGCGACCGCGACGATCGGCAACAAATCCTGGGGGATCTCCTGACCTGGGTCAGGCAAAACGAATCCGCGGGGATGGAATGGTTCCTGGACGAAGGTCCGGCGGCCGCGGCCCGGGAGACAAAAGCCGCCGATCCCTTCGACGAACTCTGCACCCTTTTTGTAGCCCGGATCCTGCCCCTGATTGAAAACCAGCCCGCCCGCCAGGCCCAGGTCTTATCAGCCGCCGACAAGGTCACGGCTCTGGCCGCTTTGCGCGAAGAAGTCATGCCGTGCACGGCCTGCCAGCTGCATCAGGATAGGAATACGACGGTGTTCGGCGCCGGGAGTCCCGATGCCGACGTCGTATTCGTCGGTGAAGCTCCCGGCCGTGATGAAGATCTGCAGGGCGAACCTTTCGTGGGCCGCAGCGGGCAGTTGCTGACGAAGATCCTGACGGCCATAGGCTACGACCGCGACGAAGTGTTCATCTGCAATATCCTCAAGTGCCGGCCTCCGAACAACCGGGATCCCCAGCCCGCGGAAGTGGCCGCCTGCGAGCCTTTTCTGAAACGCCAGCTCGACATCCTTAACCCCCGGGTGATCTGCTGCCTGGGTCGGGTCGCCGCTCAGACTCTTCTGGGAACGGATGCCTCGTTGAAGCGCCTCCGCGAAACGGTGCACTTCTACGAAGGCATTCCCGTGATGGCCACCTACCACCCGGCGGCCCTGCTGAGGAATCCCTCCTGGAAACGTGAAACCTGGAATGATGTGCGAAAGATGCGCGCCCTCGTCGAGGCCCTGAAACAGGGAGAGTCCTGAAATGCCCTGGCCCCGCCTGTTCCTGGTCGATGATGACCGTGATTACTGCGCCGACCTCGAGGCCGTGCTGGGCAGCAGGTTTCAGGTTTTCAAGGCTCACAGCGGCGACGGGGCCCTTGAGCAGATGGATCAAGTGGTGCCCGATGTCATCCTGCTGGATGTGGATTTCGGCGAGGGCGGCATGAGTGGGCTGGAAATCCTGGAACGGGTGCGGGCGCTGGAGAATCCTCCCCCGGTGATCATGCTGTCGGGCAGCCAAAGTCTATCCACCGTGGTGCGGGCCATCAAGATGGGAGCCTTCCATTACATCGCCAAACCGGCGGACCTGCCCGAGCTGGTCAATTTGCTCGACCAGGCCCTGGCTTCGGGGCTGAACAGACGCCAGATCCAGGCGCAGCGGGATGAACTCGGCCGTCTGACGGGGAATTTTGTCGCCGGCGATGATCATACGTTCCGTTTGCTGGAAAAGGTGGACCAGGTCGCGGAAACCGAGACCACGGTGCTGATCACCGGAGAGTCCGGTACGGGCAAGGAAATGATCGCCCGGCGTATCCATGCGGGCAGCCCCCGGCGGGAAGGACCCTTCGTCGGCATCAATTGCGGCGCAGTCCCCGCGGATATTATCGAGTCGGAAATTTTCGGCCATGTCAAAGGCGCCTTTACCGGGGCGGACAGTCTGCGTATGGGCAAGTTTGAATTGGCCGCGGGCGGCACCCTGTTCCTGGATGAAATCGGGGAGAGCCCCATGGCGTTCCAGATCAAACTGCTGCGGGTGTTGGGGGAAAATGTTTTTTCGCGCCTGGGTGACAACAAGGATCTGTGTGTCGAAACCCGGGTCCTGGCGGCTACCAGCAAGGATCTGGAAAAGGCCATGGCCCGGGGCGAATTTCGGCCCGAACTGTTTTACCGGCTCAACATCTACCGCATTCACCTGGTTCCCCTGAGGGAGAGGCGGGGCGACATCAAACCCTTGGCCAGACATTTCCTGGCCGAAACCCTGCCGCGGTTTCCCCGTCAGATAGAAGGTTTTTCGCCGGCGGTGGAAACACGGATGACGGAAGAACAATGGCCCGGAAACGTGCGGGAGCTGAGGAATTTTGTCGAGCGGGCGGTCATCAATTGCACCGGTGGCTTGATCGGCCTCGGTGACATGTTCGGACAGGGCCCGGGATTCACGGTCGGCCCTGCCTCTTTCAACGAGGCCAAGGACCTGATAACCCGCGAATGGGAGACCCGCTACATGACCGAACGGCTGTCCGAAACCGGCGGAAACGTGACTCGGGCAGCCGAACTCAGTGGCATGAGCAGGCAGAGTTTTCAAAGAAAATTGCGGGAATTGGGCCTGCGTTCCGGGGATTTCCAGAGTTGAGCTTCGCAAAGTAATGATTTTTGATTCAGGGTGCATCTGTTTGGATGCACCCTGAACTTATTTATTTGCTTAATATTAAATTAAATGCCGGGTTGTGGTGCGTCTAAAGTGTTGCACCTGGGCCCCTTATAGATATTGATTACCATTAAGGTTTAAGTTAAATGCCTTAGAGACAACAGGTTATGGTTTTTGGCTTAATTTGAGTTCTGGCACGGGAGTTGCCTAATATAGGGTGTGATGAGATCTGTCCCAAGCGGAAAGCCTGTATCTTTCCCGGGGACAGGGAGTTACGGTGGGGGATCGCGTGACTTGGGATTTTCGAAGTAAATTGTTGGGAACGGTTGCAAGGGCGACATTCGAAAATTCAAGGGGGATCGCGCGGTTGAATAGTGGGGGTCGGGGACGGATCGGATGGCGCTGGGCGAGAGTCATTCCGAACCCAACCGGCCTCTGCTGCAAAACGGAATAACAGGAGTCGGTGTGGGATCGAACCATGATTCAAATGGAGAAACCAGGGGGTGAAATTCCCCGGCTGATAATTTTTTCCGACAGCGGCCCGCTTGCCGGCGACCTTGGTGCCTGCCTGTCGGGTCGTTTCCACGTCCAGAGGGTAACCAGCCTGTCCGCCGCGGACCTGGCCCTCGATCATACCTCGGAAGCCCTGTTGGTGGTGCCGGGCCGTAAGGCCACCCTGGGTCCCGAATTCATTCCTCTTTTCAGGCGCGCGGTAGAACGGAACTGCAGGGTGCTTCTTCTGGGGTGCTCTCAGCCGGAACTGGACGAGGATCTGCAGGAAAAAATCCAGGTATTGCCCCAGTTCCCCAGCCCCGATCTATTGTTCAGCAGTCTTTTGAACGGGAACGTGCAGCCACTGAAGGCAAAAGAGGCTGAGGGAGACTGACAGGGGTCACAGCAGAACCGGCATTCCCATCCACGGCCAGATCTTCCAGACGAACAATCCAATCACCACAAGCAGCATGGCACTGGCGGGAATTCCGTAGAGGAAAAATTCCCTGGTGCGAAACTGATGGCTTTCAAACGCGATGGCGTTGGGCGCCGCACCCACCAGCAGCATGAACGGCATACCGGCGGCGGCCAGGGCGGCGAACATGACCACTTCGGGTTCCACGCCCACGTAGGGCGCCATCACCAGGGCCACCGGCAGGGTGATGGCGATGGCCGCCACGTTCATGATGAAGTTGGTCATGATCAGCACGAAAAACGTCACGCCCATGATGAAGACCAGCCAGGGCGCCTCATGCAGCAGCGACAGCCAGCCGATGGCCATCCATTCCGCCGCGCCGGTCTGCCACAGGCAGAAACCGATGCTCATGGCCCCGCCGAACAGCAGCACG
>JAUVII010000090.1 GCA_030592845.1 Candidatus Krumholzibacteriia bacterium | reverse complement strand
GGTGTAGACGGTGTCCAGGTCGGGCTGCCGTTTTTTTGGGCGGGCTGCCTTGGCGTCCTTCTCGGTCATTCCGGATCTCCTTTGGGCCTTGGCGCGGGCCCGTCAGCTCCAAGTGTTCAGCTATGTTTTACTGAAACAAAAGGGCGGCCGCCGGTTGGCGACCGCCCCTGTTCCGAGTCAATCAGCGCACCGGTCAGAAGGTGCACGGTTCGCCTTCCGGCGCCTTGCCGGCCACCTCGTTATCCTTGATGGTCAGAATGTAGGCCAGCACGGCATGCACACGGGTGGGTCCGAGCTGGTTCATCCAGGCGGGCATACCCTTGGCGGCGACGCCGTCGTTGATGGTCTTGAGCATCTGCATGGGTTCACAGCCGTGGATCCAGAAGCCATCGGTGAGGTTGGGTCCTACCGAACCCTGTCCCTGATCCAGATGACAGGCCACACAATGCTTCACGAAGATCTCGCGCCCCTCGGCCACCTTGTCTTCGTTCTGGCTCATCATCACGAAAAATTCGTTGTCGATACCTGCTTCCAGGGCCCGGGCAAGCTGCGCTTCCTGGGCGACCTGCATTTCCTTTTCAAACCGTTCCACCGGAAGCACGCCGACGCCCAGCGTATGGAAAAAGACCCAGTAAAGCAGGGCGAATACCATGGAGCCCCACATGAGCCAAAGCCACCAGTTGGGCAGCCGGTTGTCGAATTCCTGGATGCCGTCGAACTCATGATCCATGACCGTGTTCTGCTGGTACTCGTCCCGGTTGTCGCGGCTCGTGTTCTGGTTCTCGGTCACGGGTGGACCCTCCCATCAGCCTGGCTTGGAATGTTCGGATGGTTTTCGGATTCGCTGTCCTTGGCGAAGGGCAGCGCCGCCATCCGGTCGACCTTGTCCTTGTCGCGCAGCCCCAGAAACACGTAGGCCAGCACGCCGACAAAGAACAATACGAAAATCATCAGGCCCATCAGCGGCCAGATCAGGTGATCGCTCTGGGCGAAATATTCCTGGTACATGGACGGACCCTCCTATTGCCCCTGGGCGGTTTCAGCCGGCGCGGGGGCCACCGGTTGCGGACCCCTGCCCAACCTTTGCAGGTAGGCGATCATCGCGGCCATCTTGCTGTCGGGCATGATCTCCACGTCCTTATCGGCCAGGTAGTCGGAAATCATCTGTCCCTGGCTCATGAACCGCTGTTCGGCCAGGGCGATGTCCTCGTCGGAATACGGCGTGCCCAGTTTCCGCAGGACGCGCATCCTCCCGGTCATCATCACGGGATCTATGGTGCCGGTCTTGAAGTGCGTATACGTGGGCATGTTGGACGCGGGCGAAGTGGACCGCGGATCCATCAGGTGCAGATAATGCCACAGGTTGTCGTACTTGCCGCCGACCCGCGCCAGGTCCGGGCCCGTGCGCTTGCTGCCCCATTGGAAGGGAAAATCAAGCAGCGACTCTCCCATCCGCGAGTACTCGCCATAGCGCAGCACTTCGTGGCGGAAGGGCCGGATCATCTGGCTGTGGCACAGGTAGCAACCTTCGGACACGTAGATGTCGCGCCCGGCCAGCTCCAGGGGGCTGTAGGGTTTCTGGACCCACTTGGCGGTTTCAGCCAGCGAGGGATCGGCGGCGATCATCTCGTCGGTGATTTCCAGCGGGATCTTGTTGCTCTGGATGATGGTGGGGATGATCTCCACCGCGCCGCCGATGAGGATGGCCACCAGGGCCAGGATGGTGAACACCAGCGCGTGGCGTTCGACCAATCCGTACCAGTGTCCCCATCGTTTCTGGTACAGGCCGTAGGAGATGATCGCGGCCACGAAGACGACGATCAGAAGGGCCAGCACGACCGGGCTCATCATGGGGCCCGCGATCCCGAACCAGACCGCCAAAACCATGATCCCGACGATGAACAGCATGGGGGCGCTGGTCAACAGGGCCCAGGCGCTTTCGCCGTCGCCGGCGGGTCGGCGGGCGGGCACCTGCACGCTGACCGTGGAGGGTTTACCCTGCCTGGCGGTCATGATCATGTTGTAGACCAGCAGGAACGAACTGAGCAGGTACAGCGTGCCGCCCAGCAGACGGGTGTGGTACATCATCACGCTGTTTGTGATTGCCTCGATGAAATCGGGGTACTTGAGGAACCCTTCGGCGTCCAGGGCGCGCCAGAACAGGCCCTGGCTTACGCCGCTGACCCACATGGAGACCACGTACATCAGGATGCCGATCGTGGCGATCCAGAAATGGAGTTCGGCCAGTTTGTTGGAGTAGAGCTTGGTACCGTACAGGCGCGGCCACATCCAGTACAGGATGCCGAAGGTCATGAAGCCGTTCCAGCCCAACGCGCCGCCGTGCACGTGGCCGATGATCCAGTCTGTATAGTGGCCAAGCGCACTGACACTCTTGATCGACAGCAGCGGGCCCTCGAAGGTGGACATGCCGTAGAAAGTGACCGCGACCACGAAGAACTTGATGACCGGATCGGTGCGCAGCTTGTCCCAGGCGCCGCGCAAAGTCAGCAGACCGTTGAGCATGCCGCCCCAGCTGGGGGCCCACAGCATGATGCTGAAGATCATGCCCAGGGTTTGTGCCCAGTCCGGCAGCGCGGTGTACAGCAGGTGGTGGGGGCCGGCCCAGATATACAGGAAGATCAGGGACCAGAAGTGCACCACCGACAGCCGATAGGAATAGACCGGCCGTTCGGCGGCCTTGATCATGAAGTAGTACATCAGGCCCAACGGCGGCGTGGTCAGGAAGAAGGCCACAGCGTTATGGCCGTACCACCATTGCACCAGGGCGTCCTGGACCCCTCCGAAAATTGGATAACTGTGTAATAGACTGGTCGGTATCTGGAGGTTGTTGACGATGTACAGCACGGCGATGGTGACGATGGTCGAGATATAGAACCAGATCGCCACGTAAAGGTTCTTTTCGTTCCGAATGGCGAGGGTCCAGAAGAAGTTGATGGCGAAAACGACCCACACCAACACCACCAGGATGTCGATGGGCCAGATCAGTTCCGCGTATTCCTTGCTCTGGGTCAGTCCCAGAGGATAGGTAATGGCCGCGGCGACGATGACCGCCTGCCAGCCCCAGAAGTTGATCCAGCTGAGGACATCGTTGGCCATGCGCACCTTGAGCAGGCGCTGGGTGGAGTAGTAGATCCCCGCGAACATCCCGTTGCCGACGAAGGCGAAAATAGCCGCGTTGGTGTGCAGGGGCCGTAAACGGCCGAAGCTGAGCCACTCGAGCCCGAAGTTGGCCTGCCAGAACGAAAGCTGGGCCGCGACGATCACACCGACCAGAAACGCCACCACGCCCCATACGATCGTTATGATCGAAAAGGCGCGGACGATCGAATCGTCGTAGACCACGGTTTTCATCTGGGTGTTATCGGACATTGTGGCTTCCATGGAAAGCACTTCCTCCTTCAATCACTCACTTGACTCAGGCTGATCGGAATCATTTCGGCCATCATTAAAACCTATTTTGTCCAATTTATCATCCGGCTTTTCCGGGTCAACCTGATTCATGCCGTCGTCGTCCTCCAAGGGCAGCAGGCTGAGCCGGTCCCCATGTTCGAAATCTCCATCGAAAAGACGGGAAAAAAAGAAGACCAGCCCCGCGACGACCAGGGTCAGGCTGATAAAGACCAGGACGATGATTATATCCATTCCGGTTTGCCTCCGGATAGTCGGACGGCCGTCAAAGTGACTACCGATACGGAACTTAGGGGCATCAGGATGGCGGCCACGACTGGAGTGACCAGGCCGGCCATGCACAGCCCGACCGCGATTAGATTGTACAGGACGGCGAGGATCAGATTGTCCCTGACGACCCGGCGCAGGCGTCGGGCGGCGGTCAGGGAGCGGCCGATGGCGGCGATGCCGTCGCCCAGAAAAAAGAAGTCCGCCATGCCCGGCAAAACAGGTCGGTCCACCGCCGGAGTGGCCGCGCAATAGGCTACCTCAAAGCTGGGAGAATCATTTAACCCGTCGCCCACCATGAGGGTGTCTTTTTGGTCCAGTTCGCGCACCCGGGCGGCCTTGGCCTCGGGGGTCAGGCCGCCAAAGGAACGGTCGGCGGGAATGTCGAGTGCTTTGGCCGCGATGTCGACCTTGGCCTGGGCGTCGCCGCTCAAAAGGTAGATCTCGTAGCCCGCTTCCCTGAGCCGAGCAACTTCCCCGGCCGCGTCGGCCTTGAGGTCCTCGTGGAGATGGAACGAGGCGGCCGGGAGGTTATCGACCGAAAATACGGTGGCGTTGTCGCCGGTCTTTTCATCCAGGGCAAAATTTGCCCGGCCCAACCGCCAGACTCCGGATGACAGCTTCAGTTCCAGGCCCGCGCCCGGGATTTCGGCCAGATCCTCGCCGGCCGCCCCGAAATCAGGCGCCTCGGTTCGTTCGGTGTCCGGAATTTCGGAAAGGGCCGTTGCCAGACATTCGCTGACGGGATGGTTGCTCCGGGAGGTCATGTGCCGCAGGACGGTGCGCTGGTCAGGGGTCAACCCCACCAAAACCGCTTGGGATTCCGCATCGAGGGCAAGCTGCCCCATGGTCAGGGTGCCGGTCTTGTCGAGCAGGATCTGCCGCACGGACAGGGCCTTTTCCATGAAACTCTGTTTGCGAATGAACACACCGCGCCGGCGCAGGGCGAACAGGATCAATTCCTCGGCCAGGGGCGTGGCCAGCCCCAGGGCGCAGGGGCAGGTCACCACCAGGATGGCAATGGTCACCTTCAGGGCCATGGTCACGTCGCGTCCGGCCCACAGGGCAAAACCGGCGACCGCGGCGATCAGGACGGCACTTACGTACCAGCTGCTGATGGTGTGCCACCACTGGGGGCGGAATTCCTCATCGGCCACGGTGGTCGAGCGCAGCAGATCCTGCAGGCGGCTGTCCTCGAAACCCTCGACCGCAGTGACTGCAAAACCGTGGTTGGAGGCGTTGAAGGCGCCGGCGGCGATCTTGTCACCGGGCTGGAAAGCGATCTGGTCCGACTCGCCGGTGATCCAGTCCAGGGAAACTTCGGTGGCCCGCCGCATCAGGATGCCTTCGACAGGCAACAGATCGCCCGGGGCGATCCACAACTCGTCGCCCAGGACGATTTCCGGAGCCGACACGGCCTCCAACTCGCCCTCTTTCAAGCGTTTAACGGTCAGGTTCTCGGCCCCCGACGATTCCAGCAACGAGTTGCGATTTCGCTCGAGAATGTTCTCCTGCGCCCAGCGTCCCACGAGCATCAGGGCGATGAAGATGGTCAGGCTGTCGAAGTAGGCGTGATCGGGCCCGCCCGTCAGGAATCCGTAGGTCGAACCCGCGTAGGCCAGCACCATGCCCAGGGAAATTGGCACGTCCAGGTGCAGCACCCGGCGGCGCAGCCCCGCGATTGCCCCTTTGAGGAAAATGCCGCCGCCAGCAAACAGCGACACCGTGGCCATGCCCAGGCTCAGCCAGCCGAAGAACATGAACAGGGCGCCCTCGGCTAGCCCGAAGTAGAAGCTCAGGCTGAACATCATCACGTTCATGGCCATGGCGATGGAAATGGCCATGCGCATCAGCAGCGCGCGCGATTGCTTACGGGCCCCCTTGCGGCTGGGGCCCAGCCGGTAGCCGAACTTTTCGACTTCGGCCAGGAATTCCTTCAGGTCACCGCGGGCGGGATCCCAGCTCAGTTCGACTTTGCCCAGAGTGGGGTTGATACGCAGCTGGATGCCGGCTTCATGCCGCTTGAACAGCTCTTCGATCAACCAGATGCAGGCGGCGCAGTGCACGCCCTGGATGTCCAGGTCCAGATGCAGGGGGCCGGGTGTTTCCCCACGTTCGGCGAGCATCCGGTCCAGCCAGCCGAAACTTTCAGGCCTGAGGGTGGGCGCGGGGGCATGGGCATCGGGTTTGATATCGTAGAAGCGGCACAGATCCTCCTGGTGGATCATCTCGTACACGCCCTTGCAGCCCCGGCAGCAGAAGGGACCGTCGGCCTGTTTCCAGAACCGGCCCAGATCGTTGCCGCAATGGATGCAGATGCCATTGGCGGCGGCATCGCGCCATTCGGGCGACCAATCGTCGGGCCAGGCGCTTTCCATTGTGGTTGAGGTCATCAGAATGCCGCCCGTTCGGATAGGCAAAACAAGGGGGATGCGCCTCAGCCTGGGCGCTGGGGCAAAGATATTTGGCAGGCGGGACCCAATCAAGAGCAATCGAATTGGCTATCGGAATCCTAGGGCACACTGCATTCGAAATCGCCGGTCGCGGTTTCGACGATGATCCGGAAATACTTCGAGGCCGGTTCGCCATCCAGACTGAGCATGGATCCGCGGGAGAGATCGAGTTCCAGCATGATTTCCGGCACGCCCATGTCCCTGAGGTTGCAATCGCGCCAGGTCATGCCTGCCGGAAGTTCAGCCACCGAAGGTCGAACACGGCGGAAGAAGTTGTACATTGCGGGCCTGGGCGGATCGAAAAAGCACTGGGTCTGGTCCAACGCGACGGCCCTGACGCTTCCCATACCGAATTGTTTGGTCGAATCGTTGAAAACCCTGTCCTGAAGAACGGGATCCGTGATGCCCAGGACAAACTCCATGAAAATATCCCGGTAATGTTCCGGACCCATTAACATCAGAAATTCCGGCACCGCGACATCGACGGAAATTCTCCACAGACCGGTCAAGGGGTCAATCTCAAGACCTGAACCATTGGGCACCTCACCCCAGGTAGGTAGTCTGATGTCGTCGATGCCGCCGCCGTCCTGGATCTGGTTAAAGGGATCGCATTCATAATCGACCTGGTACATACAGCCCATCAGGCGCCGGTCCATGCTCGTCCATCGCTCGCGGATGTCGTCGAGGCCGTGAAGCAGGATCTCCATCCGGTACAGGTTGACCGGGATTTCGTAATTATCCTCGCCGCCCTGCCCGGGCAGCAGGACCACCTGGGTAACCCCCGTTGTCTTGTCCACCAGCATATATGCCTTCTGGATGAACTGGAGGTCGTCATCGCCTAGTCCGTCGGTCGAAATCCGTAGAACCGTCGTGTCGCTGAAGCAGGGGTGGGCTCCGATGACGGGGGCGGAGGTGTCTTCGAGGCACGCCAGAGTCTCGTCATAATCTGAAGGAATGGAGGCTTTGGGCAGGAGCTCGATGCACTGGATGCAGGGAGGATAACCCACGTCGAAGGTGATCGCGGCAGGAGTGCCGTCCCTGCGGCCGTGCTCGTCGACGGCCTGCATGTTGAAGGTGAATTCGGTGTTCGGTCCGGTCAGGAAGCCGAGTGTGTCCGCACTCCATCCATCCCCGTTGGCGGGCCAGGGCGGCACGGGATTCAGATCACTGGACTCGGACTGGTAAGAAAAGAAGCCGCCTCCCAGGTTGCTGAGTTTTCCCTTCACAAAACCCGATAGGGCAACTTTGTAGTTGGGGTCAAGCTTGAGATCCCGATCATCGTCGCGGCCCAGCGCCTTGACCACGACATAAGTGCGGTCGGGGATCCGGTCACCGGACAGGAAGGGGTGATGAGTCTTGAGCGGGTCGTTGAGAAGGAAATAGTAGGGATAGATTTCAGGATCTTCGGGATGGGCCCAGTCGGTCTCCCCATTGAGCATGATGGTTTCCGGGTCGTAATTGACCACGAACCGGAACGGTCCCTGCCCCGACTCGCGAATTTCCTGACCGGCAATATCGAGAGAGTTCAATTTTATATCAAAATCGCCGCTCGGCAGGAGTTTATGGAAGGTGTCGCCACCGGACCCGTCATTGTGAAAATCGAGACTGGAGGCCTGCCCGAAGTACGAAATGCTGTCCCCGGTGGACTGGTCGAAAAATTTTGGGCTCCAACAGTCTTCCACTGTGGGAATACAGTTCTGGTCGAGGAGGTCGTATTTGTACCCCAGCAATCCATCATCATAGGGATAGACAGAATCCCGGGCAGCCAGCAGGGCCGGGTCGATTCCTTCGACGGCAGGTGCATAACCCTGCCAACGCAACCGAAAGGGATGGCCATAGCCCAAAGTATCTCCCACGGCGAACGGGTTCTCGTTGGAACCGTCGAGGTCGCTCTTCCAGAATGAATCCATATACGGGACCGGAGGTAAATCAGAAACCATGATGCGAATTTTGCAGGTGTCCGAAATAAAGTCAGGATAGTCTTCCCCTGAGTCCCACACGGCGTTAAGGCCCACACCGGAATAGACATAGGAACCCACATCACCGGTGATTGTCTCACAAAGTTTTGCCCCGGTAGATCCTCCGTAGGGCATAAAAATCATATAGACCCACATGGGGTCGCCATCGGGATCCAAAAGGTCGTAGGTGATATCGACCAAAAAGGAATCATCCCGCTGGAGGACAACTATGTTGGAGATCTCCGGGGCGGAATTGGCGTGGGCCATCATCGGCGCAAGGATGGAAAAGACCACAAACAATACGGCCATGGCGTGGGTTTGACTGTTCCTTGGATTCACGTTTTCCATCCCCTTGCCGGCGGCCCTCAGCCTGCCGTGTGATCTATTTCAACAAAGTCATTCGGCTGGATCCGGAAAAACTGTCGGTCACGAGCCTATACAGGTATACGCCGGCAGCGACGTTGGCGCCTCTTCGGTTGCGACCATCCCATTCCGCCGTATGCACCCCGGGTCCAAGCAATTCATTCGCCACCAAAACCCTGACCAGACGCCCCTTCATGTCGTATACCCGAAGATCAACAGTGGTGGGGTGAGCCAATTCGAAATTGATCTTTGTCAGGGGATTGAAGGGATTGGGATAAGAACCCAACAGACGATCGATCCGCGGCAGATCGGCTTGGTCTTCGACACTTGATATATACCGGCTGTTGAGGCTGAAAAAGGGAGAGTCGCTTTCTGCGTAAAGAGCCTCTGCTTCACCGGCTCCGAGGAGGGTGCAAGCCAGGCAGGCCAGACCGACAATGCAGCGAGTGGTCATTACCGTTGTCTCCCATCAGGAGGTGGTGGCAAAGGGTCGTAGTAACCGGAATTTCAAGACCATTATACTCACTATAATAATACAGGATTTCTTGATAATGCGGTACCATTTAATCAGTTAAATTTGTTTGGCAAGGCCCCCCGGGGGGCCTTTTCACCGGCCCGCCGGTCTCCCACCCTTCCGTGGATCGCTCGCGGCGGTGATCCGGTCGTCCCTGACAATGATCGCCTGCACCACGCCCACCGTTTTTTTGTAAGGCACCAACTTGTGCCCCCGGGCCCGCAGGCCGTCCAGCGTGTTTTCATCTGTCCATCCGGTTTCAACCCGGACCTCATCCGGCTGCCACTGGTGGTGCATGCGCGGTCTGGCGACGGCCTGTCCTGCATCTTCGCCATAGACCAGGGCCGACAGAAGGACCTGAATAGTACCACTGATGATCCGCGGCCCGCCCGATGCTCCGGCGATGGCCACGACGCGGTCTTTTTCCAGAACGATGGTCGGGCTCATGGACGAAAGAGGCCGCTTGCCGGGTTCGGGCCGGTTGCGGTCGGACTGCACCAGGCCAAAAGCGTTGGTTCCGCTGCCGGTGGTGAAATCGTCCATCTCGTCGTTGAGCATGAAGCCGAAGCCCGGCACCTCCACGCACGACCCCCAAAACAGGTTGATGGTTTCGGAACACCCGACGGCCATCCCGTTTGCGTCCAGAACCGAGATGTGGCTGGTCCCTGAATCACGGGGCAATTGGGGGGAGGTCCCGTATTCCTCGGGTGCCCGGGTGTGGTCCGGGTCCACGTGGCGGGCCAGGGAATCGAGATAGGCGGCCGAGGTCAGTCGGGCCACCGGCACGGGGGTGAAGGTGTCGTCGGCCAGCCAGTGGGCCCGGTCGGCGAAGGCGTGTTTGAACGATTCGATCAAAAGGTGCCGCCACTGCGGGGAATCCTGTTCCTGGTTACCGTCCAGTCCTCCAAGCCGTTCGAGCAGGCCAAAGACCTGCTGGGTGGCGACGCCTCCGCTCGAAGGCGGCGGCATGGACAGAATGCGCCAGGGGCCGACATCGCCCACCAGGGCGGGGCGTTCCCTAACGGTATATGCAGCCAGGTCGTCCATGGTCATGGGGCCTTTGCCGTCCGCCATGACCTCCATGATCGCCTTGGCAATGGGCCCGGCGTAGAATGCGTCCGCTCCGTCGCGGGCGATCAGTTCGAGAGCCTGAGCCTGGGGTTCGTTCAGGATGAGGTCGCCTTCGACGGCGCGTCCCTGGCGCGCGAAGCGATACCAGGCAATAGCCAGGTTGGGCTGCAGTTCCGGGTGATCTTTCCAGGTTTTGCCCATGGATTCCACCGCATCAAAATGGGAGGCGTCGGCCTTGAACCCTTCGCGGGCGGCCTTGATGGCCGGCGCCATCACCGTGGCGCGGTCCAGGGTGCCGAAGTTTTCCAGAGCGTAGAGCAGGCCGGCCACGGTGCCGGGAACCCCGCATGATTTGGGACCGAGTTGGCTGGCTCCTTTGGGGAGGTTTTCATAGTAGTCCGGCCCGACGTTCGCCGGACATGTTTCCCTATAGTCCAGGGCGACGGCGCGGCCTTCCGGATCTTTGGCCGAAGGCGGCAGGCTGATGACCATGAATCCGCCCCCACCGATGCCACAACTGAAGGGCCGCACCACCGACAGGCAAAAGGAAGCGGCCACCGCTGCGTCAACGGCGTTGCCCCCGGCGGCCAGCATCTGCTCGCCGGCCTGCGAGGCCAGGACGTGATCGCAGGCCACCGCCCATTGGGTGTATTGGGCGGCGTGGTCGGAATCGGTAGTTGGCCGGGGAGTGCCGGAGCAGCTGCTGATGATCGGCAGGAGGCAGAGAAGCAGGGCAGCTGTTTTTTGAGGGAAAGACACGGGTGGGCACCTCGGAAATAAATTCCAGTTGGGATTGCAAACATCGTATCATTAAGTAATCGATGTGCGCCGCATATGGTAGAGGATTTGATGTCCACATGGGGCTGAAAATGGTTTTTTATATGACCCGGTACTTGTTCATGGCCACATGTGCCATCGCCTTATTGTCTCTGTTTAACGTTTCTCCCGCCTTTTCCGCCGTCATTCATGTTCCCGGGGATCAGTCCACCATCCAGGCTGGCATCGATTCCGCCGCATCCGGCGACACGGTTCTGGTGGCTGCGGGCACCTACTTCGAATCCCTGGAGATGAAGGGCGGTGTGAGTCTGCGAAGTGAAACCGGCCGCCACGATTGTGTAACCATTGATGCGACCGATCATACCGGAGTCGTCCGGTTCATGTCCCTGGCCGGGCCCTGCCTGCTGGAAGGATTCACGATCAGGGGAAGCAATGCCCACGGCCTGTCTTTTCTCGAATCCGAGGTGGCGGTGCGCAATTGCCTCATTACCGACAACTATGACTTATACATGGGAGGGGGTGTCTACGGCAGGGACGCCACACTGTCCTTTTCCGGTTGTATCATTTCCAACAATCGGGCCTCCTTTTACGGTGGAGGGATTTATGTTCATGGTTCCTCCAGCCTGACCATGGTGGATTGCAAGGTCATCGGAAACACCACAAGCCGAACCGGGGGCGGGCTGAACATAAAATGTCCCGCGAGTTTTTCGGAATGCACCTTCGAGGGAAATCACGCGGGATCGACCGGGGGCGGTGTCCATTCCCAAGGTGGACAAATATTTGAAAACTGCACGATCAGGGATAACTCGGCTCAGCGTGAGGGGGGCGGAGTTTTTGTAGTTGATTCCTTGCCCCAAGGGGTATACCCGGAATTTTTTGGATGCAATATTTTGGATAATATCAGTTTCGAGGGGACCGGCGGCGGAATCCATGGGAATTGCGTCCTGGATAAATGCAGGATCCAGGGTAATTCCGCGGTGGTCGGAAGCGGTGGTGGAATTCACAGCAGCGGACCAATTCGAATTACGGAATGCCTGATCATTGATAATTCATCCGGCAAAAACGGAGGTGGATTGAATTGCACCGGCAATGATTCAATCGTGGTGGACCAGTGTACCATCGTGGGGAATTCAGCCGATTTTCGGGGCGGGGGAATCTACAGCTACAATACCAGCTTCGAACTCACGGCAAGCATCATCGCCTACAACAGAAAAGGTGAGGGCGTCTATTGTTACGGGGGGTTTCCCGCGCTGAATATCAGGTTGTGCGACATAT
>JAUVII010000244.1 GCA_030592845.1 Candidatus Krumholzibacteriia bacterium | reverse complement strand
GGACCTGGATGGTCCTGTTGGCCGTCCTTGGGGCCGCGGCCCTGCCCGTCATGATGGGAGCGGCCCTGGGAGCGGGTGAGGAATCCGGTGCCGGTACTCCCGGGGATTTCGGATGGCTTTCCATCGTTCCGCCGGTGCTCGCCATCGGCATGGCGCTGTTGACGCGCCAGGTTGTCGTCGCTCTTCTGCTGGGTGTCTATTGCGGGTCGCTGATCGTGACCGGGAATCCGGCTACGGCCCTTCTGAGGGTGGGGGACACCTACCTTGTGGGGGCCTTGGCCGATAAATCCCACGCATCGATCATTTTGTTTTCCTCGATCCTGGGCGGCATGGTTGGCGTTCTGTCCCGCAGCGGCGCCACCGAAGGCGTGGTCCACTGGCTCACCTCGCGGGTTTCCGGCCGCCGGGGTGGTCAGGGCTCCACCGCCATCATGGGCACGATCATTTTCTTCGACGACTATGCCAACACCCTGCTGGTCGGAAACACCATGCGACCCTGGACGGATCGCCTGAAGATATCGCGGGAAAAGCTGGCCTTTCTCGTGGACAGCACGGCGGCTCCGGTGGCCACCGTGGCGGTCATTTCCACCTGGGTCGGTTTTGAAGTCGGATTGATCCAGGAAGCGATGGCCCGGCTGGGTCAGGGGGGGCAGGCCTACACCTTTTTCCTGCAAACGATTCCCTACAGCTATTACCCTCTTCTCACCCTTCTGTTTGTCTACATGGTGGCGTTTACCGGCCGGGATTTCGGGCCTATGCGCCAGGCGGAATTGCGGGCCTATCACAAGGGACAGGTGTTGCGGCCGGGCGCCCGTCCGGCCAGTGACGTTCCCCTGCCTGATGATGAACTCATTCCCGGTTACGGCGGCGACCCGGCCAGCCCCCTGATGGCCGGGATACCCATCCTGTCAGTGATTTTGACCACGGCCCTGGGGATCTTTTTCAGCGGCCGGCAAGTGGCCCAGGCCGCGGGAACGGCCTCGCCAACGCTGCGGGAAATCCTGAACAGCGCCGACAGTTTTGCCGTGCTGACGTGGGCGGCCGTGATCGGCGCCCTGTTGTCCATTGCCCTGGTCGTCGGCTCACGCCGGTTGTCCCTGTCCGACGCCCTGGATGGATTCATCGACGGGGTCAAGGCCATGGTCATCGCGGTGACCATCCTTTTGCTCGCCTGGTCACTGAGCGCCATCTGCGACAGCCTGGGAACCGCGCAATTCCTGGTGGGGATCAGCCAGCAGGTATTGTCCGCCCGCCTGCTGCCGCTGGTGGTATTTGTCCTGGCGGCCGCCGTCAGTTTCGCGACGGGGACCAGTTGGGGCACCATGGCGATCCTGATGCCTCTGGTCTACCCCTTGGGACATGTTTTGCCGCTTGAGGCGGGACTGCCTGCGGCGACCGCCCTGCATATTCATCTCGCTTCGGTAAGCGCCGTGTTGGCCGGAGCGGTTTTCGGGGATCATTGCTCACCCATATCCGACACCACCATTTTATCGTCCCTGGCTTCGGGATCCGACCACGTCGACCATGTCAAGACCCAGATGCCGTATGCCATGACGGTGGCCGGGATATCCGCGATCTGCGGATACCTGCCGGTGGGGTTCGGTCTTTCTCCGTGGCTATCTCTTGCCCTTGGAGTCGTCGCGGTGGTGGTCGTGGTCCTGCGGGTCGGCAAAAGGATTGACGAGTAACCCGGGATCCGGGCTGGCTCCAGAGCCTTCGGAACCGTAATGTTATGCCACGTGCCATGATGTTCGGGCCACTTGTAGGAGTTTTCCATGTCCTTTAGGAATACGCGAAATTCCCGGTTGCACCGCGCGGCCCTTGCTGCGTCGATCCTGTTGATCCTGCTGGGGGTTTCATCCTGCGGCAGCGACAAGATAACTTTTGTCTATCCCGACGAAGCGATCGATTTCCAATTGCGAAATTTGAAGATGCCCGGCCTGTATATCGATACCGTCACCGATATGCGCCCCCTGGAACAACGCCAGGGCCAGGGGCATTTTTTCAAAATCACCTATCCCAGTGACGAGTCGTGGGAAGTACCCGCCACCCAGATCTACGCCGAAGCGTTGGCGCAGGATCTGGAACAGACCAATCTGGTGGAGCTGGTTCCCCTGCACTCCCAGGCGGACTATATCCTGTCGGTGGATCTTCTTTCGATGACCTGTCAGCTGAAGCGTTCGCCCTTGTCTTTCCTTCTCACCGGTGCTTTGGGGGCCGGCGCGGGCATGGTTCTGGGCAGTGATGGATCCCACCAGGCCAAACTGGCGGTGGCTCTGGCGGCGGTGGCCATTCTCGCCATTCCGGTTCCCACCGCGAATACAGCCGAAGCCGAGGTCCGGATGACCCTGAAGGACCGCACCGGCAATGTCCTGTGGCAGAAATCCTGCCTGGGAGAAATCGAGGCCAAAAAGTATATTACGGCGACCTCACGGCAGGACCAGGAGCTGGTCAACGAACATCTGACCAAGGCCGTGAAAAGGGCCAACGCCTGCCTGCTGGGGCAGCTGCGTCAGGAATTCATCAATCAGGCCGGCGGTACGACCTCCGAATAGGAAATTCCCGGTTTTCCCGTCAAAGCAGGGTGGCCGCCAGGCTGGCCAGCTGACTGCGTTCGCTCTTGGCCAGGGTGATGTGGCCGTGGATCGCCTCGTTCTTGAACCTTTCCACCACATAGGTCAATCCGTTGGAAGACGCGTCCAGATACGGATTGTCGATCTGGTAGGCATCTCCGGTAAGAATCACCTTGGCGTCCTCGCCGGCGCGGCTGACCACCGTCTTCACCTCGTGGGGGGTGAGGTTCTGGGCTTCATCGATGATGATGAAAAGCTTGGGCAGGCTGCGGCCGCGGATGTAGGTCACCGCTTCAGCTTCGACGACTCCGGTGTCATAGAGATACTGCACCTTGTCACCGGAGTGTTCGAGGTTGGGGTCGACCAGGTACTGGAGGTTGTCCGAGACGGGCTGCATCCAGCTGGCGAGCTTTTCCTCCTTGCTACCGGGCAGGTATCCGATGTCCTTGCCCAGGGGCATGATGGGCCGTGAGACCATGATGCGCCGGTAGCGTTTTTCTTCCGCCACCAATTGCAATCCGGCCGCCAGCGCAAGCAGGGTTTTCCCGGTGCCCGCCTGGCCGAGCATGGTCACCAGTTGGATGTCCGGGCGCAACAGCAACTCCAGGGCGAAGTGCTGTTGAAGATTTCGCGCGGTCAGTCCCCAGGGATGGCTGTCGCCGAACTGCAGGGGTTCGATGATTCCCGAATCGGCCCTGAAGATGCCCCGGGCGGATTGTTTCGGGTTGGACGCGGCCTTGAGAAGGACACACTCGTTGGGGCAGCATTCCACATCGATCCTGACGGGTTCCCCCTTGTAGAACTTGTCGATGGTCTCGTCAGGGACCTCGTGTTCGCTCCAGCCGGTGTAGAGCTCGTCGAAATTGACCACCCGGTTCAGGTAGTCCTGGGCCTGAATGCCCAGGGCATCGGCCTTGACCCGCGCGTTGATGTCTTTGGTGACGAATAACACTTCGGCGCCCGCTTTGACCAGGGCGCAGGCGGCGGCAAGGATGCGGTTGTCCGGCTGGGATTTGTCCATACCCTTGGGCAGGAAGTCCGTGAAGCTCTTGACGAATACGTAGAGCTTGCCGCCTCCGGGAAGATCCACGCCCTTGCTCAGGGGTTTGCCGTCGCGGTGGGAGTCGATGGCCCTGATGACGCGACGGGCGTTGCGGCCCCGTTCATCGTTGCCGCGCTTGAAGCGATCGAGTTCCTCGAGCACGTCCACCGTCAAGACGATGTTGTGTTCCTCGAAGGCATTCAGGCTGTCGGCGTCGTGGAGCAGGACGTTGGTATCCAAAAGGAATGTGCGACCGGTGGGGGTGGGGATGCTGCCCTGATCATCAACCCAGTGGCTGGTGTTAACTTCCATGTAACCCTCCAGACATTTGCCCGCGGGTGTTCGACGAGGTGATCCTCACGGGGCGTTCCAGAAAGAAGGGGAGTAGGTTCCTTCCTTCGGGCATACTAACAGAATGATACGAAACTTGTCGCCCCAAAGATGAAGGGGTAGATTGGGTGTTCACCGGCGACATGGAGGTTCGGTTCGCAATGCTTTGGCCCCGAAATAGATATGAAGGATTTTGCACCCTGTGCGGGTTCCTCTTCGTCTTCTTCATGTTGGGATTGGCGCCCGCCCGCGCGGCGGAACCGGATTCCCTGGTCGTGGCCCCCCGCTGGCCCTTGGATCTTTCCACCCGCTACCTGACCAGCAATTTCATGGAATACCGTTCCGGCCGTTTTCATGCCGGGCTGGATCTCAAGACCCAGTCGAAGTCGGGATTCGCCGTGCGAGCGGTGGAGGATGGGTCCATCGTGCGGGTCCGGGCCACGCCCTTTGCCTACGGGCGGGCGATCTATTTGCTGGGCGCGTCGGG
>JAUVII010000135.1 GCA_030592845.1 Candidatus Krumholzibacteriia bacterium | reverse complement strand
GATGGCGCATTCCTTCGCGAACCCCTCGACATGCTCGGCTTCCTTCGCCATGAAACTCTTCGGGATCAGCAACGGGAAGTAGGCGTTCACGTGACCCAGCTCCTTGAACTTGTCGTCCAGGGTGCGCTGGATGTTTTCCCAGATGGCGTAGCCGTTGGGACGGATCACCATGCAGCCGCGGACCGGACTGTTGTCGGCCAGTTCGGCCGCCTGGATGACGTCCAGGTACCAGCGGCTGTAGTCCTCGCTTCGTTTCGTGATCTTGGCCATCGTTTTCCCTTTCCATGACGCGGTCGGGAGGAATACATCCATCCCGTATTGAAAAATCAGGTCCGAATATAATAAGACTTTGGGCGATCCGGGGAAAGCCTCGCGCGGGTCAGCTGGATTTGCGGGCCAGCCAATACCGTTCCCTGGGGTCGATTCCGTACCGTTTCAGATCACCCCGAGACATGCTGTCCCCCGCGATCACTTCGCTGACAGTCCATTCGGGACGTTCGAGCAGGGTGCCGAAATCGGGAGCGAACTGCCAGGCGTGGGCGTGGGCGCGGTGCGGATCAATCTCGATTCTTTTGCTGTGGGCCCGGCCCGGTTCGAAAGGAACCTGGATCCAGGCCGCCCCACCGGGCTTGAGAATCCGCAGGATTTCATCCACGCACATTTCCAGCTCCGGGATGTGTTCGAGCACATGGCTGCAGAACACCCAGTCCACCCCGCCGCCGATCAGGGAACTTGTCCGCAGATCCATGACCAGATCCGGGGAAAACCGCTTGTCCGCAGCATCAATGTCACTGCGAAAACACCGTGTCAAACCCTCGTGTTCGAGCAGAAAACGCATGGCCGTGGACAGGGAAAACCCCACCATCACCTTGGGGGCGCCACCGGGGTTGGCGGCCAATTCCTCGCGCACTCCCACCACCAGTTGACGATGCCGGTCGAAGGATCCGCAGCCCGGACAGATGCAGTGGCGAATGACCTCGTCAGCCGAAAGAAAATTGCGAAAACGGTGCCCGCGCCAATCACAGACCGGACATTCACGAAAGGCCCCGCGCGCGGTTTTCTCGCCAAACGGCAACAGGAAGTTTTCCAAGGCGCCCGCGAATACCTTCAACGCCATGACCGGATGTTTCCATAGGCAGGCTGGTGAACGAGGGTTGAAAAGTGTGTCGCGGACAAAAGCGATGGCGGACAAAGGTATTTCCACTCCCGGAAAAGGGTCGGGTTTTCGGTCGCGGAATGATAACAGGCCACCGCCACCGGGGAAAGCCCGCGTTGGACTCAATCCCTCACGGCCGCCAGATCAAATGAAGGCTGGCGAATCCAATGGCCGAATCGTCGATATTTTCCGTGTGGTTTTCCGGTTCGTAGTTTGCCAAAAAATCGAGAGAGAATTTCCGGCTGATCCGCCACGAACCAATCAGCCAGATTTTCCAGTAATTGAAATCGGAATAGATATCGGATATGGAAAAACCGAGCAGATCCCCGGAGCCGTCGTCAACAGGGACATCTGTTTGACTGAAGACGCGACGCCCGTATTCGAGAGTCACCGAACCGCCGACGGCCGACCCGTAGGATTCGACCCCCGCCCTGGCTCCGAGCTGGGTGTAGGTCTCGGGGGAATCGCCGGCATCCAATCTTTCCAGTACCGGCCCCACCTTCCAGACCGCCGCCAGGATATCTCCCCCCCGGTAGCCCAACGCGGTTTCCGGGCGCCAGGAATTGAAATAGACGTCGTTTTCCTGGTCGTAATTCCAGATCTCACTCTGGGCCTCAAGGTAGACATGTCCCGAACCGGCGCTTACCAGGCCGGCAAAATCGGTCCAGTGGGTCCAGGCCGAGGGACGTACCGTTTCGTCGGCGATCAAACGTCTGTCGCTCTTGTGAAAAAAGCGGACACTCTGCCCTTCCAGATCATGAAAGTCGTAATCGGCTTCGGCGCTCCAGGTGTCGCGGTCGATGGCGCTGGAATCCGGATACGCCCGCCGGGCCCGGCGCACACCGCCGCCCCACATGTGGTTGCCCAGGGATTGGGAACGCAGAAAAACTCCCGCGCCGGCGTCATTGTAATCGACCTCCAGGGTGGAGGGAGTCTTGTAATCGATGAGCCCTCCCCAGGCACGCAGATCAAGCGCGGCCATGCGGCCCACAACGGGATAAACCCTGGCTTCGAGCCTTCCCTCCAGGTTGTCGCTGGAAAGAACGTACTCGGTGGTCCTTTTGTATTGGCGGCCCCAGAAATTGCCCCGCAAACGGAACCGGGTGTGGCGGTCCTGATCCAGGAAGCGGTAATCACCCTCCAACCGCTGCCGCCACAGCTCGGTGCCGGTCGAAGCCTCGGCGCGCAGGCGCCAACGATGGTTGGCCAGCCGGGGCGACCGGCCCTGAAAGCCGGCCTGTACCATGAATTCCGACAGGGCTTCGCTGGTGTCGTCGAGGGCCAGGGCATAGGTATGGAGATAGGCGTCCACCCCGGAGGCGAGATCCCAGGACCACACGGCGCGATCGTTATCCTGGAGAAAACCATTCCCGGTTTGGGCCAAACACGCGGCGGGCAGCAAAAGCAGCCCGCCCGCAAGAAAAAGAAAAGTCCGTAGGATACTCACGTTTTCATATCAACGAATCAGATCCTCGGCCTGGCCCAGCAGGTCATGGGCCGCCCTGATCTGGCGAAGGGCCAGTTCCCCGTCACCGTTCGCCAGGGCTTCAGCTGCCCGGGTGCGGTGCTGCAATGCTCTTTCATACATCTCGCGGGCCGGTTTCGAGCCGGAATCCCGGACCCTGTCCGCCACGCGCCCCGACCTGTCGTCGAAACGCTCCAGCTGTCGTTGGACAGACGCGTCATCAGGCCCGGTGCCGTCCAGTGAAGCGGCCCTGATGGCCAGTTGTCGCGCCAGGCCGGTCATCTGAAGCGCGCGGCCCGGATGGCCCCGGTCCATTCCGTCGCGGGCCCGAACAAGGGCCTCTTCGGCTTCAGCCAGCATTTTACGCGCCCGGGGATTCGCATCGTTATCCAGGCTTTCGCGGGTCCGTTCGATCAGCATCCGCGTGCGGTCGATTTCCAATTCGAGACGCTCGGGGCTGGTGCCGTCGGCCAGCAGACGCGCCGCGCGGCGCATCAGATCGCCGGCCTTCTCGAGCATTTTCCAGGACAGTTTGAAATCGCCCTGGTGGTACTGCTCCCGGGCCCTGACCGCATTGTTTTCGGAACGTCGCAAAAAATCCATCGCCTGCCGGTCACCGGCATCCAGGGCGCGTTCCATCAGCTGGCTGTGCTGATCACTAAAACGTTCGGCCCGGATACGAATCCGTTCCTCGAGTCCCATGGCCTCGCGCGCCAGGCGCACCGAATGCCACATGGCCGCCCGGGACCGGCGGGAAACGCCCAACGCCTCGAGCTTCATCCCGCGGCTCATCAATCCCCGGCTCCGATGGTGCAGATCCGCAGCCTGGCTCAGCACACGGCGGGCCGGAACCGATTGGGTTTCTCCCACCAGGCCCCGTGCCCAGATCAGAAGTTCTTCCGTCCGTTCGATGTAGGCCTCGACCTGCTCCCCGCCGCTCATCTGGGCCACTGCGATGTCAGGTATCGAACCGGCCGTCACCAAGGCCAAAAGACCGAACACGACGCCCTTGATCAGCGTGCGGCCGGTGCGGTGGCAAGTCCTGGTGTCCATGGTGAACCTTCCTGGTTCAGGGGGTCGAAGGTCCGGATGACCATTCGGATAACCCCCAAAAGGAGCAGATGATGTGCCAAGGGGCTGAATCAGCCGGCCAAGGCCACTAACCTAAGCATTTAAACGGCTTTAACCTCTACCGGATCTGTCTGTTCGGGCCATTCGGCGTCAGATTCTGTACCTGAAGGTACGATTTCCGGCCGGTCCCGATCCCCGGGGACCACCGGAATCAGGGTTCCGCGGGCCCATCTTCTTCCATACCCAGTAGTTTCAGGCGCGAATACAGGGTCCGGCGTGTGATCCCCAGCATCTTCGCGGCCAGACTTTTATTGCCGCCGGACCTTTGCAGGGCCGCGGCGATCAACACCCGCGCATTGTTGTCCAGGTTCAGGTCCTCGCCCACCTGACCCGCGGCAGGCCGCGCTGCGGCACCAACATCAAGCTGGATGTGTTCGTCGGCAATGTCCCGGTCGCCGGCCAGAATATGGGCCCGTTCCATCAGGTTTCGCAGCTCCCGGATATTGCCGGGCCAGTTGTAGGAACGCAGTTTGGCCAGAACCCCGACAGGGAGTTTTTTGCCCTTGCGTCCCAACCGGTCCAGGAAGTGAGCCACCAGTAAAGGGATGTCGTCCGCCCGATCGCGCAGGGGGGGCACATCCACCGGAAAAACCAGAAGCCGGTAATAGAGATCCTCCCGGAAGGTCCTGGTCGCGATCGCCTCCTCCAGCGGGCGGTTGGTCGCGGCGATCACCCGGACATCGATCGGCCGTTCGATGGGATCGCCCACCCGGTTGATTTTTTTGTCTTCGAGCACCCGCAACAGTTTGGCCTGCACCGCGGGACCGGCCTCCCCTATTTCATCCAGGAAAATGGTGCCCCCGCACGCTGCTTCGAACAATCCCACCCGGTCGCTGTTCGCACCGGTGAAGGCGCCCTTCCGGTAACCGAACAATTCGCTTTCCAGCAGCGTTTCAGTGATGGCCGCGCAATTGACGGGGATGAACAGTTTGTCCGCGCGCCCGCTGGCAAGGTGAACGGCCCGGGCGGCGACCTCCTTGCCTGTCCCGCTCTCGCCGCGAATCAGAACCGTGGCGTCCGAAGGGGCCACGTGTTCGATCATCTTCCGCAACTGCATCGTGACCGGGGCGGCGCCCACCAGGTCGGTGACGGGCATACGGCCGGTGCCGGCCTGTTTGAGGGCCAGATTCTCCCGGGTCAGATCCAGGCTGCCGGCCGCCTGTTCCACCACATGGGACACTTCCTGGAAATTGAAGGGTTTGGTCAGGTACTGGAACGCTCCCTGTCGAAGGGCTTCGACCGCCGTTTTTACCTCTCCATAGGCCGTCAGGATGATAACGGCGGTTTGCGGGCTGACCCTTTTTACGCCTGCGAGAACTTCCATGCCCCCCACCGGCTCCATGCGCAGATCCGTCAGGACCACATCGAAAACCCGGTTGTTGACGAGTTCCAAAGCCTCCTGCCCGCTGGACACACCCGTGACATCATGCCCGCGGGTTTCCAGAGCGGACCGGAGCAGGATCACCATTTTCTTTTCGTCATCGACGACAAGTATCTTCGCCACGTTGCCACCTTCGCCTGGCTGACTATTTATCGGATTCCAGAGGGAGCACCACTTCGGCACGAGCCCCCCGGGCAGAAACCCTGTCTTCGAGAGTTATCGTTCCGCCCATATCTTCGACGATGCGCCGCGACATGGCCAGACCCAAACCGCTTCCTTTTTCCTTGCTGGTCCAGAAAGGTTCGAACAACCGCCCGTCCGGCACGTGCGCGAGTCCGGTTCCCGTGTCACTGACCGCCAGGACCACCGAGGTGCCCTCGGCAACCATGGATATCGTCAAAGTACCACCATCGGACATGGCGTCGCGGGCGTTGAGCAGCAGATTGAGCAGGACCTGTTGGAGCCGCCTCGGATCGCCCCGGACCGGCGCGGGCGGAAGTTTATCCGCTATTTCCATGAGGATGCCTGCCGTTTCCAGTTCCGCGGACACCAATCCGCTGCTGCGACGGACGCAGTCACCGAGATCGAAGGTTTCGGCGACCGCCTCCTTGTCACTGCCGAAAGCCAGGTAGCCGGTGAGGATCTGGTCCAGCCGGTCGACTTCCTCGGGAATGAAATCGGCCACCTCGTCTTTGATGCCCGCGGACTCGATCACCCGTTGCAGATGCTCGCCCGCACCCCGGATAATGCCCAGGGGATTGCGGATTTCGTGGGCGATGCCCGCGGTCATGCGGCCCATGGCAGCCAGGTTTTCCTGCCGCATGATCGAGGCGCGATACCGTTCGAGGGAGCGATTGATCTGGAACAGGAATATCCCCATCAATACCAGGATGAGAAGTACGGCCGCGGCGGTCAGAAAGGCCCCGCCGCGCAGGGCGCCGAGGGCGCTGAAAAAATCCGGGTTGCCGCTGACCGTTACGATGGCCACGACATCCCTGGAATTTTCGATATAGTTGAAAATCGGGGCGTGGGCGGACTTCTGCATGAGGCCGCCGGGCCCACCGAGCTGATAGAGCCGGGTCACCGCGGGTTTCCCCAGGGCGGCCTGGGCAACCGCCTCGCGATCGAGTTCCCAGAAATCGTTCGGGCCACCGACTTCGAGGGAAGCCGAAGTGCTGAAAATGATTTTATCGTCCAAGCGGTCGGCCAGGGTGATTCCGGTCAGCGTGATCTCAGCAAGATTTTCCTGACGACGAATCCGTTCCCACTTCTCCTTCAGGGTTTCCAGGTAATAACCCTCGGAGGTGTCACCGACGGTGGCGAAAAAGATCCGCTCACCATCGCTCATTTCCGCGAGGCTGCCCGCCACCCCCAAGAGCCTTTGGCCCAGCGCTTCATCAAGGATGGCGCGGGATCCGTCGTAGAGGTTGAAAAGCCCGAAGGTCACCGCGGCGATGATCACCGCGTAGGTCAGCGCGGCCCACAGGAACCAGCGCCGGCCGCCCTTCATCCGGCAGCCGTCCGCTGGGGTGGAGACTGGCTGCCGCCACCCAGGGATTCGGACTGTTCGCGGGCGTGATAGCTGGAACGGACCATGGGTCCGGATTCCACCCAGTCGATCCCGAGTTCCCGACCCGCGGCGGCCAGATCGTCAAACTCGGCGGGTTCGACGTAACGCCGCACCGGGTGGTGGCGCCGCGAAGGCCGCAGATACTGCCCGATGGTCATGATCTGTATCCCGCAGTCTGCGGCATCCTTCATCAGATCCACGACCTCTTCCCGCGTTTCCCCCACGCCGACCATGATCCCGGTCTTGACCCTGATGTCCGCCCGGTCGGCATCGGCCCATTGCCGGCTGTGCCGCAGGATCTGCAGGGACCGTTTGTAATCGGCCTGGGGCCGCATGGCCGCATAAAGGCGGGGCACGGTTTCGAGGTTGTGGTTCAGCACCTCCGGAGCCGCGGTCAGCACGGATTCCAGGGCCTGGAGATCGCCTTCAAAATCGGGGATCAGGACCTCCACCCCGCAACCGGGGTTCAATTCCCTTATCTGCCGGATGGTGGAAGCGAAGTGGGCCGCTCCCCCGTCAGGAAGGTCGTCACGGTTGACCGAAGTGACCACCGCGAACTTCAGGGCCAGTTCGCGCACCGCTTCGGCGACGCGGCGCGGTTCATCGGCATCGATGGAAGCCACTTTCCCGCCGGGTATGTTGCAGAAGGTGCAGTGCCGGGTGCAGATCTCGCCCATCAGCATGAAGGTGGCGGTCCGGCTGTTGAAACACTCGCCCATGTTGGGGCAGTTGGCGCTTTCACAAACCGTGTTCAGGGACGAGGAGCGAAGCAGGCGCTTGACGTCGTTGTAGTCCTCGCCGCCCTGCCTCTTCATCTTCAGCCAGCTGGGCTTGCGAACCGGCAAAGGCGCTTTGTTCTGGTCGGGAATGAGTCCGTCGTTTTTCATTTATTTCCCAATGTGCGGCGGATCGTCCAGGGTAAAGACCAGGTCGGGTTTGAACTTTCCGTCCTGGAATTTCACCGTGGCCGCCTCGTGGAGATGATCGTGTTCGAAGACCAGGACAAAACTGTCCTCCACCGCCCGGGTGAGGAACTGCTTTTTCTCGGTCACCGTCAAAAGCGGGTTCAGGTCGAAACCCATGATCCAGGGCACGTGGACCTGGCTCAAAAATGGAATCAGGTCGCCCACAAAGACCACCACACCCTGTCCGGTGTGGAACTCCACCACCTGCTGGCCGGGTGTGTGGCCGCTGATGGGAGTGACCCGAACGCCGGGCATGATTTCCGTCGGTCCGTCGACCAGTTCCAGGTGACCCTTGTCCTTCAGGGCCGCGAAATCATCGGCGCGAAAGCTGGCGCGGTCCCTTTCCGAAGGGTTGACGGCCCAGTCCCAATGGCGAGTCTGCACCCAGTGCCGGGCCTGGGAAAAGACGGGTTCCAGACCGTCGTCGCCTTCGCGCAGGGCGCCGCCGGCATGGTCGAAATGCAGATGGGTCAAAATCACGTCGGTGATCGATTCACGCGTGATCCCCGCCTCGGCCAGTTCCGCCACCAGTTGGTTTGGGCGGCGCACCAGGCCGAACATATCGGTCTGCCTCTCGGCCCAGCGGTCCCCCATGCCCGTATCGACCAGAATGCGCCGGTCCCCGTATTCCACCAGCAGGCAGCGCAGGTCCAGATCGATGCGGTTGGATTCGTCGGCCGGATGCTTCTTTTCCCACATCACCTTGGGCACGACACCAAACATGGAACCGCCGTCGAGCTTGAAGCGGCCGTCGTGGAAAGCTCGGAAAGTCCAGTCGCCGAGTTTCATGCGCACCCCCAGATTCCTGTTCACCGAAAGAAGATGATTCCGTACCATCCGGTACCATTGTGTACTATAGGCAAGGATATTGAAATCCCCACTCATTTGCAGATTAACAATAACCAAGCCCGGTCAGGCGGGCAACGAAGGAGATGACTTGGATTTCCCCACCCCATTGGTCAGCGGCCGGTTCCTGCGCCGGGAAAAACGCTTTTTCATCCACGCGTGTCTGGACGATGGCACCGAAGTGGTCGCCCACACCAACAATACCGGCAGCATGAGGGGATGCCTGGCCGAGGGCGCCCGGGTGTGGCTGAGCCCCGCGGCTGACCCCAAGCGAAAATTGAAATGGTCGCTGGAAATCGTCGAGGCCGCGGCGGTTGACCTCACCGGTCGCCATATCCAGGTGATGGTGGGCGTGAACACGATCCTGGCCAACCGGTTGGTAACCGAGGCCATCACCGCCGGATTGATCCCCAGCCTGGCCGGGTTCGATTCCCTGCGGACCGAAGTCTGCTACGGATCCCGCAATTCACGGATCGATATCCTGCTGACCACGGGCGACCAGAGGGTGTGGGTGGAGGTTAAAAACGTCTCCCTGGTGGAAGGCGGACACGCCCGGTTTCCGGACTCACCTACCGAACGGGGGCAAAAACACCTCCTGGAACTCCAGGAAATGGTGGCTGCGGGTGACCGGGCGGCGCTGGTATTCTGCATCCAGAGGGGCGACGCCGTTACTGTTGGCCCGGCTGACGATATCGACCCTGAATACGGCCGTCTGTTGAGGGAAGCTG
>JAUVII010000095.1 GCA_030592845.1 Candidatus Krumholzibacteriia bacterium | reverse complement strand
TCGAAAAGCACCTGAAGGATGTGGCCCAGGTGGAAGCGACCACCGTCATCGCCGACCGGGTGGTCGGCAAACCCTACCTCGAATTGATCATCGACCGGTACGCCATCGCCCGGCACGGCCTGACGATAGCCGCGGTTCAAAAAGTGATCCAAACGGCCATCGGCGGGGTTACCGCCACCACCAGCATCGAAGGCCGGGAACGGTTTGCCGTCAGGGTGCGCTATGCCCGGGAGCGCCGGGACGATCTGGAGGAAATCAAACGCATCCTGGTGACCGGTCCCGATGGTGTCCACGTTCCCCTGGGAGATCTGATCGACATTGAATACGTGCGCGGGCCGATGACCATCAAGAGCGAGGACACCTTCCTGGTGGGGTACGTCATCTTCGACAGGAAGCCGGGTCTGGCCGAGGTCGATGTCGTCGAGGCCGCCCGCCGTCACCTGGATCATTTGAGGGAAAGCGGAGTCCTGTCCCTGGCTCCGGGAGTGAGTTATTCGTTCGCCGGCAGCTTCGAGAGCCAGGTCAGGTCGGAAAAGACCCTCGCGGTGGTCCTGCCCGTGGCGTTGCTGCTCATTTTCGTGGTCCTGTATCTGCAGTTCCGTTCAGTCCTGACCACATCGATGGTTTTCGCGGGGGTGTTCGTGGCCTGGGCGGGCGGTTTCGTGATGGTCTGGCTCTACGGCCAGCCATGGTTCCTGGACTTCCATTTCCTGGGGGCATCCCTGAGGGATCTGTTCCACATCCACCCGGTGAACCTGAGTGTGGCAGTGTGGGTCGGTTTTCTGGCCCTGTTCGGAATCGCCACCGATGACGGCGTGCTGATGGCCACCTACATGGATCTCACCTTCGCCCGGAAGCGTCCGACCACACGCCGGGAAATCAGGGCCGCCACGGTGGAAGCGGCCACCCGCAGGGTCCGTCCCGCGCTGATGACGTCGGCCACCACCATCCTGGCCCTGATGCCGGTGCTGACTTTGACCGGTCGCGGGGCCGACATCATGATTCCCATGGCGATCCCGTCGGTGGGCGGCATGCTCATCGCGCTCCTTACCCTGTTCACGGTTCCGGTGTTATATTCCCTGCGCGAAGAAAGGCGACATCCCACCTACCGGGAGCAGGAATGAAACTAATCTCATGGAACGTGAATGGCCTGCGGGCCTGTATAAAAAAAGGTTTTCTGGATTTCGTGGCCCGCAGTGAGGCGGATGTCATCTGTCTGCAGGAAGTGCGGGCCTTGCCCGACCAGGTGGAAATCGATATTCCCGGCTATACCATGCATTGGAATCCGGCACTGAAAAGGGGTTATTCGGGAACGGCGATGCTGACGCGGCAAGTACCCCGCGCCGTATATCCGGGCCTGGGCCTGGCCGAACTCGATACCGAAGGCCGGGTCCTGACTGCCGAATTCGACGATTTTTTCCTGGTCACCGTCTACACGCCCAACGCGCAGAGGGAGCTGACCCGTCTGGAGTACCGGGAAAAACAGTGGGACGCCCAGTTCCTGAAATTCACAAGGCGCCTGGAAAAAAAGAAGCCGGTGGTATTCTGCGGTGATCTCAACGTCTCTCATAAGGAGATCGATCTGGCCAACCCCAGATCCAACCGGGGCAACGCCGGCTTCACCGATGAGGAACGCGCGGGCTTCGACCGGATCCTGGCCGCCGGATTCATCGACACCTTCAGGGAATTCGAAACCGGCGGCGGGCACTACACCTGGTGGAGCAACCGTCCCGGAGTGCGGGAAAGAAACGTCGGGTGGCGTCTCGATTATTTCCTGATCTCAGGAGTCCTCAGGCCCCGGCTGGCCGGCGCCGGAATCCTCGCCGATGTTCTGGGGAGCGATCACTGTCCCATCACCCTGGACCTCGGTTGAACCGTAGATGTGAGATGGTGTTTCCGGCCAGGGCTGCAGCATCCTGAAGCCGTCGCCGAACTGCCCCAGGAACTCAAGGCTGAGATACCTTCCCATGGTGTACAGGGGCAGGAGGATGACAGTCCCGATATAGGGAAGGGCCATCAGGATCAATCCGATGCAGCAGGTCAGCAGGCCCAGGGCCAGATATAGGACGCCCAAGGCCAGCATTATCCCAAAATACAACAACCCGAACAGGACAAAACTCCCGGGGTGTTCCCGGAACAGGGCCAGGAACATTTTCCAGGCCTCGGTGGCGGATACCCGGTGGCGGTACATGATGGGGACCACGAACTGGGTCAGAAAAAACTCGATGAATATCAGGGACGTAATGATGATGAACACGGCAGTTCCAGCTAAAATGACCATGGGCACTGAAACGGCCAGGGGCGGGTCCATGGCGGCGATCGGAAAGAACAACAGCACGCTGCCGGCCATGACGGCTCCCATCACGACAAAAACGACGAGCGCAAAGACCACCTGCCACAGGAAAAGGCTGTCGCCCTCATTCCGGTATTCGGTCCAGGGTGCGGTTACTTCGGCCCGGGAGTGGACGAGATTGTCCAGGAACATGAAGTGTCCCCGGCTGCTGATCCACAATACCACCAGCCCGATGGCCAGAACCACCAGGAGTAGAATGCCGGCAAAGATGAACGCCCACGGATTGTCCAAAAAACCCCGCAGAAAATCGAGTCCCCCAGAGGCCCATTCACCGGCCTGTGGATCGTCCCAGGAATCGGTGACGCGAAATTGTTCAGTGAGTCCGCCGGTGGATCCGCCGTTGAGGTTCGCCAACCAGGCGGTGAAGCCAAGGACAAACCATTTGCCCAGATCGAAGGGGTTGAAGAGGAAGGCATTCATGCGCTGCCAGGCGTGATCCAGAGGCTTGGAATAAGAGATCTGCATGGGACAACCAATTCCTGTTTTTTGGGCCCTGAGAGGGGATTCGCCGAGGTTCCGCAACCGTACACGGGGTGGAACCTGAATATTCTTGCAAATTTTTGGTGAGAGGTAAAGAACCTAGGATGGTTCTGCACAATCAGGTGGGTGTTTCTGAAAAAACGTCCGCAACTTGTTGTTGCTTCAGGGTTTTTGTTCCAACAAAAAACTTTTGAATAACTTAATAAAACCCATATCATTCCGGTGGGGTTTAGGTGTCGCCAGCACCGTTAACTTATGAACCGGAGGTCATGGGGCCATGCAGACATCAGCGGAATTCCTTCACAGGCTTGGTTGGTTGACGTTCCTGTTTCTGGTCATTTGCGGACCGAATATCTCGTTGGGCCAGGATTCCGTGGAAAAACGACCCGAACAATCCGGGGGGATCAACGACAAACCCTACCTGACCAAAATTGGGCAGGGAGCCATTCTCGGTGGCTATATGGACATGGAATTCGAATGGGATGAAAACGGCAACACCTTCGACCAGCACCGGTTTGTACCATTCATCACGGGCCACGTTTCGGAAAGGGTCACGGTGTCGGCGGAGATCGAATTCGAGCACGGCGGAAATCCGGATGCCGACGGGGAAGTCAAACTCGAATACGCGATCATGGATTTCGCTTTTTCCGAGGGACTCAACTTCCGGGGCGGCATCATTCTCAGCCCTCTGGGTTCATTCAACCTTCTTCACGACAGTCCGCTCAACGACCTGACCAGCCGGCCCGTCGTCACCCGTCAGATCATCCCTTCGACACTCAGCGAATCCGGGATGGGCTTTTTCGGCACCCTTTATCCCGGCGAAGAATCGGTGATCAGTTACCAGGCCTTTCTGGTCAACGGGTTCGACGAAGGCATCATCAAGCCGGTCGTGGATGACAACGGTGATGTAATCGACGGCCAACTGCGGATCCGGGGCGGCCGGGGCAGCCAGAAGAAGGACAACAACCAGGACAAGGCCATCGTCGCGAGGGCGGGGTTCAGCCCTGTCCTGGGTTCCAGCGTGGGGCTTTCCGTCCACACCGGAAAATACGATGACGCGGGCAATCATCAACTCACCATCGGGGCCCTTGACGCCAAGGTTGCCTTCGGGCCCCTGGAATTCCAGGGGGAGTATGCTCTCTCCTCGGCGGACATCGATCGCGCCAGATATCCCACCGCCGCGGAAAACCAGTCCGGCCTTTACGCCCAGGCCAATTACCACCTCTTGTACGACACCTTCCTGAACGGCTCGGTGGTGACGCTGGTTGCCCGGGGCGACTGGGTCGACTTCGATACCGATCACGATGGTGAAAAGGAGGAGGGGTTCACCCTGGGAGCCAATTTCCGTCCCACCGAAGAGACGGTTTTCAAATTCGATTACAACTGGACGTGGATGACACCTCTGGCGGGAGACAAGGGGGATGCGGCCAACAGGTTCTTCTTCTCTTTCGCCACCTATTTCTAGCGGGAGCCATGGTGAGACAACCACTCAAACTGATGCTGGTCGCCACGGCGCTGATTTTTGTTTGCGCCGTAGGCACTGTACAAGGCCAGGACCAGCTTACCGAAAGTCCGGACGGCCCCGAAGCGGTCAAGGTCTACTACACCCCGGATGAGGCGCTGGCCAAGGTCTTCGCCAAGGCGGACTCCCTGTGGTCCGAAGAATGGACCCCGACTTCCAAGGAGCGTTCGGAACTCGAAAACCGCCTGGGTTGGGTGGTTGCCGAAGAATCGTTTGTTGTCCACCGCGGCGGCAAAAAGGGTCAGGACCAGGGTTACGCGATGATCATGGAGGAACAGGGCCGCTTCAAGCCCATCACCTTCATCGTCAAACTGGGGGCCGACCTGCGGGTGGAAATGGTGCTGGTCATGGTCTACCGGGAGTCACGGGGTGACGGGGTCAAACGCCAGCGGTTCCTGAAACAATTCCGCGACAAGGACGGTTCCGATCACCTGAGATTGAACCGGGACATCGTGGCCGTCAGCGGGGCCACCATGTCCAGTCGCGCCCTGGCCTCGGGGGTCAAAAAGGTTTTGGCCATCCTGGAATTGAAGTATTCCCCAACGGAAGCCGGCTCATGACGGGAAAGCAGATGAAATCCGGCCTGCGCAGGAGCCACCGTTGGGTGGGTGGCGTGGCGGCGGTCTTTATTCTGCTGGCCGGCATCAGCGGGTTTCTGCTCCAGCATCCTTCCTGGCTGGGGCCGGCCGCCAATCCGACTTTGGCCGTGGCGGCGGATCCGCTCGTTCCCGGCCGCCTGCTGCGGGGCAACCATTGGGGCGTCGAAGAATCGACGGACGATGGCCGAACCTGGCGTGAAGTCAACATGCTGGCCGCGCCGACGGATGTCGTCCGGGTCATTTTTTCCCCGGACGACCCTCTGTTGGTTTACGCCCTGGGCCGGTACATTCTGGTCGGCTCCCAGGATGGCGGCCGAATCTGGCGGGACATTCCCGTACGTGCGAAGGGATTCCCACCGGACCTCACTTACCTCGACCTTGGGGCGGCTCCCGGGGGATTCCTGTATCTGCTGACGGGCAATGGCCTGTTGGCCGGTTCGGACGAGGGTCGGTCCTGGGAATGGCGGAGTTCCCCGGACGATGGGCCATCAAGGGATTGGCGCCGCCTCATCCATGACCTGCATACCGGACAGGTCCTGGGCGCGACCGGCCGTCGAATTACCGACATAGGGGCGTTGGCTCTTCTGTTCATTACCGTGACCGGCCTGGTCCTGTTGCGCAGGAATGGAAAGACGTTCCGCCAATGATCCGACCACTGGTTTTTATTTTGCTTTTGTGGTTGGCGCCAGCCGTTTCGGGACAGGAACCTCCCCGCGAAGAACAGGTGCGGTATGTCATGGGCACCATCGCCACCGTCCGGGCCTGGGCCCCGGATGCCGGGACGGCCAGCCGGGCCGTCGAGGCGGCTTACACGGCCTTCGACCGGACCGATTCCTTGATGAGCACGTGGCGCGACGACAGTGCCCTCAGCAAGTTGAATCGTGCTGAGGCCGGTTTATGGGTCGAGGTGGGTCCGGAAGTCTGCCAGGTGCTAACCGAGGCCAAAAGAGTGGCCGAAGCCAGCGGAGGTGCTTTTGACCCGACCGTATTGCCGCTGGTCAGGCTCTGGGGTTTTCGTCAAGGTACCGTCACGCTTCCCGATTCACTCGCCCTGATTTCCGTTCTTGAATCTGTCGGCCACCCAAATCTGGAACTGGATCTGCCGGGCGGGCGGGCGCGTCTTGTGGCCGCCGGTGCGGCGGTTGACCTGGGTGGCATCGCCAAGGGACACGCTCTCGATTGTGCCGCCCGGGCCATGCTCAAGGCCGGTGCCGAAGGCGGAGTCATCGACCTGGGTGGCAACGTCCTTGTTTTCGGAAATGGTCCCGGCCGCCAGGTGGGTATCGTGGATCCCCTGCGGAAAAACGCGTTGCTGGCTACGATCCCCTTGAAAGACGCGGCGGCGGCGACATCCGGACAATATGAAAAGTACCTGACGATCAAAGGTCGCCGGTACGGGCATATCCTGGATCCGCGGACAGGTTGGCCCGTGTCACCGGGTGTGAGTGTCACGGTGGTTTCGAAGAGGGCGATCCTGGCGGATGCGCTGGCAACGGCGGCGGTCGTGCTGGGACCGGAGGCCGGCCTGGCCCTGCTGGAAAAAACGGATGGCGTGGAAGGGGTCCTGGTTCATTCAGATGGTCGGGGAGGATTGACACTAAAAACAACGTCCGGTTACGCGTCTCTCCATGCGGCCCACACTTTGCAATCTCTGCCAGGGAAGGGGAAAGTACAGCAAATACATTGAGTTAAGCAACATATGGCGGTTTCTGCAGTGCAAATTGCAACGCGCATCCGGGTTTGGACCCTCCTCATTTCACTTTCCCTTCTTCTGACGGTGACACCGGTAATTTTTTCCGGCCCCGGGTCGGCTCACGCCTCGGAGGCGGTCTCCAACACCATTATCTATACCGTTCAATCCGGCGACACCCTCATGAAAATCTGTTCCCGGCACCGTCATTTGACCAATCATTATTCCCTGACCGACATGTTGACGGCGATCCGCCGCGCCAACGGCCTGGAGTCCAATTTCCTTCGCATCGGGCAGAAACTCGAGATACCCGTATGCGGGGAAACCGGGTTCAGCCGGGTCTCGGAAAGGATGGCCTCCGGGGCTGAAATGCGGGGTATCTATCTGACGGGTCCTGCCTGTGGGGTCTCCTCCGTACTGTCCAGGGTGGATCGATTCATCAATGCGGGCGGCAACGCGGTCGTGTTCGACGCCAAGGATATAGATGGCGGGGTTTCCTACTTCAGCCGCCATCGACTGGCATCGTGGGGCGCGGGGCGTTCGGCTCCGGTGATCTCTTCCCTTGAGGACATGATGAGCAGGTTTGATCAGCGGGGACTTTACGTGGTCGCGAGGATTGCGCTGTTCCTGGACGGTGAACTGGGCAAGCGCCGGCCGGATCTGGCTCTTCAGGACACCACCGGCGGGGTGTGGGCGGAAAGAGGATGTGTCTGGATGGATCCCGCCCACCCGGAAGTGGTTGAGTACAACCTGGCCTTGGCGGGTGAACTGGCCCGGGCCGGGGTGGATGAAATCCAGTTCGACTACGTGCGGTTTCCCACCAATGGCTGGACCGGAGACGGCGGCGGCCTTGAGGCGATGGCGCTCCGGCGACGCTCCGTAATCGCGGATTTCCTGGTCGCGGCCCGGGACACCCTGGATGCCTACGGTGTGAAGATTTCGGCGGACCTCTATGGAATCATGGCCTGGGACCAGATGGAAGACCTGGCCCTGACCGGGCAGCATGTGCCCACGATCGCTGCTTTGGTCGACGTCATTTGTCCCATGATCTATCCCTCCCATTTCCGGCCGGGCTTTGAAGGCCGAAAAAGGCCTGGCGACGACCCTGTGTATTTCATCTCCGAGGGGACCCGGCGCTTTCGCAATTTGGCAGCAGGTCAGGCCGAGGTTCGTCCCTGGCTCCAGGCCTTTCCCTACGGGGTGACCCGGTTCGACGGGCAGTACATCGCCGACCAGATCCAGGCGGCCCGGATGGCGGGAGGGAATGGCTGGTGCCTGTGGAACCCGTCCTGCAGCTACGATTTGGCCCTGAATGTCATGTCCAACCTCTGCGGGGACAGGGTTGTCAGCCAGGTCACATCTGAAAAAGCTCTTCCTGGCCCGGGTGCGGGCGTCGAGGTTGCCGGTCCCGTCAGCCTGGGAAAAATCACGCGCAGCGGCAGCCAGGATCCCCATCCCGAGCCCGGTCCCAACGACACTCCCGGACAATAATCCCACCCGGCAGGCAGAATCCCATGGCATACCACAGGGCGGCGGTATAAATTCGGCATATAACGGAAATCGTTAATCCGTCGCCAAAGGATGCCGTCCATGTCTTTCAGCAAACTTGCCAATTCCATCGGGGCTTCGGTGACCCTGAAACTCAACTCCGAAGCGGCCAGGATGCGGGCCGCGGGGGACCCCGTCATTCACCTGGGGGGCGGTGAGCCCAAGAGTCTGGCTCCCGGAGCGGCCATTGCCGCGGGCATTTCCATGCTTAAAACCGGCGAAATCCGCTACACGCCTGCCGCCGGCACCCCCGCCATGCGCGACGCCATTATCGCCTACACCGAAAAGTTTTACGGACGCAAGGTTGAACGGACCAACGTCATGGCCTCCGCCGGAGCCAAGCAGGCGATCATGGTGGCTTTGCTGGCCCTGGTCGATCCCGGCGATGAAGTGGTGTTTCCGGTACCCTACTGGGTGAGCTATCCCGACATGACCCGCCTTGCCGGTGGTGTTCCCGTCCCGGTTCCCGCGGCCGACAGCTCCTTCCAGCCGACCCTCGACGAAATGACCGCCGCCATTACCTCCCGGACCAGGGTGGTGCTCCTGAACAGCCCCAACAATCCCTCGGGGAAGGTCTTCGACGGAGATTGGCTGCGCGGCCTGGTGCGGTACTGCGAAGAGCGGGACATCAACGTGATGATGGACGACATCTATCACCGCCTGGATTTCGACGGGCGCAAGGCGGTCCACTGTTACGACTGCACCGACCGCTCGGTGGATGACGCGAAGCTGGTCGTTCTGAACGGGGTCTCCAAGCAGTATGCGATGACCGGGTTCCGGATCGGGTGGGCGGTCGGTCCGCAGGATCTGATCAAGGCCATGGCCAACATCCAGTCCCACCAGTCCGGCGGCCCCTGCAGTCTTTCCCAGGCAGCGGCCGTGGCGGCCATCGAAGGCGCCCAGGGCTCGGTGGGAGAGTTGCGGAAGGTCCTGGAGAGGGCGCGCGACGAATTGATGAACCTTCTGGGTGAAATACCGGGCCTGAAGGCGGACACACCGGAGGGGACTTTCTACTGCTTTGCCGATTTCCGGGCCTTCGACACGGACTCCACGCGCCTGGCGGCCCGGCTGCTGGAAAAGGTGCAGGTGGTGACTGTTCCGGGAATCGAGTTCGGGATGGAGGGTTTCCTGCGCCTGAGCTACTGCGGCCCCCTGGAGGATGTCCGCGAAGGCGCGCGGCGGATCAAGTGGCTGCTCGACGAAAACGGCGGTCCGGAACTGCGGGCCGGTGAGAAGGTCTTCACCCGCTGATCGGGATCGTCACCCGGTCATCGAGGGCGCCCAGGGAACCCCGGTATTCCATCCCGCAATTGGCCGGGTGGGGGAGCTCACTGACTCCCCCCAACAACCGAATCGTCCACGACCCCTCCAATTACCGTCGGCTGATCCAGAACGATCGGATCCAGATAGGTCCACCCGCCCAGCAACAGAACGCGGGAACCCGTTGACGCGGTGATGGCCTCGGGCAGCCCGTACCAGGGCAGGGCCGGTGACATGGGCTGGTTGGCCGCCCTGGGGTCGACCCATTGTGTTCCGTCCACGAAAACGGGGACCTGGATCCCTCCGTATCCGTACTGGTAATCGAGACCGCCGGAACCCCAGTCGTTGTAGGCCAGGGCCAGGTTGGTCAGGAGGATTCGCACGCCGTCCGCGTTGAACTGGGGCACCGAGGACCACAGCGCCACCGCGGCACCTGCTACGTTCGGGGTGGCACAGCTCGTGCCCCCAAATTCACCATCGTAGGCTAGGGTGTAGGTGTCGGTGGGGCCGATGAGGTCTATGCCTCGGGCCCCCGAATTTGTGGGTCCCCTGCTCGAATAAGGGTACAGATTGCCGTCCGTGTAATTATCGAAGGGAACGGCTCCAATGACCAGACAATTGGGGGCGGTGTTGTTGTTGGGTGAGGTCAGCGACCCGGCCGGAGTTTGGTGCTCGAACGGCCTCCCCAGATTCTCGAATAGCTCAAGATCAACCGCGGGCCCGGAATTCAGGATGACAGAGACATAAACCGACATGAACGAATCAGAGTTATTGGTCCAGCTGATATCCTCGAAGGTCGTCCCGCCGCTTACGCTGGCGGCCTGGAGAACGCCAGCGGTATCGTAGAGATAGAGATTGTAATCCGCGGCCCCGGCATCGGTATCCCACTGCAAATAGAGGTGCAAACTTCGGGAATTCCCGACTGATCCCAGATCGTTGCCGAAATCCTCACCCGGACCGGGATCCCAATCCAGCCAGGTTCCACTCTGATAAGCATCGAAAGGTCCCTGCCAGTGGCTGGTCCCTCTGTTCCCCGCCGAACTGACATAGAGAATCCCATTGTCGGCCGCCTTCTTGGCGGCCAGGGCGGCAGCGCCCGTGTTGTCCGCCCAACCCTGGTTGTAAAAACTCTGGGTGGCGCTCAGCACGTTTATCCCGGCATCGATGGCGTCGTCCACGGCCGTACCCAGGTCCGTGGAGTTTCCGATTCGAAAGAGGTGGTAATCCGCGTCGGGAGCATGGTCGAAAACGGTTTCCAGATGGGCTACGCCGTGAACACTCGACCCATCCTCGAAATTGCCCGTCCTGTAGTCGTGGCGGGTTGCCACCGGGGCGTCACCGGAGGTTTCGGCCGCGGTGAGCCCAACGAAATTCCTGTCGATGATCCCCACGCTGATCCCCTGCCCCGCTGGTCCCGGGGCCAGGTAACTGTCGGTCCCCACGGTCACGGGTCCCTCATTGTTGTCCCAGGCCAGGCTCGCGTGCCGGAGCAGATATCCCGGCGGCAGCGACTCGGCCAGGGCGATGGCCTTCTCCGGCCTGATCCAGGCGCTGGTCTGTCCCCTCCAGACCGCGGCCACGAATCCGCCCTGGGCTTCGACAAACCCGGAGGCCACCGGGATGTCGCCCTCCCGGGGAAGGATCTCGACATTGACCATGCCGTCAGGTGTTCCCGCCATGCCCCGAGCCTTCATTCGCTCCACGAAGACATCTCCCGCCGCCTTTTCGCCCCCGGGTTCCATCGCCAAATCGTATAGGGCCGAGGTGATGGGAAGGGCCTGAAGGACAGGATTCAGCGCCGGCGGTTCGGGCTGGCCGGCGGCGGGTCCGGTTACGGCCGCCAGGAAAAGGATTCCGGCGGTGATGATGTGCTTTTTCCCTGGATTGGCCCGCATTGGTTCCCCATCTGCTGGCGGGCAGCCCAAGCCGCCCGAAATGGTGTTTCGGAATCCCGAAGGATCTCCTCCTACCTTGGATAACGCAGAATTTCCGTGATGCCGGACACGGGAATGGGAAATAGACATGAGGGCCGGGGGCATATACCCCGTTGAAACCCAACCCTGCCCCATCAAGTATCCCCCTCTCATGACGATAAATTGAAAGAAGGGTCAATTGATATCCGATTCCAGGGAACGGGATAAATGCTCCCCAATCAAAAAACCAATCTCCAGGCCGCCCGGTTGTTCGCCATCCTGG
>JAUVII010000359.1 GCA_030592845.1 Candidatus Krumholzibacteriia bacterium | reverse complement strand
TGAACAATCAATCTCATGAGGAGTTTTATCAAGAGCCATGCCACGATGGGTGAAAGGTCGATACCGCGCAGAGGAATGAGGGCCCGCAGGAAGCCCAATACAGGTTCAGTCACCCGGATGACCATCAAAAGAATCTCGTTACGGGGCCTGGGATTCAACCAGCCCTGGATCACCCGGACGACGATCAGCCAGGAGTAGACCTGCAGAACGGCCACGAGAAGTTTCGTGATGGCCATATATCAACCTTTCCGGCCTGTTTTTGGCCGGTAGTAATCCAGGTCACCCCTGGCGGGGACCGAAAATGGCGCCGCCGATCCGGACCAGGGTGCTGCCTTCGGCGATGGCCGCCTCGAAATCACCGCTCATGCCCATGCTCAACTCGGGCAGGGCCAGGCCACAGACCGTCCTGGCGTCTTCGGCCGCGTGTCTGAGTGAGGCAAAACCGGTTCGCAGCTCACCTTCTTCTGCACCGTACTTCGCCATCCCCATCAGGCCCTGTAGATCAAGGCCCGGCAGAGTGGCGATTCGGGCGGCAACGTCGGAGACTTCCCCGGTTGCCAGGCCCTGTTTCTGGGCCTCCCCGGAAATATTCACTTCCAGCAGGATGGTCTCGGTCCGACCTTCATCGATGGCCAGGCGGGACAGCTTTTCCGCCAGCTTGACTGAATCCACACTGTGAAGCATATGAAAACGGCCGGCTGCCTTGCCGGCCTTGTTGCTCTGCAGATGTCCGATGAAGTGCCAGCGGAGGTTTTCGATCGGAAGTCCGGCAGCGGTCAGCAGGCGGGCCAACTCGGGCTGCCGGTCCACCGCTTCGACGACCCTGTTTTCCCCCAGGTCCCACTGGCCGGCCCGGCAGGCTTCGACAACCATGGGCAGGGAAATCCGCTTGCTCACCGCCACCAGCCTGACCGCGTCGCCACCTCTTCCGGCCCGGTTGCAGGCCTCGGTGATCCTGTCACGGACCATCGCCAGACGTTCGGCCACCGGATGGTCGGCCATACCCAATCCTATCGCCAGCGCAGCAGCAGGGTCTTCGGATCCAGTTCGATCTGGACCTGGGCCGGCTCGGTGCTCCCGTGCTCCTTGAGGATCTTGACCTTGACGTGATCGCTATCCGACTCGAGGTTGATGATCACGCCGATCTCGTCATCGAACCGCGCCACTGAATGGGGCACTCCCCGGGCATCGGATTCCTGGCCCTCGCGGTGGATATTGCTGCTGGTCCCGATTTCGGCCCCCCATTCGGCGGCCATCTTCTTCACGCCCTGGATCTCCCATTCCTCGGTATTCTCGAAGCGCGGGGTTCCGTCCAGGATGACCATGTCCGGCACGAAACCGGCGGCATCCTTGAGGAAGGCCACCGACTGTTCGAGTTTCTCGAGGGAAAAGGAATCGCGGTTGTAGACGTGGATGTAACGGTTGCGTTCCATGCGCAGCTGCTTCTGGGGAATCTGGTCCAGGTCCAGGGAGGCGGCCATGGCATGGAAAATCTGGTCGAAGAAGTTGTTGATGTGCTCGACGCTCTCCTTGGTCGAGATGTAGAGGACCTTCTTGCCCTGCAGAAGCTGATCGACGGCCAGGCCGATCAGGAATCCCGTCTTGCCGACACCGTGCCTGGACAGGACCACGCCCAGTTTCCCCTCACCCAGACCGCCGCCGATGGCCCGCTCAAAGATGCGGACAGGGCTGCGTTCCATCATGCTTTTTTCAACCATCGTCTTCCTCACTCGCTGAATTGACCC
>JAUVII010000078.1 GCA_030592845.1 Candidatus Krumholzibacteriia bacterium | reverse complement strand
GTCCACTCCCACGGTGTCGCGATGACCCCATTCGATGTCCCGGTTTTTCCAGAACAGGGAAGTCGTCCACAGCCAGGACCCGGTGCGGGCTTTCATGGTGGCGGCGATGCCGTCATCCCATATTTCCTGCTGTTCGGCCCCCAGGACGGGCAGGCTGTCCTTGGTCTTGCGGCCGTTGGAATATTCCACCACCAAACTGTTCTCGTCGTCCAGATTACGGAATAAACGGGTGCGGCTTTGGCGGACCTTGCCGTGGCCGGGAAATCCGCCGGGCAGGGTTTCCTGAAAAATCTCGTCCGGATCAGGTGTGAAGTTATATCCCTCGTTGTCCAGGGATTCTTCGAATTCGAAAGAGCCCCGCCAGGCGGCTTGCGGGGTCAGGACGTGAATGGACCGGAAATAGGTTTCGTGGTTGCCCTTGACCCCCTGGTAGGCGGAAACAGCCTTGTCCGGATCGGGATCCTCAGTTGTCAGGTTGACGACCCCACCGGTTCCACCCCAGCGGTCGGCTCCCATGCCCCCGAGTTGCTGGGACAGGCCGATGGTCTGGATAAGGGACGGATCGTCGGCCAGGACGTGCCCCGTTCCCACCGGAATCCCGTCCCTCAGGAACATGGGCGAGCGGCTGGTTCCCGCTTCGCCGATGATCATGGCCGAAGCTCCCAGCCCCCCATCGCTGAGGGTGACCCATGGTGAATACCATTTCAATCGCGTCAGGGCCGATGGTGCGAAGGGAGTCCACAGAGGGCGTTTCCATCCCTTGGTCCGGGCCGCCCGCACCGAAGACTCGGGAATCGTCGGCCCGGAAGGGGCCGGTTGAACATCCAGGGAATCCGGAACCTGGGGTTTCACCTGTTCGGCCTGCGAAACATCCTCACCGGTCTCCTGCGCCAGGGAACCGCCGGCGCCCGCCATCGTCAGCAGAATCAAAACCGGAAGGATGGATGTGCCGGCCTTGCCCGCGGCCAGGGGCGCGCGGCCCAAATGCGTCATGCGCGGCAGCAGGACCGGGAGCATGACCGCGAAGATGGCCGTATTGACCCCGGCATGGATCAGGAAGAAGGGAATGGCCCCGGCCAGAACTACCGTGGCGGTAAGATCAAAAGCCCCGATGATGGCCAGGTTGGTAAAAATGTCATAAACAAGGGTTGCCGAAAAACCGGTCGCGGCGGCCAGGACGATGGCCGTCACCCGCCCGCGGCGGAGCAGGTCCCCGCCGACCAGACGGCCTCCCAGACTGCCGATGACTCCGGCCATGCCCAAACCGCAGATCTGGGCCAGCAGCAGGAGCGGATGCGGCAGACCGAAGGGTGACCCCAGGGAGTATATGGCGGCAGCCAGGGCCCCGGCCAGAAAGCCCTTCCGCGGCCCCAGAACCACGCCTGCCAGGGCAATGACGAGGGTCATCAATTCCACATTGGGAACAGCGGCGAGCAGATAGCCCACCCCCACGGACGTACCCGTAAAAAGGCCCAGCAGCACGGGCTGCCGGACCGGGGAATTCCTGTTGATGCCGTTTCCCGGTTTATTCATGGCCGCATCTTAAGTTAACAGACGCAGGCGATCAAGAATTCCCGTAAAAACGATGGCCGCGGGACAGGTTCCGCTTTTAAACGCCCGCCAACTCCCGCAACCGTTTGGAGGTGTCCAGGAAATTGGGTGCCACAGCCTGGATCTCTTCATAGATCTCCACCGCGGTGTCAGGGCGGCCGGCGGCCTCGTGAGCCATGCCGATATGGTAACGCAAGCCGAGATTTTCCCGGGAATCCGCTTCGGCGAACTGCATGCCGGAAGTCAGGACGGTGATGGCCTCGTCGGGCCGGTCCGCCCGCTGCAGGGTGATGCCCCACATCTCGTGAGCGCGGATGGTGTAGTCGTCATCCGCCGCGGCGGTCTCGAAACTTTCGCAGGCCTTGTCGAAAAGTCCCATCTCCAGATAGACCAGACCCATTTCGTAGAGACGGTCCGCATCCTCGTCCGAATTCCCGCCCCCGACCACCATGCCGATTTCCTCGGCGATGGTATCGACCTGTTTTGATTCGTCACCCAACACCGCGTCGGAATCCTCGGCCAGGATCTGGGAAAGGAGGTCCACCGACTCGGCCGGTTCTTCAGGTGCCGGCTTCTCGCTTTCCGGTTGGGGAGCAATTTCAGGTTCTGAAGCAATGGCCGGTTCCCCGGACTGTTCCACGTCACGCGTCGCGGCCGCAATGAGATCGGCCATGTCCGCACCGTCGTCGGTGTCGATGACCAGGCATCCGTCATCGTCCTTGGAATCGTCCTCGTCAACCGGAGCCGCAGGGACGACAGCAATTTCGACCCCGGGATCCACCGTGGGTTCCACGGACGCGGATTGATCGGAATTTTCGGGGAGATCCATCGAGAGATCCGAGAAAGAGATCTCGCCCTCGCTATCCGGTCCGTCGGCGGCCGGTTCCTGGTCAGTCGATTCCTCGTCCCCGGTCCCCAGGCTGACGGAATTATAATCCGCCATCGGACCTGTTCCGGCTGCTTCCGGATTGGCGCGCTTGTTCCAGGTGCCGAATTCGGGGTAGTTGCGAAGTTCCGGCGAATTCACGAGAATTTCGTCCACGGCTTTCCGGGCGGCATCCGTATCCCCGGAATCGAAGACCACACAGGCCTTCAGACAAGCGGCCCGGCTGGCTTCCAGTTGTTTACCATGGGTTCGGAATATCTGAGACAACTGTTCCAGGATTCCGATACTTGCCGGATAGATTTCGAGCAGTTTCAAACAGCGTTTGAGAAATATCTCCTGGATTTCCCCTCCGGCGGAACTGGCGCTCTCCAGAAAAGCGAGGGCGTGGCCCTCCCCTTCCACAACCAGATCCTGCGAAGCCCGGATTTCTCCGAGATACCAGTGCGCGTGCATATTCGCATCGTCATGGCGGAGAATCTTCTTGCAGATGGCAACGGAATTATTGAGCAATCCGGTCTTGCGATATTTGGTGGCCGCGGACAGGAAGTGCTTGACGGCCTGCCGGGTATCCCCCGACTTCAAACACAGGTCCCCGAGTTCGTTGATCACTGTCGGATTGCTCTTTTCCACTTCGAGTATCTTCTCGTAAATGGAAATGGCCAATCCCCAGTCCCGGTTTTTCCCGGCCTGATAGGCTTTCTGCTTCAATTGGCTCAGCTTGGACAAGAGGCAGACCCCCGCTCTCAGCAGTCGGCATAAGATGAAAATTGCGTAAGCCCGGGATCGAACCCGACTTCTCCTGCATATTCATCGTCTGGTGCACCGGCGGGTTAAGGATTAATCTTCTTGCCTCCAAGGAAAACGGCATCCACCGGGTTGTGGCCCGCCCTGTAGGGCACCAGACGGTAGTCCGGACCGTCCAGGATGATGAAATCGGCATTTTTCCCCGGTGCGAGAGAACCCACTTCCGAGGCCCTTCCCAGGGCCCAGGCCGCGTTCAAAGTGGCTCCAACAAGGCTTTCGGCCGGGGTCATGCGCATTTGGGTGCAGGCGATTGCCATAATCAGGGGAATGGACAGGATCGGGCAGCTTCCGGGGTTGAAATCCGAAGCCAGGGCCACGGCGCAGCCCTGGTCTATCATGCCGCGACCGGGAGCGTAATGTTTCAGTCCCAGGGTAAATACCGTACCGGGCAGCATGACGGCGACCGTTTTGGACCCGGCCAAGGCCCGGCGCCCCTCCTCGTCGATCATGATCAGATGATCCGCTGAATCGGCACCCAGACGAGCGGCCAGAATGGCGCCTCCCATGGGTTCCAGTTCGTCCGCGTGGACGGTGAGGGACAACCCGAGGTCCCGGGCCCGGGTCAGGATGACAAGGCTCTCTTCCAACCCGAAGACCGAAGGTTCACAAAAAACATCGCATCGTTCAGCCAACCGTTCACGCGCCACCACGGGCAGGATCTCCTCGGTGATCAACCGTACGTATTCCTTCCGGTTCTCCCGGAATTCCCTGGGAACTTCGTGGGCGGCCAGACAGGTGCGAACCGACCTGATGCCAACTTTTCCGGCAGCCGTGGCGGCGGCCCGCAACATCTTCGTTTCCGCTTCCAGACTCAGCCCGTAACCGCTCTTGATCTCGACGGTAGTCGTTCCATGGGCTACCATTTCACGCAGCCGAACCGAGGCGAGATCAGCCAGTTCCTCTTCCGATCTTTCCCTGAGGTCACCCACCGAAGCGTGGATGCCGCCACCGGCGGCCGCGATTTCCAGATAGGTCTCTCCCTTGATGCGCCTTTCGTATTCGTCCTGTCTGGTACGTCCAAAAACCGTATGGGTGTGGGGATCGACAAAACCGGGGATCACGCTGCGTCCCCTGGCATCCATCACCTCCACCGTTGACGGGACGGCGGAGCCTTCGAACAGGGCGGCCATTACCTCTGCTTCCGGACCGCAGGCCAGGATTTTCCCTCCGCCCACGGCCAGAGCCGCGCCCTCGAAGATGCCCAGACGCGACATCCCTTCCCGCCGCCGCGGGCCGGATTCGTCCTGATCGTCCAGATCGGGCTCATGGACGGTGCACAGTTGCCCGATGCCCGTCACCACCAGATCGACGGCGAAAGATCCGTCCCGGGCCCCGGGTGTCATGCGAACAGAATCGATCATGATGACTTCCTCTTCGGGTTCTTCGTGATCAGGTGACCATCTTCAGGGCAACCAGACCGGACATCGTAACCTCGGGCAACTTGCCATCGCGGACCCAGGCGCTCAGACCGGCCACGTCATCGCTCAGGGACCGGTCGGCGGGATCGGGCTGGGAAATTTTTCCGATTTCCGCCAACAAGGCATCCAGGGGCTCGGAAAGGCCCAACGGTTTGCGGCCCGCACGGGTGGCCAGATCGTCACGGGTGATGAACTGCAGGGCCCGGGCCGCGGTCAGCATCTCCAGGGCCACCACGGTTTCAGCCCGCTCAAGCACACCGCCGAGTTTCACCGCCGCGACACTGCCCATGCTGACGTGATCCTCCTGCCCGTCCGAGGTGGGAACCGAATCCACCGCCGCGGGAAATGCCTTGGATTTGTTTTCCGTGACCAGACCCGCGGCCAGGTACTGCACAATCATCAACCCTGATTCGAGCCCGGGTTCCGCCGCCAGAAAACGTGGCAGCCGGCCCCCGTTGCCCCCCAGCAGGAGGTTGATCCTTCGCTCGGCGATATTGGCGATTTCACTGACGGCCTGATAGAGAAAATCCAACTGGTGAGCCAGTGGCTGGCCGTGAAAATGACCCCCGGTGACCACCAGTTCCCGGTCCGGAAACAGAACCGGGTTGTCGGTCACCGCACGCGCTTCGCGCAGAAAGACGGTGCAGGCGGAACGGATCACGCCAAGACTCGCGCCCAGCACCTGCGGGCTGCAACGCACCGAATAGGGATCCTGCACGCGGGCACAGTCATGGTGGGCTGAAAGAATTTCGCTGCCGGCCAAAAGGGCCCGGAAACAGGCGGCCACATCCTCGATTTCCGGATGGGGCCGCAGGCGATGATATTCTGCCCCGAAAGGCAGGGCGCTGCCTTCGAGAGCCTCCAGCGAAAGGGCTGCCGCCAGGGTGGCGCGGCCGATCAGGTTCAGGGCCCGGGACACCGACAACAATCCGATGCTGTTCATCAACTGGGTGCCGTTGATCAGGGCCAGGCCTTCCTTGGCCTCCAGTTCCAGGGGTTGCCGGCCATTTTCGGCCAGGACCGGCCCCGCGTCGATCCTGGTCCCCCCTTCATCCAGCAGATGTCCTTCGCCCATCAGGACCAGGGCCAGATGGGACAGGGGCGCCAGGTCTCCCGAAGCGCCGACCGAACCACGTGAAGGTATCCAGGGGTGAAGATTCGCTTCCAGCAGCCACAGCAATTGTTCCACCACTTCGACCCTCGCCCCGGAAAACCCGTGGGACAGGCTCAACGCCCGCAACAGAATCATTCCCCGCGCTTCTTCCCGACTCAGGGGCACGCCTGAACCGACGGCATGGCTGCGCACGAGGTTCTTCTGAAGTTGGACCTGCTGAGCGGGGGGAATAACCGTATCGGCCAGGCGCCCGAAACCGGTATTGACTCCATAGATCCGCCGGTCCGAACCGGCCAGTTTAACCCTGAAATCATTGCACTTGTCTATGCGACCCTTGGCGGTCTGGCCAAGACGGACCACGGCCCGGCCACCGCATACCGCCATGAACATGGCCAGGTCCAGATCCTGTTCTCCGATGACCAATTCCAGTTTTCGACTGGGACTCACAACCACTCCCGGACCCCGGTCGTCGGGATCATGTCCTGAAGAAATCCTCCACCCGTTCCAGAAGGTCGGCCGTATCGCCGAAGGGAACGGGAAGCACGGGCAAGGCGCCCAGAAACGTAGCTCCGTAGTTTTTGGTATGCAACCGGTTGTCCAGGATGATGACGACCCCCCGGTCGCCCGTACGGCGGATCAACCGCCCGAATCCCTGGCGCAGCCTGAGAACCGCATCCCGCACCATGAAAGAAGTGAAGGGGTTGTCTCCGGCGGCGGCCACCCTTTCACAACGGGCCTCCACCCAGGGATCGCTCGGAACCAGAAAAGGCAATTTCGTCACCACGAGGATTTCCAGGTCCTCTCCCGGGAAATCCACTCCTTCCCAGAAGGTGGTGGTTCCCAGCAGAACGGCTCGGGCATGGCGCCGAAAACTGTTCAGCAGGGCCCCCGTCCCGGAGCGGGGATTTTGAGCCAGAAGCACGGGGCGATCCATCCCGGTGGAAACGGAATCCTCGGCCAGGCCGGCCTGAAGCAGGATTTCCTCGGCCTCCCTGATCAACCGGTAGGAAGTGAAAAGCCCCATGGTCTTGCGAGGTACACCCAGGGCGAGTTCCCTGAGGACCTCTCCCACGGCTCTCCCGAAAGGGGACGACCCGGGATCGGGGAACAGTGACGGAGCCAGGATCAAAACCTGCTTGTGGTAATCGAAAGGCGAAGGGGTGGCGCTGGTTCGGGCGGCCGGACGGCGCCTGGCCAGCCCAAGCTCCTGGAGCATGTGGGAAAAATCCTCGCCCACAGCCAGGGTGGCGCTGGTCATGACGGGACGGTAATCGGCATCCGACCAGAATTCACGCAACACCTCACCGGATTCGAGAAGGGTCGCTCCCAACCGGCGCGCTCCCTTGTTCGGGGCGGGCTCGATCCAGGTAACCCATTTTTCATCCGGGTCGGTCATCAGGAAATGAATGTCCTGCTGAAGACGGTTGAGCAGTTGGCCGGCCTGGGCCAGTTGGGCCAGATCGTCCTCAAGCCCTCCGGAAAGTTCATCCAGGACCGAAGAACGGGCGGCCAACCGGGCAAATGCTCCCGAAGCGTCGGCCAGTTCCTCCAGCAGCGCCGAGGTTTCAGGGCGAATGGAACCGAAGGCTTCGTCCTTGTCCCGGACCCGTGCGCGGTTAGTGTCCCTGGTCCCGCGCAACGAAGCCTCGTCCACCAGATGGCCCAGGGCGCGCCACCATTTCCCGAAAGCCTTGCCCACCCTTCGCAGCGACCCGCCGAAATCTTCGCAGGATGACGCGGCCTTCTTACCCTCCGGTCCGAAAACGGAGAGCCGGGCCGCCGCCAGGGCAACCCTTTCCGGCAGGGAGGAATCTCCCCGGACGGGCCCCACCAGATCGTCCAACTCCCGAATCCGCCAGGTGCCACAGGCAACGGTATGAGCATCAAGGGTCACGGCCGGCAAACGGTGGGCTTCGTCCACCACCAGGTGGTCCACTTCTCCCAGAAGGGTATGGCCGGACTGGTGATCGGCCAGCAACAGGGAATGGTTGACCACCAGGATATCGGCATCCCGGGCCCTGCGCCTGGCATTCTGGACAAAACAACGGTTTCCCTCGTAACACTGGCCCGGCAGACAGAGGTCGGCACCGTCGAACAGGGGACCCAATTCCGGGGAAAGAAGCGGGTGGCCGGCTAGTTCGTCCCGCATGCCGTCGGTGGTTGCCGCCAGCCAAAGCCGGAAGGCCACGGCCTTCAGGGCATCTTCCAGATCCTCCACCGGCCGGGAAAGGAAGGATTGGCGCTGACGGAGGCACAGATAATTCCGTCGTCCCATGAGCAGGGTGAAGGTGCTGCCGCCCAGAAGGGATTTCAGACGGGGAAGATCCTGCTCCATTATTTGGGTCTGCAGGGCCCTGGTATGGGTCGACACCACCGCCCGGGTGCCCTCACGAACGGTAAGAGCCACCAGGGGGACCAGGTAGGCGAGAGTTTTCCCCACTCCGGTTCCCGCTTCCACCAGAAGCGGCTGTCGGTCGGTCAGGGCGCGGGCGACATCACGTCCCATTTCAGCCTGCTCGGATCGGGGAGCAAATTCAGGTCCGTACAAGCTTCCCAAACCCTCCGAAGAACCCAACCAGGAATAAACGGCTTCCGGATCAGGTTCCAAAGGAAGAACGGGGACAGGATCGCCAACAGGATCCTCGACCCCATCGTGGGTATCCAGACCCGCCGGAGCCACCACCGAATCTTCCAGCACATCCAGCAGGGGCATCAGGTCGGGAGTGTAACCACGCAGGAGTCCACGGCAGGATTCGCGAAGAAGAGGGTCCAGGTCGCGGTACCATTCCAACCTGTTTCGAAAACGCCGGGCCACCGCGCGCAGGGAGGATTCAACCTGAATCCTGTCGTCGGTCAGGATTTCCACCACCGGAGAGGCGTTCACTGGATCCAGCAGGGACCACAGCCAACCTTCGGGAACCAGAAGTCCACCCCCGGCCAGATCCCGGCATTCACTTACCGAATCCGAAACCAGGACGGCTCCCGGAGTTTCCACCGGAAGCGCGTCGGGGGATTTGAGTTCGTGAATACGGTCCCCGGTCAGCAGATCGATGGCCAGCCAGGCCCGACGTCCAGGACGGGGCCATTCCCGCAGAAGCAGCAGATCCCGGTCAGCCGTCATTTTCCGCCACCGTTTTCTGGGCCTCTGCCAGCAGCAATTCGAATTGCTCCTCGTCCACGACCTCGATGCCCAATTGCTCCGCCTTGACCAGCTTGCTTCCGGATTTCGCGCCGGCCACCAGGACATCGGTTCGCTTGCTCACACTGCCGGTTACCTTGCCGCCCAGGTTTTCGATGGCTTCTTTGGCCTCGGTCCGTTTCATCCTTTCCAGGGTGCCGGTAAGAACAAAGACCTTGCCACCAAACCAGGTCTCTCCCTGGTAGGCCAATTCAGGCGGCGGCAATAATTCTTCGTCCAGAAAGAAACCGGCGGCCTTCAAGTCATCGATCATGGTCCCGCCCGCGCTTGAGGACAGAAAGGCCACCACGGTCTCCCCTACAATCGGCCCTATATCCGGCAGATCGGCAAGGTCCCCGGCAGTCGCTTCCCGCAGGCGGTCGATATCAGGGTAATGGCGGGCCAGGGTCAGGGCCGTTGAAACCCCAACCTGGGATATCCCGAGGGCGAAAATCTTGGCGGACCAGGGACGTCTCCTGGCCTGCTCCAGGCCCAGGACCAGACGTTGGGCGGATTTTTCACCCCAACCCGGCAGTTCCGACAGAACCGCCGGATCGAGTCCAAACAGATCAGCAGGGCCGCGGATCAATCCCAATTCCAGAAAAAGCTCGATGGAACGATCGCCCAGGCCGTCGATATCGCATGCGTTCCGTGAGGCGAAATGCCGCAGGCGGCCGGCCACCACGGCCGGGCAAAGGGGGTTCAGACAACGCAGGGCCACCTCGTTATCCTGTTGACCCGTGGTATGGCCACATACCGGGCAGACCCCGGGAGCGGCCAGCAATCGTTCTTTCCCGTTCCGGTGTTCCTTGAGGACCCTGAGAACCTTGGGAATAATGTCCCCGCCCTTGACCACCACGACCCGGTCTCCGATCCTGATGTCCTTGCGCTCCATTTCCGCCCAGTTGTGCAACGTCGCCCGACTGACCGTCGTGCCCGCAAGTTCCACGGGTTCCAATTCCGCCACGGGTGTGATCACGCCGGTGCGTCCCACCTGCAACGTGATATCCCGCAGGAGGGTGACGGCCTCCTCGGCCGCGAATTTGAAGGCCAGGCCCCAACGGGGAGCCTTGGCGGTGGCACCGAGCTTCAACTGCGATTTCCGGTCCGCCACCTTGATCACCACGCCATCGATCTGGTAATCCAGATGGGGGCGCTGCGTCTCAAGTTCTTTCAGAATTGCTTCAATTCCAGATATTTGCGAAGCTTTCTTAAGAAAAGGATTAACTGGCAAACCCAGGGTTTCCAGGGCCTTCATTTCCGAAAAATGGTCGGAGAACTCCAGATTTCCATCGGCTGTCTGCTGTTTATCCGGATCTTCCGGATAAAGAGGAAAAAGCTGGTAGAAAAAGACAGACAATTCCCGCCGGCGGACTTCATCGACATCCAGCGTCTTGAGGGTGCCCGCCGTTGCGTTTCGTGGATTGGCCAGGCTGTCCTGACCGGCGGCCTCCCGTTCCAGGTTCAGGGCCTGGAAGCGGGAAAAAGTCAAAAACGCCTCCCCACGCGCTTCAAACATGCGAACCTCGGGTCCAGGAAAGACATCCTGCCAGCCAGGTTCAAGATCAAGGGGGATTTCACGAAAAGTGCGCGCGTTGGCGGTGACGTCGTCGCCGTGACGTCCGTCTCCCCGGGTCAGGCCGAGAAACAACCTGCCGTCTTTATAGCGGACGGCCAGGGCCACCCCGTCCATTTTGGGCTCCAGGGAATAGACGGACCCCTCTTCGTCCGCCGCACTCCGCAATTCCTTCCGTACCCGTTGGTCGAACGCCTCCACTTCGGCAAGTTCGTAACTGTTCTGCAGGCTGAGCATGGGACGGCTGTGGGCAACGCTGGGAAAGTTGGCGTCACGGTCGCTGCCCACTTCGCGGGTGGGACTGTCTGTGACCGCCAAATCGGGGAATTGGTTTTCGAGCGCACTCAACTCCCGCTCCAACGCGTCATACTCCACGTCGGTAATGACCGGCTCGGCCTTTTGATAGTACAACTCGTTGTGGCGCGAGATTTCGGCCTTCAGGCGGCCCATCTTCTTGGCGGCGGAATCACGGTCCATGACTCTCCGGACTTAAAAGGTTTCCAGCAGGGTGACGTGCAATTTGGCCTGATCGAAATCCACCGTGCCGGGAAAGCCGACGGCCAGGGAAATATCCCCGGCAGGTGTCACCGCCAGGATACCCAGCCCGTAACCCCGTGGCCACCCGCGGATCTGCAAAAGATCGTCCGGATTGGCCGCCAGTGGATCGAGGGTCCGGAATTCAAAATACCCCAGGTCGTAGAAGGTGTAAAGACGGGACCCGCCGGGACGGCCGATCAGGACTTCCACACTGCCCCAGGCGGCCACTGACCCATGGAAAACGTCCTCACGGTAACCGCGCAGGGAGGCGGCGCCCCCAAACCGGAATTGTTCGGCGAGGGGCACATTGGGTTCCCCCCCCGTCAATTGCCTGAATGAGGCCCGGCCGGCCAGACTGAGAGTTCTCCCCAGCCATAGTTCCCCTGCCGAATCCACCTCGAAAATGCGTTGGGTCACCGATTCGGCCAACTGGGAAGTGGCGGGTGTCTCCTCTTCCTCCGCGGAACGCAGGGCCGCCGACCGCCTGCCTGTTTCGATGGCGAACAATCCCTCCCATCCGCTCTTTGTCCGATCGCCCCGACGGTGCAGCACCGCACCTCGGGCCCGAACACGGCTGGTCCGCTCCAGACTGCCCACGGGATAGGTCACGCGGTCCCAACCCACACCCAGTTCAACACCCCAGAGGGCCACCACGGGCAAACGCCAGATGTTGTCCAATTTGAAACGGGTGTAGGATTCCTCTTCCACCTCGTTATCCAGGGCCAACCCCATATCAAGGGGTGTGCCAAAGGCCATCGGTTCCAGGTACGAGAACCCGAAACGGGAGCGCCGGTTGCCGTCATCACGCCAGCCCACCTGAAGACTGCGTCCCGTCCCCGCCATGTTGGGCAGGCGCAGATCCACCTCGCCGCTGATCCGGCTCCCTGAACCATCCTCGCGCCGGCTCAGGCCCAATACGACCTGAAGGCGGTTGATCCTGCGTCGCGGCACAACCGGGATGTGAACCCCCACCGTGTCACCGGCGGAGGTCAGGTAGACCCGGGGTTCGTCCACCGTGGTGTACAGGTCCCGGGCCAGAAGTCTCTGTCTTGCCCTGTCCAGATCCGAATGCCGGAATAACTGTCCCTGATTGAGGCCCGAGCTTTTGGCCAGGAAACGGGCGGCCCTATCCTCATCCAGGTCACTGGTGACAGGTCCGATATAGGCCAGGTTTCCCGGTAAAAGAATGGCCTTGATGGTGACGGTATGGTTCCCGGGAACAAGCTCCACTTCACGGGTGACCCACCGGGGGAACGGATAACCAGCCTCACCCGCTCCCAAAAGGACCATGTCGATTCCCTGGTTCCATTCCCCGGGTTTGAAACGATCACCAGAACGCGGCAGCCAGGTCGCCAACAAATGATTGCGTCCCGGGAAATCGTCTCCGCCGTATTCCAGGGTGCCGATGGTCCAGACCGGTCCCGGATGAACCAACAGGGTATCGCCCCGGGAAACCACCGCGGCGGTCAGATATCCCCGGTTCATCCAGCGGTCGCGGAGCCGTGAGGCGACCGTCCGCACCACGGGCATGGTATCTCCGCTGGCGGCCGCCGCCGCGGCGACAAGTTTCCGGAGCCTGCTCAGGGCCTCAGGATCCAGTACCTGCCAGGAAAGGGAATCGGGTCCGGCTGGTACGGAGTCATGGAACTTCGCAGCCGAAGGCAGGGACCGGAACCAGCCCCTGTCCTGGTCGAGCCATTCCCGTTCCTGCCTCTCGGGGTGCCAACCTTGGGCGAACTGGATGGACGGGTCGGAGGCGGCCGACAGGGCGGATCCCGCCCAAAGCAGGAAAACGACCACGGCCGAGAATACTCCGGAGGTCCGGAGTCCTCTAGAATCTCGCTGTTGTTTCCAGACGCAAGTCATGCTGCCACCTCCCTTCGGTTTTCTTGCGGGTGAACCAGCTGGCCGATACGGCCAGGAATTCCGTCGGGTCCCAGGCCAGACGCAGGGAAGACTCCACGTTCCGACCGGGAAGGGCAAAGAACCAGGGCCGCAATACACCCTGCGGTTCGTCGCTCTTCACATCGGAAATCCGCAATTCCGCCTGCAGGGTCCAGGAACGCTTGAACCGGCTGCGCAAGTTGGGGCGCAGGGCCAACTCCTCCTGGGAAACTCCCGACACCTGCCCGTCCCGGGTAATGAATTCCCCCTGCAGGCCCAACCGCAAATTGGTGGTGGGATTGTAATTGTAGCCCAGTTCGTAGCGTCTGGTCAGAACCACGAAACTGCTGCGCGCGCTGGAGGAGCTTTCATCGCTGTAACGGCGTTCATCCTGGCGGGCCCAAAGCAGGGTGACCGCCGATCTGCGTGAGATATTGAGGTTGGCGTTGGCCTGCCAGCTGCGTTTGACCCTGTCTTCGGGATGATCGGCAAACTGCCGGTCCAGGGTTTGGCGGAAGTCGAACTTTCCCCGCACATCGAGAGTGCGGACGTTCTTTAAAAAGGTCAGCTCCTGGGTATAGATCAGATCACCCAGAACAGTGTTCTCCGGGTCGAAAAGGATTTTCGGGTCGAGGGTCAACAGGCCCCGGACATCATCGGTCGTGCTGCGGCTTTCCACCGAAGCCAGGGCCAGGCTGGACCAGGCTCCATACCAGCGATCGGCCCCTAGGAATTGGAACCCCTGGCGCCAGTTCAAATCGGCCCGAACCGCGGTCGTGGCCACCATCTCGTCGGTGGCCGCCAGGACCACGGTGTAGGCCCCCTGGCCCTTGCCCACAAAATCCCCATCCTGATTGTAATCCCCCTGCCCTTCACCCACGAACAGGATCTGCCGGTCCAGGACCGCCATACGGCTGTTGTCCACCCGGTAGCCGAGGGACCAGTCGCT
>JAUVII010000020.1 GCA_030592845.1 Candidatus Krumholzibacteriia bacterium | reverse complement strand
TGCAGCCCATCTTCAAAGCCGCCAGCACGCCGAAATAAAGTTCGGGCAGCCGGTCCATGAACAGGCAAATCCGTTCCCCCGGCTCGACGCCGAGGTCCTGCAACCAGGCGGCGAAGGTGTCGGTCAGGACCCGCATTTCGTCGAAGGTGTAGGTCCTCTGGTCGCCCCTGAAACCTTCCCAGATCAGGGCCGGCTTGTCGCCCAGACCCATCTCGCAAATACGGTCGGTGCAATACCAGCCGATGTTGATGGGACCGTCCTTGCTGTAACCGAGTTCCTCTTCCACCTGGCCCCAGCCGAAGCCCTTGATCGCCTCTTCGTACGTCGGTGTGTTGCTCATCTTCGCCCCCGGTTGATGCTGATTGGATTCCATTTCATCCCTCCAGGATCGCGGTGGCTGCCGCGAGATCCCGGGTGTGGGTCAGGCTCACAAAAACACGGCGGACACCCTGGGCATCCGCCAATTCTTTCGCGCGGCCGTACAGTCTGGCGACCGGTCGCCCATCCTGTTCGTTCATGATTTCGATGTCCCGCCAAAAGGAACCAACGCCGCCGGTGCCGGCCAAAGCCTTGACCACCGCTTCCTTGGCTGCGAAACGGGCCGCGAAATGCTCGGCGGGATGGCGTTTGGTCCCGCAATAGGCGATTTCCCCGGGCAGGAAGACCTGGTTGACGAATTCATCCGCCGGGGCCTGAATCTTGGCCCGCATGCGCGCTACTTCGCAGAGATCGATGCCCGTCCCGAGGATCATAGGTCGTTGCCCCGCCAGTCACTGAAGAAAACGATCCCGGTCCTGTTAATTATTAGACAAGTCAAATATAGCCATTTTTTGTGAAATTCAAGCAGCATTTTCAGCGGAAACAAAGGGTTGCGTAATCGGGGACTTCTGACCTTCTTCAAATGGCAATCTGACTGACCTGACAGGATGATACCGCCACTTCCACCCTGGATCGGATCCCGCATTGAACCCATCCTTCCCCTATTTCGGCGAGAGCATGGCCATCCTGGCCGCCCTGATCTTTTCCTGGACCAGTGTCTTTTTTACCACGGCCGGTCAAAGGCTCGGCGTGACCACGGTCAACCTTCTGCGCCTACCCGGCGCGACCCTGTGTCTGGGTTCCATGCACCTTTTTCTCTACGGAAGTATCTGGCCCGAGAGCCTGGCCTGGCAGGACCAGATGTGGATCGGACTGAGTGGTGTCGCGGGATTGGCCATCGGCGATTCGGCACTGTTCAGGGCCTTCACCCTGGTCGGGCCCCGGCGCAGCATGACCATGATGGCGCTGGCTCCCGTCTATACGACGATCATCGCCTGGAGTGTGCTTGGAGAACATCTCAACCTGTGGGCCATTACGGGGATCATCGTGGTCATCGCCGGAGTGATGACCGCCACCCTGGGCAAAGACAAAGGCACCGGCACATTCGGTGATTTACCCCGCAAGGTATTGAAGACAGGGTTGCTGCTGGCGTTGGTCGGATCGCTGGGCCAGGGAGTGGGAAGCGTTCTGGCCAAGATGGGCATGACAGGGATGTCTTCCGGCAGCGCGGGCGTGGAACCTCTGGGCGCGACCCTGATCCGCCTGACCTGGGCCACGGTCTTCTATTGGCTGACGGTCGTTCCCCGGCTGGACATCCGCGGCACCCTTGACGGCCTGCGCGATCGGAGGGGTGTTTCGTCGCTGATTGTCGCCATCCTCATGGGGCCGTTCATTTCGGTGTGGATATCCCTGGTGGCCATCAAGAATACCGAAGCCGGCATCGCCCAGGTGCTCTTGGGCATGGTGCCGATTTTTGTGGTCGTCCCCGCCTGGCTGGTATACCGCGACCGGCCCTCGCCCCTGAGCCTTTTCGGCATCGCGATTGCGGTGGGTGGCGGAGCGCTGCTGTTCCTGCGTTGAACCGCAGGGATAAATTCCGGATCAAAAAAACAGGCCGGAAGCTGTAACGCTTCCGGCCTGCATTTTCGGAGGGATAGGCGGAACTAGTCGTCGTCCCCGCAGTCGGGGGTGACGGTGTAGCCCATGCCTTCTCTTTCGACAACTTCCCTGCCCGAGCTGTCGTGGGGTACGACAACCTTGAATTCAACATCGGTATCGACGTCGTTTTCACCGGTGATCCGGTAGTTGATCGTATAGACCCGACCCTGGCCGCCGCCCATGCGCTCGGCGCGCAGCATGACCTGGTTGGGGCAGTCGATGACGATATCGTCCATGGTCTTGCCGTCGCCCTTGTGGTCCTCGGGCTCATCGCTGCTGACCGAAACCACCTGGACATCGGACAGATCGATGGGGTTGCCGCAGGCATCCTCAGCGGATTCAAAGACCATCTCAGGAGTGATGGTGTGGTACTTGTGGTTGGGCGGCCACAAGGCGATCGGCTCGTCACGGACTTCGATGATCGGCGCGCGCATGTCGTCGAGCGTGACAACAGCCTGGCACATCGAGGAATCGGAGCTGTCCTTGACCATCAGATCAACCATCAGGGAGTCGGCGCACAAGGCGTTGCCGGTCAGGGTCAACATGGGATTGACCGCCGTGGCGTCATCGAGAGTGCCGCCCTCGAAAGCGACGGACCACATGTAGGTCAGGGTGTCGCCGTCGGCGTCGGCGGAACCCGAGCCGTCCAGTTGGATCATCATCGTGTCGGCATCGACAGTCACCAGGTAGGGACCGCCGGCGTCACAGGTCGGAGGAGTGTTCAACCACGTCACCGTCACCGTATCGATCATGGCCGCGCCGGTGCCGGGGTGCAGTGATGAAACTGCGATGGTGTCGGTTCCGGAACCGCCGTCGCCGGTGTATGTGAACGTCGCCACACCGGTGGAATCGGTGGCTACGACAACCGCCCCGGCGGTGTTCGGACCCTCGGAAATGGTGTAACTGACATCATGTCCCACAACCGGGAATTCGGCCGCGTCTTCGCCCCGGAAAATGGTGGCGGTGACGTTGTGTTCTTTGCCCTGCATCAATTCAGCGCTTTCCGGCTTCACGAACATCTCGACCACGAGCATGTACTTCAATGCGATGGTGCAGGCGCCCTCGAGATTTTCATTGGCCAGCTGGAAATATCCGCCGGTCGCATCCACGCAACCCTCCAACAGGGTGTGGTGGGTGGGAGAATCCCCGTGCAGAAGCGCGGAATTCATGACACCCGCCGCCTGAACCGCGGCACAGGCCTCACTAATGGCAATCGCATCATCGGCCTCGCCGGTTCCCACCAGCAGAATATGCTGATCCTGGGTGGTCTTGGCTGACATAACCGCCAGGGCACCATAGAGAGCACCGGCAAGATCGACACCGTTGGTGGGTACCAGGCGGTCGGTCAGCAGGGCGGTCAGGGCCGGATTGATGATGTTCTGGAGATTTTCCGGTGTGACCGGGACCAGGCCATCGAGGACCATTCCGATGGTATCACCGTAAACCAGGGCCCCGAGGGCAACCATACCGTCCTGCGGAATCAGTTCGGGATTATTGATACAGGCACCTACGGAATTCAGGACATCCGTGAGTTCTTCGTTGGAAACACTGTCGGAAACATCCAGGCACAGGACGATTTCACTGGGCCCGATGGCCTTCGTCAGGGATGAACTGAAATTCATCTTCAGGGAGACGGGGGTAGAACTGTCTTCCGTGGAACAACCCACTACCCCGAGCAGAATGATCCCGAGCAACAGAAAAACGTAACCGAATCTGGACATGGCTGAGCCCTCCGAATTAGTAGAGACATCCAAATGATTGCACTAATGGTGAAAATGGAAGGCAATATAGAAAATGAAATACCGGCAGCTCCCACCCTCACCCCAAACTTGGGCGAATCCTATCAATCCAGAGCAAAAATGTCAAGCTTTTGATAATTTTAAAGCCTTTATCGCAAAAATTATCAGAAAATATTCTTGATTGAGTTCAATCCAGAACTATTTCCCGGCTACTTTCCGAACAGCCCCTTGAGCTTTTTGCTCACCTCGTTCTTAAGATCATCCTTCACCTGGTTCGAGATTTGGGATTTTATGTTGTTGGAAAACTCGGTGAAATCGAGGCCCATGGTGGGGCTGGTCGTGGTTCCCCCCACGGTCAGGGGCAGGCGCAGCCGTTCCGATTTATCGCCGAACATTCCGGCCACCGTCCCCACCAGACCGCCGCTGGCATAGAGTCGGGCCGTCTGGTCCTTGGACAAAAGGAGCGATCCCTTGTAGTCCAGGTCCCCGTCAAAACCGTAGGAACCCCCAAGGGAGAGGTCGCCGAACGACCCCAGTTTCGTCTTGAACTGGTCAAGACCCACCCGACCGTTCTCGACCTTGATCAGGGTGGTCAGGTCCTTCAGTGCCTGTTCCTTGTCCAGTTTCCCACCCAACCTGGCAGCCAGGGAGCCCAGGGACGAATCCACGAAATCACCCGTCACGACTTTCCCGCTGGTCAATGAGGCCTTCGATTCCATGGTCATGGTGCTTTTGATCCGGTCGGGATCACGCCCCTTGGCGCTGAAACTGCCGCTCAGGCCCGCCTCGCCGAACAGGACCCCGCCACCGAACTCGGCAAAACGGGTGATGAAGTTGTCGGCTTCGATGCCGTTCGCCTCGAAGAGTCCGCTGTATCCGGGATCATTCAGGTTGTTCAGATCAATGGCCACTTTCCCGCGGGCGCGGCCGCCATACACGTTGGCGGTCACGGCGTAGGTCTCCAGGATCCGGTCCTTCAACCTGATCTTTCCCGAAACCCCGGTGAAGGCAACCTTGCTGTAGATCAATGTATCGGCGCTGATGGTGCCCTGACACAGCATGTCGGGTATGGGTTCGGCCCCGATGGTGTCCGAAAGGGCCGCCACCTGCGCGGTGGACGGCGCGGCCCCGGGAGTCGCGGCGGGAAACAGCTTGTCGATGTCGATCCGGCGCGAACGAACTTCAAACGTGAAGCTGGGTTTCGGCAAGGCGTCGCGATTGTCCTTTTCCTCCGGCAGGAAATAGGGCAGATGATCGACGAGCTTTCCGGTCAGGGACAGATCCCCCGCGCCGAAAACGGCATCCAGCTTTTCCACCGTGACGGAGCCCGGATCAAAACTCACCGACCCGTTCAACTTTTCCAGGGCGTCGGGCAGGGCGGGATCCCGGTAGGAAACATCCTGGAAGATGACGCTGCCGGAATAGTCCATCTCCTCCACGTTTTCCGTGCGGCCCGAAAAAGTCGCCTCGAGATTGCAGAGGCCCGCCAGATCACCCTTTTGCTCCGGAGGCAGAAAAGGCTTCACGAAAGCCAAGTCGATGGAACCCGACACGGCGCCGTCCACCTTCGGGTCTTCGAAATCCACCACCGTCAGGGTGAGGTCCAGCGGCTGGTCAGCAAAGGCGCCGCCTTCACTTGCAACCTTCAATTCGTCGGCCCTGAAATCGACCCGGATTTCCTGGACCCGAAGTTCCCCCTGGATATCGCGGCTGGACGCCCGCAGCCCGGCAACCTTGATCTGGCCTTCATACGCCAGCGGTTCGGCACGGATTTGATCGAAATCCAGATCGGCCTTCAGCGACACCTCGCCGGCGATGGTGAAGGGTTCCAACGGAACCATCTGTTCGGGGGTGAGGAAAGCAAAGAGATCGGTCAGGGCGATGTTTTCGATCCGCACTTCGCCCACCGCGCGCAGGCTGTCCGGCAAAGTGGTCAAATTGCCCGTAAAACTTAAAGGAAGGCCGTTTATCTGCAGATCCCCCTGCGTCAACTCGACAACCTGTCGGTCGGCATCGAAAGAGAGATCATAATCCAGCTCCGCCCCCAAAGCCGGCAAGGGTTTCTCCCCGGCCACCAAAAGGCTGTCCACCTGAAGCTGCCCCGACGAACGGAACACGCCCGGCCTCGGATTCGTCAAACCCGACATCAGTTTCAATCCGGCCAGGTCAACCTGTTGGCCGGTTACTTCGTCACTGAAAACGAGACTGCCGTCATGGATTTCCAGGCGATCGAAACTGACGGCGACTTCGGCCTGCCCACTTTGTCCATCGGACTTCGAGCCCCCGCCGGGGGTCTCGGATTTCCCCTGCATTTCGAAGGTGAAATTATCGGTGCCGTCCGCTCGCTTGACCAGCCGCACCCGGGGCCTTTCGATGACCAGCCGGTTGACCTGGAATTCGCCCCGGACCAAAGGTGAAAGCTGGAGTTTCAGATCGATGTTTTCCGCGAACAGCATTGGCTCACCGGAGAACCCGGGAGGATTCGCAATCTCTACCTGCGCGAGCTGAACCCCCAGCCCACCGGCAAAGGACAGGCCGACATCCCCTACGGAAATTTCCCGGCCCAGTTTTTCGCTGGCCATGTTCACGGCCATGTCCCGGACCTTTTCCGCCGGGAAGAACAGCCGGAGACCGACTACCACCACCAGAACCACACCGAGGATGATCCCCAACGTCCAAACCAGTTTTCTGGGCATCTTTTTCATGATCCGACCATCCCGGGGATTTCCATTTCAAGAGGATTCCAGCCGAAGCCGGTGGCGCACTCAACACCCTTTCAATCGCCCTGATACTGTGGCACTTGAGACGAATCAAGTAAACACCGCAACACACAAAAACGCCCCGCCTCCGGAAGGAGGCGGGGCGGTGCCGGGTACTGCGGTAAGTTTTACCGGTACATGGACTTCAGGGCACCGAAGGAAGTTTCCACGGTACCGACGACACACGTATCAACGTTGGACATGCCAGGGGTGTCCAGCGCACAGAAGGTGAAATCGCCCATTTTCCAGAAAGTGTCACAACGCACGGCATGGCCAGGAACGTAGGATCCGTCCGGGCCGAGGCCGGTATCGCAATAGACCAGATCGCCGGAACCGACGGACTCGATCAGAGCCAAGCAGTCAACAACCGAATCCCAGAGAGGATTGTCGATGATGCCGTCGTCGTCGACATCGATGTCGTCACCAACGGAACCGATGAAGTTGGTCACCAGCAGGTGGGTCACGTTGTCGCTGTTCTCGAAGTTCAGCGAGGTGGTCATGTCGGGAGTATCGCCACAGGTGGCGGTCCAGCTGGCTTCCACGGCCAGGAAATGACCGTCGGCGGCAATAACCATACCCGTCAGATCGACGGCGGTTTCGATAACGCCGCTGCCGCCGGTGCCGTCACCGACAGTCACGTAGGTCATGCCGTCAAGGCTTTCACCGGGTGTGCCGAAAAGTTCGAAGTACTCGTCGTTGTCAGTGCCGGCCTGGTCGCCCCGGACTTCGTTGATCACCACGGCGCTGGCCACCACGGGAATCAGGGCAAGGCAGAGGACAGAAAGAATCACCTTAGAAAAACGCATATGAACCCCTCCTAGGTAGGGTGTTGGGTGGAATAAAATCAGTGTGGCGAATTCATGCAATTCGACCAAAAAGCCCTCAAACAGTGTGTTCAGCGGGGATCCGGTTGATATTGCACCACCCTGTTTGCATTGATCCTATCATATTGAGCGTTAAATATCACCCTTTGGTATGAAAAATATCGATAAGTTACAGATAATTTACATTTTCTCTAATGATTTGGACTAATGGGGCTGTTTTTTGACAGCAGGGCATCACTACCCCTTGACACTTCCCAAAGTCAGCCCCGAGACCAGATATTTGTTCAGCACCAGGAATAGGACCACCACGGGAATGCACACCAAAAGCGACCCGGCGGCATAATTGGCCCATTCGGTCTGGTAGGTGGTGAACAATGATTCCAACCCCAGGGGCAGGGTCATGAGCTCCTTGCTGGCCAGCATCACCCTGGCGACCATGAATTCACTCCACCCGGTCATGAATGAAAACAGGGCCGTGATGACCAGGGCCGGTGTGCTCAATGGGAGGGTCACACGGAAATAGGCCTGGAAAGGGGTACACCCGTCGATCAGGGCGGCTTCATTGAGCGCAGCGGGAATGGTGTCGTAGTAACCCTTCATGGTCCAGATGCAGAAGGGCAGTGCTGTGGCCACATAGGCGATCATCACGCCCCCCAGGGTATCGACCAGGTGGAACTTGCGCATCATCAGATACAGGGGCAGCAGCAGCATGGTGGCGGGGAACATCTGGGTCATCAGGATGCCCTGCAACGCGGCGCCCCGCCCGGTGAAGCGATAGCGCGAGAGGGCGAATCCCCCGAGGCTGGCCAGGGCCACACCGATCAGGGCCGTTCCCAATGACACCACCAGCGAGTTGCGCAGCCAGAGCAGGAACGGCTTTTCCGTGAGCATGATCCGGTAGGCGGCAAAAGTGTGATTGTCGGGAATGAGCTTCAGATCCGTGCTGTAAAGCTGGTCTCCCGGACGCAGGCTGATGCCGACAATCTGCAGGATGGGAAAAATGGAAAACAGCACGAACATCCACACCAGCGCATGCACCCAAACGTGACTCCAGATTCTTCCTGCCGTTATCCTCCGGGCCATCAATACGCCTCCTCGCGCGCTGCGCGGTTGTAGCCCTTCACGATGAATACCAGGACCAGGAAAATGAACACGCTGAACGCGGCCGCGTACCCGTAACGGTAGTACTGGAAGGCCGCCTTATAAACATAGGTGACCAGGATATGCGTTTTGTCCGCCGGAAGCCCCTGGTCGGTGACCAGCCACATCACATTGAGATTATTGAAGGTCCAGATGGTGCCCAGCACCAACGCCGGCAGTAGAACCGGTTTGAGCATGGGCAGGGTGATGCTGTAGAACTGACGCACCGGCCCCGCCCCGTCGATGCGCGCGGCCTCGTACAATTCCTTTGGAATACTCTGCAAACCGCCCAGCGCGATCACCATGATGAAAGGAAACCCGAGCCAGATGTTGGTGATCACCGGCGCCATGAAAGCCCAGAACTCGTTGGTGAACCAGGGCACCGCCCCGATACCGATCTTGCCCAGAATCAGGTTGACGGCCCCGTATTCCACGTTGAACATGCCGCGCCAGGTCAGGGCCGAAATGTACTGGGGCATGGCCCAGGGCAGAATCAGCAGGGCGCGGTAGATGTTCCGGCCGGGCAGTTTGCGATTTAGCAGCAGGGCCGCCCCCAGTCCCAGGGTAAAATGGAACACCAGGTTGATGGCCGTCCAGGCAATGGTCTTGCCGAAGATGCGATAGAAATCCTCTTCGGCGAACAGCCGGAAATAGTGGGTCAGGCCAATGATTTCCGGATTGCGGAAGTGGAACATGTTCCAATTGGTCAGCGAAATGTAGACGTTGAAAAAGAAGGGATAGGCCACCACGCCCAGCAGGACCACCGCGCTGGGCAGCAGGAACCAGAAGGCCAGACGGTTTTGGGTCCGGCGGGCGCTCATTCGCGCATCCTTTCGATCATCGTGGTGGCCCTTTTCTGCATGGCCGGGGCCGCGTCTTCAGGACTGAGCTCGCCGTTCATGACGCTCTGGTAGCTGGGGCGCATGGCGTCCCACACCGCGCGCATTTCCGGCACGATGGGCATCAGGCGCCCCCTGGCGATCTGCTCGCGGCTGGCCAATTGTACCTCGTCATTGACGATCCCGGGGTCCTGGCCCGCGAGCAGATCACTGGGCTGCACGCTCAGCCCCTTGGCCAAGGCGATCTGGACCTCGGTGCCCGTCAGCCACTTGAGCAGATCGGCGGTGCATTGGCGGGTAGCTTCATCCATGTAACGATTTATGGAATAACACTTTGCCGATGTCATAGGCGAGGGCCACAGCCCCGTGGCGGAGACCAGGGGAATGCTGGCGACCTGAATATCGATCCCGGCCGATCGGTAGCCCTCCCAGGACCAGGGCCCGTTGATGATGTAGGCCGCGCGGCCTTCCTTGAAGATGGTGTCGGCCAAGGGGTAGTCGCACTCCAGGGGCACGACTTTCGATTGTTTCAGGTCACTGAGAAAGGTCAGGGCCCCCACCATGGCCGGGGAGTCCAGGGTCGGCCAGGATTCATCGTTCATGACCCAGCCACCAAAACCGCCCAGCCAGGGAACGAGCCAGAACGGTTCCAGCAGGTTGAACACCAGGCCGTATTGTTCGGGTCTCCCGTCGCCGTCCTCATCCACGGTCAATTCCGCCAGCTGTTTGATCCAGGTGTCGGTGTCGGTCGCGATTTCGGAAACCAGCCCCTTGTTGGCCACCAGTGTCAGGTGGTTCCCGATCTGGTCGGGCAGCCCCCACACATGTCCGTCCAGGATCGGCAGCGCCACTTGATCAAAACGATCGATTTCCGACTGGGGAAGCAACTCCTCCACGGGCATCAACAGCCCCATGATGGAATAGGGGCCGATCTTGTCCGCCGGCCCGTAGACAAGGTTGGGGCCGCCGTAGGCGAGGGCGGCGGTCTGGAACTGGGTCTGGAGATCCTCGGTGCGGTAGTGAACACGTTCGATGGTGAAATCCGCGTATTCCGGGTGCCGGAGCTGGAATTCGGCCACGTGTTGGTCGAAGAAGATCTGCTCCTGCGGATCCATCTGTTCCCAGACGATGACGCTGCGGCTGCGGTCGATGCGGCCGCAGGACAAAAGTCCGCCAATCATACTCAATACAATGAGAATGAAAATCGATCTGCGACAAATATTTGGGCGCGGCAACTTATTCATGGCCGGGACCATACACCCAATTCATCCGTCAAACAACAATTCACAAACTCTCCTGTTAAAAAATGGGCATATATGTGGAATTCGATTGAATCACATACCACCGATGCGGTAGATTCCCTCAACTATGAATATCGCACCTGGCCTTTCTCACGCCCGCGCCTTGCAACTCCCGGTCGTGATCATGGTTCTTCTGCTGGCCTCAATCGCGGTCGCCGTTCCCTTCCACCTGCCGATCATCGATGGAGCCATCACCCCCGTCGACACCCTGGATTGGGATCCCGCCGATCTGGTGGTCGATGACAGTCATGACGACATCAGACAAACTTCGAACATCCTGCATCTGTGGAGCACCTGGGATCAGGACAGTCTCTATGTCGCGGTTACCTTCCAGGATTTCGGCACCATTATTTCGGAAGCCCTTCGGATCTATGTGGACCTGGACCGGGGCGTAGGTCCTTCGGAGGCATCGGTCCTCGACTCCCTGGCCGGTAATTTCGAAATGTCCGCCGGCCACCGGTTCGAACTGGTTCTCGGCCGGCTTGCTGAAGATACTCCCAATGGCCCTCCGCCCCGGGCCCACTTGGTGACCGGCGACGGCGGCACCATGATCCCCCTTGCCGCCCGGGTAAATATCCATCAGACCACCGGCGGAAAGCCCACGACCCCCTTCGACGACAAACGCAAGTTGCCGTTCTGGGCCAATGCGGAATTCGCCTTGCCCTGGACCGCCATCTATCCCAATGAGGGCGGCGGAGTGCCCGCCAACGCAGTGATCAAGATGGTCGCCATTGCCGGCATCGATTCCCCCGACAGCAACGGTTTCGACAGTGCTCCGGACAACGATGGAATGGACGGCGATCTGAGTGCCAGGATCAAGCTGGTCAACCTCAGTCCCTCGGTGATCGACGCCGACGGCGACGGCCAGCCCGATCCCGCGGACGCCACTATCGAAGGCACGGTCACCCTGCCCCAGGATCCCGGAACCGGGCCGGTCACGGTCCAGGCCGAACTCATCAATTTCCCGGGTCGTGAAATCGGCGCCCCGCTTTCGATGACCACCACCGCCGATGGCAAACGCACCTGGAAACTCCACCGGCTTCCCGCCGGAACCTACGAGGTCACCACCAGTGCGCTCGGGTATTTTTCCGACACAGTGGAAGTGGTGGTGGCAGAGAGCCAGCAGGTCACGGGCTCTGATCAGAACCTGGTCAAGGCCACCGCCATCGGGGGCACCGTCACCTTCGCCGCGGGCGACACCAAACGAATCGGTGTCATAACTTTGGAAGACGCCGCCGGTGCAGTTCTCCAAACCCAGGAAACCGCGGAGGGTGGAGGCCCCTACACCTTTTTCGTGGAAGAGGGCGGAAATTATATAGTCGCAGTGACGGCAGCGACATATTTCACCGCTGAAATTCCTGTAACTGTGGTCGCGGGTGAGGATCAGACCTCTATCGACTTCGCACCCGACCGCCATATAGAAGTCAGCGGCACCGTTTCCTTCCTCGAGGGTGACGGCGAGGCTGGCACCATCTACTTCCTGGACAGCGAAGGCAACGAACTCTCTTTTTCGGGTTTTCCGCGCGAAGGAGGGCCCTTCGAATTCTTCACACCCATCGACGGCAGTTTCACACTTTCGGCCAATACGAACAGGGGCGACCTCATCGGGATCTATGCCCCCACCGATGTGCCTGTCGAAGTCACGGGCGGCCAGGATGTCACAGGGATCGCCGTCGAACTGCCCCTGGCTGCATATGTGACAGGGACCGTTTCCTTTGAGGGTCCCGAGGTCAAGACCTACTGGCGATTCATCGACCGCAATACCGAGTTCGTGATGGTCGCCGACAGCGTGGCTGCCGAGGGCGACACCATCGCCAGCTTCCTTGGCCCTGGCCGGTACCTGCTAGAAATGGAGGCCGCGGGTTACGTGCCCCGGTCGATCGAGTTCAATGTCACCCTCGAGGACACCTCGCTGGGCGTTCTGGCATTGACCGCTGTTCGGGCGTCCCACCTGGAAATCGTCAACGACGACGGTGACACCCTGCCCGAGGCCCTGGCCACGAAATACGATCCGGCCACGGAGGATTTCAACAGCACCGAGGTTCGCTTGGCGGCGCGGGATGAAGCGGGACTGGACGACCTCTACGATCTGGATGGCCGGCTGCAGGATTTTCGGCTTTCCGTCCGCAAAATGGACGACCTCTCCGACCCCACCGGCAACCCCGTGTTCTACAGCGACACACTTGAGACTTCGGTCAACAACGTCGTCAGTTTCGCCGACGGCCGCGCAAGTTTCTGGATGAGCAACACCGTGGTCGAAGTCCTGCGGGTTTATCTGGCCCAACCGAACAAGGAACCCATCGCCGGCCGCATCATCGTGGCGTTCCTGAATCCCTCGCCCACTACTGTGCTGCTGTGGGCTGATGCCGACCGCGACACCCTGACCGCCGATAATTTCGACAAGATAAAAGTTTGGGCCCAGCTTTACGACTCGGCGGGCAAGGTAAGCAAGGTCAACAACATTCCGGTGACCTTTTCGGTCACTTCCGAGAGCAGCGGCAAGGGACAGTTCGAGGAACCCACCAATCTGACCAATTCCCTGGGATTAACCTCCGGCCTGATCATGGCGACCGGAGCGGGCGTCCTTAACATCACCGCCACCGTGGTCATCCAGAACAAGGTTCTGGATGTGGAAGCCTATTTCCTGGGAAGCGGCGAAACGGTTCTTCCGCTGTACCCGATCGCCGGCCCCACCGCTGGCTGGAACATGTCATTGCCCAGCAACTTGAGCGATCTGGTGACCCCGATCACCGTCAGCGCCCAGACAATCGACCAGTTCGGCAACCCCACCGGAGACCCTGGCCAGAGCATCAGTTTCTCGGCCAATCCGGCCAACCTCGGGACCTTTAATCCGGTCTCCGCGGTTTCGGACCCTTTCGGCCGGGCCGCCAGTTCCTTCACACCCACCGGTACAGCGGGACTGGTCAACTTTTTTGGGACGAGCGCGGGACTCGAAGGTGACGAGGCCAACATACGTCTGCGGGATCTCGTGGTGATTCCCGACCCCGTATGGTACGACGAGCCCGAAGACCGCCAGACCTTCGAGCAAACCGACCTGACGGCGCTGGTCGTGGCCAACACTCCTGAAGAATTGCTCCTGGAAATCCCCTTCCAGTCCACCTTCGGGGGCATGCAGATTCACCTGGTCATCGAAACCAATTTCGACGCCGTTGGCGCAACCGGCGACCCCTTCAAGCAGCCGGTAAGTTACGGGCACGCCCTCCTGCCCGACATGGTATTGACCAGCAAATTTTCGGCCAACGACTATGGGGATATTCGCCGGTTCAATCCCGCCGTCCCCTCCACCTGGGACGCCTGGAGTTTCGATCAGAGTGCCTGGATCGAATTCATCGACGGCGGTGAAAATGGCGACATAAATATTCAGACAAGATGGGTTACCAAGGATGCCGACGGGCTCAGAATCCACCTCCCCCGGGAAATCTTCGGCTCCGCTTTCCCCGACTCGATGCGGCTGGAGGCCTACCTGACCCAGGATGCAGACGGGGTCAAGCGCTCGGCCTTCGACTCCGCGCCCCAGGATTCAACCCTCAACCTGACCTTCGACCCGGACAATCCCGAGGACGGGGACTGGGATACCGCCCTGGGCCCGGTAACCCTGGAAACCTGGGGCCGGACATTCGCACCGCGGCCGCCGACCGATTTCCCCACTCCTCCTGCGGTGGAAAATACCCGGGTCACACCCGAGGAACTCGATGCGGGCCAAACCATCATCCTGGAGGCCCTCATCACCGACGCGGACGACGGCATCGGCGACATTGTGGCCAACCTGAGCGCCATGGGCGGCAGCCCGGAAACCCGTATGTATGACGACGGTGACGTGGGCCATGGCGACTCGGTTGCGGGTGACGGTGTTTACAGCCTCCGGACCGTGGTGCCGATCTCCAATCCCGGGGGTTCGCAGGACCTGATCGTCAGTGCTTTCGACGGCCAGAACGTCTGGGCCAACCGTGGAACCGCCACCATCGACGTAATCGCCCTGGTGAACCCCATCATCCAGGTCACCGACCCCGTGGGTGACGACCACGGCCCCAATCAGTCCGGGGTCGCGCGCAAGTTCTACACTTATCCCACCAACATCGTCTTCGTGAATGGCGGTTTCGATCTGACGGGCCTGACCGTGTTCGAGACCAAAGCCAATGTGGGCGGGGAGTTGATCGACATGATCGCCTTCCAGGTGTCGATAGTCGATTTCCCGGACCCGGCGGATCCGGGAACCGCCAACTGGAGCCCGCTATACGCCGACCTCAACATCACCAAGATCGACATCCTCATCGACAACGCCCCCGGTGGCGCCACCTCGTCCCTGCCCTGGCGCCAGGCCGCTTTCCAACCCTGGGACGCCTGGGACTGGGCCATTATCTGCGACGGGTGGTACAAGGCCCTGATCCCGTCTTTCGGGCAGAACACCGTCGATTCCTGGCGCGACAACGCCCTTCGCAACGACCAGGACATTCTCATTCTCAGCGACCCCCACCTCGACACGGTCACCGCCCTGGTATCCAAAGCGGCGATGGGCAATCCCACTGCCGAGGACATCGCCAAATGGGACATCGTGGTGTGCATTGCCAGTCATGATTTTGGCGGTGAAGAAGTGCTTGGTGGAATCCGCTGGGTGGAGGAAGCCCGTAGCGAGTGGCAGTTCGGCGGCGGACAAAGCGGTGACCGCGACAGCAACTACATGGACATACTCCTGGCCCCGGGCCTCGGCCACAAACCCGGACTGCTCCAGGAAGAAATCCTGGATTACGACTCACCTGAAGCCCTCGAACGTCTGGCACTCGGTCTGACCCCGGTGGCCATCGAGATGAGCCTGTTCGAGGACACCGGCCCACCGGTTATCGATACCGGCGGCAAGGGTTCGGTGGTGACGGTGGTGGCGCCGATACTCGAAGCGCCCTTGGCCATGGCCATCAAGATCACCGACGATTTCCGGGTAGACCGCGCCTTGTTCCGCTACCGGTCCACCGGATTCGAGGGTGAAGGTTGGGACCGTGAAGTACCTATGGGATTCCTCGGGCAGGACAATTGGGTCGTGGACATCTTGCCGAGCTGGCTCGATTCCAACCTTGTCTACTCTCCCATCGACAGCACGCGTTACCTCGAATTCGAGGTCGAGGCCACCGATCCTTTGGATAAGACGTCGATCTCCCCGGTGACCACCCTGCAGATCGAAAAGAATGCTTTCTGCAGACCGCAGGACGCTGATCTGGGCACCGAAGACATCCTCCTTCTCCAGGTTGACGGCGCCCTTCTCAACGTGCCCGAGAAGACCCGCCGCAGACTCATCGACCGGCATTTCGCCGAAGCCTGGACCGGAGAACCGGTCGATCCCGACACGCTGGTCGGCGTCGCCCAGATCCAGTGGGACCTCTGCAACATCGAGAAGGCCGTCAAAAAGGCGCCCGTCATTCCCGAAGGCCGGCCCATCGGCGTTTTCCGCCAGGTATTCCTGGCCACGGCCGACACTCTTGGCGGTTACCTCGATTACGGGAAAGAGGTTCCCGGCAACCTCCAGTTATCCCTGCACTACCCCCAGGACTGGGTGCCGGCCGGGCTCGACGAGAACCTGATCGCGCTGTACCATTACAATCCCGAATCCGACCGCTGGATCCTGGTCGGCGGCAACGTCACCAGCACCGGCAACAACGTGACCGCCACTATCAATGAGGTGGGCACATACGGACTCTTCGTCACCGAGGCCAACAACTACGACCCCGGTGAGGTCATATCGGGCATAACAATTTCGCCCAACCCGTTTTCACCCAACGGTGACGGATTGTATGACGACACCAAGATCTCCTTCTTCCTTACCGAGGAAGCGACCGTCACGGTCGAGATCTATAACATCTACGGGGACCGCAAGAACGTCCTGGCGCAGACCTTTCCCTTCTCGGGCAACAGCCTCACGGACCCTGTGCCGCGGCGCGTACCCGGTTTGATCTGGGACGGCACCGATTTCGGCGGTAATCCGGTTCCCTACGGCATCTATGTCCTGCGGATCCTGGTCACCTACAACTTCGGCAGCGGACAGCGGACCATCCGCAGCAGCCATCCCGTGGCGGTGATCCGATGACCGCGCGCCTACACCCCGCCCGCCTTGCCGCCGGATTGCTACTTCTGGCCTTTATCGCCGGGGCGGCAGCCACCGCCCGCGCCGATTTCCGTTTCGCGCGGATGGGCGCCCGGCCAAAGGCCCTGGGATCGGCCTATGTTTCCCTGGCCGATGACGCCAACGCCACCTACTGGAACCCCGCCGGACTCGTGCGGGACAGCCGGGTCTCGCTGATGCTGACCAATTCCTGGCTCTACGGGATTTCCGACCTGACCAATACCTACCTCGCGGCCGACCTGCCGAACCTGGGCGGTTTCCACTTCGGCGCCAGCTGGGTGAGGCTGGGCATCAAGGATCTCTATTCCGAGGATACCATCAATCTCGCGGTGGCCCGCAACCTGCCTTTCTTCGAAGGTCTTTCCCTGGGTGTCACCGGGAAAATGTTCCTGTTGGCCGCCCCGGGCTACGAGCAATACAACGACCCCAACTACAACGGCGGGGATCAGGGGTATTCTTTCGACCTGGGCCTGCTCTACGACAGCGGCGAGGCCTGGAGTCTCGGCGCCACCGTCTACAACCTGGTGGAGACCGAGCTGCAGCTGTTGGAAAGTACGTCCGACCCGGATCCCATCTATACCGAATGGGCAGCCGGAGGCAGCTATCTGTTCCGTGAAATCCTTCTGATCACCGCCGACTTCCGCAACCGGGAGGGCGAGTTCAACAACATCGTCCTGAACGGGGGTTCGGAAATCTGGTTCTATGACACCATGGTGCTGCGCGCCGGTCTGGACAACGCGATGGTGACCCTCGGCGCGGGCCTCCAGGATGACCACTGGCAGGTCGATTTCTCCATCGAAACGGACAAGGCACTGGGCAACATCTACATGCTTTCATTCACGGTGAGGAACTGATGGTGGGGACGGGAACGATCACCAAACGAGCCCCCCGGATCCTTGCGATTCTCTGCCTTGTGCTGTTGACGACCTTTTCCGCGGAAGCCGCCACCAAGATCGAGGGGTACTACGAGGGGATATTCGCCGCCGAAAAGCAGGACGGCAATTGGCATGTCGGCAGTCCTGGTGATAACGGAATGCCCTCACATTTCGCCGAGTTGAAGTTTTTCGTCTGGCCCAGCGACAAGTTCGAGGTCTACTCACGGATCTGGGCCCAGGCGAACCGTGACGACGACCGCTCCCCCACGGTGGACTACTACGCACCCCCGTGGATCAACGGCGAGGGGCACATCAAGCTGCGCCAAAAAAAGTTCGAGGCCTTTCTTTTCTACCGTCAGAACAGGTTCTACATCAACGACGAGCCCCTGCTGCGGCTGGTGGACGACGGCAAACTGAGAAACGGCAACCTGGCCCAGGGAATCCGGCTCGACTTCTGGGAAACTGATCTGGGAATCAAGAACCTTGGCGGAACTGTCATAATCAGCGACAACGGGGGTACCTTTCAAACCACCAGGTTCATACCGGACCAAAACGGTGATCCGATCTCGTTCCCCCCTGACAGTGAGGGCAACATCCACCCCATTCCCTACGCCGCGGATTTACCCAACGGTGAAGACAGCAAGATATTCCGCCTGCGGCACAAATCCTGGAGCGATCGTATCCAATCGGCCGTCATGTATACGCGCAAGGACTGGACCGACGATTCCCAGGCCAACTGGCGGGAACTGCTGCCGATCACGTATAACGATGTTTTTTCGTTCGATGTCGCTTTCAGTCCCCGGAACCTGATCAACACCGGTCTCCGGTTGGGTCCCATCAACCTGGAGCAGTCCCGCTGGACCACGGAAATGGCCTGGAGCCGCAGCCCTTACCGGGAAGAGATTTTCGGGCTGTCGCGCCACCGGGCGCGGGCCATCGCCATCGAACAGCGTGACATCCACATCGGGGATTTCACTCTCCATTCCTGGTACAACGATTTCGGGGAGGATTTCCGCAGCACAACGTCAGGAAGGTTCGACGAAGGCGGCGAATACAACAAGATCCAGAAGCACGCCGAACTGATCTGGCTGGTTCCCCTCAAGGCCGTGACCACCAAGGTCGTCTGGGACGACCAGCGCCAGCGGATTCCCGACCAGCCCGGCGGCGGGCTGCGCCCATCGACCGAATGGTACGGTGAACTCTATATGGAATTCATCAACGGCTTCAGATCCCGGGTCGCCTACAAGAACTGGCACGGTTACGACGCGGATTCGGCCATCAATGATTTCCGGACATACCCCGAGTGGTTTGGAGAATTGTCGGTGCAGAATTTCCTGGCCAAGATCCGGATGCAGTTCCGCGTCCGCGACGCCGGAACCTTCCGCCAGGTGACCGCCTACGGTTTCGACATGAACGTGAACCTGACCACGCGGCTCAAGGGATACCTGAGAGCCATGAACGTCAACGAGGAAACCCAGGCCCGGCACACGGCATTCGCACAGCTGATCTACGACATCGGCACGAACGCCCAGTTCTTTTTCGAATACGGAGACGGCGGCCAGTCGGACAATCTGGTCTTCAACGACTGGTTCACCGGAGAAAACAGTGTCAATGGACCCAACCTGCGCGACCAGTTCAAGCTGCTGGTCAGGGCTTGGTATTGATTAAATGATCGGTAGGGAGCAGGCCATGTTAGCAAAAGCACCTAGAGTCCTGGTTATTGTCGCGACCGTTGCGTTGATTCTGACGGCCCTCGGTCCACCGGACCATTCCCTGGCCGCTACCCCGGTCAAGGGCGATGGCGGAATTGTTTTCTCATACAACGCCCCTGACGCGCAGGCTGTCTTTCTGGCTGGCGACTTCAACAACTGGAACGCCGAGGATCTCGCCCTCGTCCGGCAGGAATCCGGTATGTGGACCGTGGCTGTGGCATTGGACGCGGGCACCTTTGAATACAAGTTCATCGAAGACGGCAACTGGGTGGAGGACCCGGACAATCCCGAGAAGAAATCCGATCCCTTCGGCGGCTCCAACTCCGTGGTCACGGTGGACAGCAGCGGCGCAGTGACCGGTTCGGCCGCCGCGGCAGCGGTTGCCACCTCCACCGGCACGGACGGGAAACAGACTGAACCGGTTCCCGCTGGTGATTTCCAGGTCGGCGCCCCCCGCGCGGTCGAGGGGGGAGTCTTGTTCACCTACCGGGATTCCGGAGCGGGTTCCGTCAACCTTGCCGGATCATTCAACGGCTGGAACGACCAGGACACACCATTGGCCAACGATGGCGACGGCAACTGGTCGGTCGTCAAGGACCTGGGCGAGGGCGAACATGAATACAAGTTCGTCGTCGACGGATCCTGGTTCGCCGACCCCGAGAATCCCGACACCAAATCCGACCCGTACGGGGGTTCCAACTCCCTGGTCATCGTGGGGCCGGACGGGAAGCTGGTTGCCGCGGCAGCCGCACCCGAGGGTGACGACTCGCGCAAGCCCAATGCCAACCTCAACGCCAAACTCTATCTCGGGGGCCGATACCTGACCCGTTTCGAAATGGTAAAGAATTCCCTGGTCGATTACGGAGAGGATTTCGGCGACCAACCCGCGACCGATCCCCGGTACCGGTTGCAGCGGCCGTCCCAGAGCGTCGACCTGAATTTCGAGGCCGAAATCAGTGAAATCGTGTCATCATTCATGCGTATCAGGCTGGATTCGGACCAGAACATCATCCAGGACAACGTGGCCGGCTTCCTGGACGAAGCCAACCTGAGGATCAATCCCGGGAGTTTCGATCTGACGGCCTACTGGAACCAGGAGGCATATACCAGTTCGGATCTGCTGAACCTGGCCGGAAACATCGACCTCGAAGGAACGATCTATCACGACCACCTGGACTACGGCAAGGGCTCCGCGGGCGTCCTGTTTCTCGCCGACCCCCTGGGCATCCATACCGACCTGTTTTTTGCCAACGTCCACAACAGCGATTTTTACGGCGATCCACGCCTGTTCGACAATACCGGCGAGGACAAGATCGGTGTTCGCCTGTCCAAGAAGATCGGCCCCGTGGAAATCGGCACTCCCGTCTGGATGGAACGGACCCTGGTGTGGAACGATTTTTCCACCGAGGTCGGCCAGGTCTCTACGGGCATTCCAGCCCTGGACGAGCACAGGGCCAATACGGGCGACAAAAGCCAGTGGTACGAAACCGAGTCCAGGAACTACAACTTCGGGCTGGATCTGCGTTTGGACCTCGGGAGCAAGATCATGCTCGGCGCCCAGGGCAACTACGTGGACCTGAAACAGCGGTTCGTGACCGGCAACGAGGCCGGCCAGAACAACACCAATGGACAGATCGACGTGCCCTTCCTCGCGCGGGACCGCCGAATGGTCATGGGCCAGATCGACTTCCGCCCCAGCAAGGACATGACCTTCAGTCTCAAACACATCATGGCCGACATGGAAGGCGCCGATGCCGATCAGCGTCTGCTCCAGTACCAGTTCCTGGATCAGAGCGTTGCCAACAAGAGGATCTACTTCACCATCGAGAACAGCCCGGCTTCCACCGACGCCGATTCGACCGATTTCACCTGGGAATGGCACAAGGAAAGCCTTGACCTGGGCGTCTGGGTCCGCCGGGTCCGCCGCGACCTGGACTACGGCGCCTCGGGACTGACGGTTCCCGAGGACAGCACCCTGACCGCCAATACCGAAGTTATTTATAGGGCTGCGCTCTTTGCCGGCCTGGGCCGGACGAGCAGTTTCCTGGGCCACGGCGAAATCGAATTCGCCTACACCAATGGCGACCCCGGCGTGGCCGAGATGAAGGCTGACAGCTACGAGCTCATTTTCCGCTACGATCGCGACCTGACGCGGAACACCGGGCTGATAGCAGACCTGCGGTACATCAGGTACGATTACCAAAACAGCGATGAAGACGGGAATCTGGTCAGCGGCGACCCGGGTTATTTCTCCCCCTTCGCCGGGTTCCGCTACACACCGCTCGAGAAACTGGAGCTTGTCCTGGCCTACGGAGTCGATCCCCTCGACTATTCGATCGAATACTCGGGCCGGCAACTTGGCCGCTGGTCGTACCGGCAGAATTACATGTTCGATTTCCCCGAGGCCACGCTGCTGGACGCCGAGGATTTCCTGGCCAAGGCCCGGGTTATCACTCTCCGCGCCCAGTTGATTTTCTAGGGAGACAAGGGAATGTTGAAGATATCAGGTATCGTGTTTCTGGCTTTTATCCTGGCCGCCGGGGTCGTGATATCCGGGTGCAGCTACTCCAAGGTCCTGCGCAACCGCCTGCCCACCCCGCACCGGGTGGACGACTTCGAGAATGCCGTGAAATTCGTCTACGAAGCTCCCCAGGCCCGCAACGTCAACCTGTGCGGCAACTGGATCGAGAACGGCTGGTGCGGAACCCAGACTGCGGGCCGGTTCGACCACACCATCGGCAAAATGCAGGACGACGACCAGGACGGCATCTGGGAAATCATTCTTTCCCTGAAGCCCGGCCGGTATCTGTACAAATTCTCCGTGGACTGGGGTACCGGTGGGTGGGAGCACGACCAAAACAACCCCCTCAATGAAGACGACAGCTATGGCGGATTCAACTCCATCATCATCCTGCACTAGCGTCTGTCCACTTCAAGTAGTGAAAACGCCCCCCGGGAAATTCCCGGGGGGCGTTTCGCGACCGCCGGAGCGGCCGTGAGCTGATCAGAAAACTACCGGTACATACCCTTGATGGTACCCCAGGAAGCTTCTTCAATCGCAACCGGCAGACAGACACCCGGGCCGTCATCCCACGAGTGGGTCACGGTCGTCTCGGTGTCCAGGCTGTTGTCCAGGACGATGAGCCTGTTGCCGACGCTTTCCCAGGTCTCGCAGGCATCCTTCTTGAACTTGTATTCGATGTTCAAGGGGATGGCCGTACCGGCGGGGAACGTCACGCAGGTCTGGAAGAGATCGAGTCCAACCAAGGTGGCGGGAGTGCCGACGCCCCAGTTGCCGAGTTCGGGAATGCCACCAATGGTGCACACGCCACCGAGGGTTTCCACCCCGTCCATACAGACCTGGAAGCAGATTTCCTTGTCTTCTTCAAGAGTGTTGCCCATACCGCAGGTAATGGGCAGGAATTCCCAGCTGTCGGCCGCGAACTCAACGAAGGTGGTGCCGTCGGTGGGCAGGGTCACCAGGCGGTTGGCAGTGCTTTCCCAGGTAGTACAGAGGTCTTTTTTGTACTTGTATTCAAAGCTGGGATTGCCGCCGGCAAGGAATGTCACTTCGACATAATACAGCTCGGGGGTGCCATGGGCCATCATCATCACCCCTGCGCCCCAGCCGCCGATCTCCGCGGCGGAACCGATCACGCAAGGCTCTCCCGTGGTCTCGGCGCCGCTCATGCACAGGTAAAAACGAACCGTGACATCGACGGGCAGCACGGGGATGACATTGTATGTGACCGGTGTGACCACATACTCGGTGCCGTCGGTTTCGTCGTTGAAGACAACCCGCACAGTCACCGTGTTGGCGCCCAGCAGGGCAGCCTGGGGAATCTGGCCGGTGTACTCGTCGTTAGCGCCGACGTCCGTATTGAAGAACATGGGTACACTGGTCTCGGCGGCAATGTCGGTCTCGTAGTACAGGACCCCGTTGATACCAACACCCTGGCCCGGGTCGCCGGTTACCAGATCCTTGTAGACCTGGGCATAGACATCCACGGGGCTGGTGGGCACGATGTCGTGGCCGTCGGGCGGCCAGACGTTGCCGGCCCAGTCGATCATCGCGAATGCGTTCCCGGCCACGCCTAGAAGCATGACACAGGCGGTCAGCATGAGCAGTTTCTTCATGATACCCTCCCCAGGGTAATGGCCCGGAACCCAGGCCGCTTAGGGATGTCAGGCACGTCCAATGGCGTTCAGGCGTGCCGATCGGCCCGAATCGCCAATAATCCACAAGGGGAGCGATTTGAGCCGGGAAATCCATCATCGCAACAAATTTTACCACAAAATTGGGGTTTTTGGTGCACTTTTTGGATATTTGATGAAAAACCGCCCCCCAAACGGTATTGGGAGGCGGTGGACCTGCAAAGCAGGTGGTTTCCAACCGGGATCTACCGGTACATACCCTTCTGGGTACCCCAGGCAGAATTTTCCACAGCCCCGGGATCGCAGGCGCCAGGCCCGTCATCCCAGGTGTTGGTGGTCGTCTGGCTGGCGGGCGAGGAATTGTCGATGGTCAGCAAGCGGTTGCCGACGCTTTCCCAGGCCGCGCAATCGTCCTTCTTGAACTTGTACTCGATGTTGATGGGCATCGCCGAACCGGCAGGCAGGATGATGCAGGCCTGGTACAGATCCGTGGCGATTTCATCAGTGGAGATTCCAGTACCCCAGCTGTCCAGCTCGGGGATGTTACCCACGGCACAAACGGCGCCGGTGGTGCCGACACCGGTCAGGCAGATCTGGAAACAGACAATCTTGTCTTCGGTCAGGACATCACCCAGACCGCAGCCCACAGGCTGGTTGTCCCAGCCGTCGGGAGCCAGAACGACATTGGTGGAGCCGTCGGTGGGCAGAGTCACCACGCGGTTGCCGACGCCTTCCCAGGCCGAGCAGGCGTCTTTCTGGTACTTGTACTCGAAGGTGGGGTTGCCGCCGGCCGCGAACACGACGTCCACGGTGTAGAGGCCGCCGCCGCCGTCGGTCATGGTGACGCCGGTGCCCCAGGCGCCGATTTCCGCTGCGTCTCCGATGACACAGACATCACCGGTTGAAGTGTCGACACCAAGGCACATGGTGAAGCTCACGGTAATGTCGTTGGGCAGCACGTCGACAATGTTGTACCCCAGGAAGGGAACATTGAAGGTACTGCCGTCGGTGGCGTCGGTGAAAACGACTTCGAGATAAATAATGGTCTCACCCAGCAGGGCGGACTGCGGAATCTGGCCCGTGTATTCATCATTGTTGCCGATGTCGGCGTTGTAGGTCATCGCTACCTGACCAAACGTGACGTAGTCGATGGTGTAGTTCAGCACAGCGGAAAGGTCCGCGCCCTGCCCCGCGCCATCGGTGACTCCGGCCTTGTAGACCTGGGCGTAGACGTCAACCGGTCCGGTGGGAACGACGTTGGCGTTGTCGGCGGGCCAGACATTGCCGGCCCAGTCGATGGTCGCGAAGGCGCTACCGGCGGCCGTCAGGACCAGGGCGCAGAGGGCGATCATGAGCAGTTTCTTCATGGTGTTCTCCTGAAAAAATAGCCCGGGGGAAACATAGTCCACCCGGGCACGAATCGGGATTAATGGCTATCAATAAAATGATACCACAAAATCCCACGATTTTGGCATTTATTGACTAATTCAACAAAATCGCCCCGCTCATCCCCGGCAGGGTGATTTCCACGTCTCCACCCCGTAAATCGATCTTATCGCCCGCTTTGAAGCTCGCCCCCGCGGCGCGGGGGAACTCCTCGGGGCCCACCTGGACCTCAAAGACCATTTCGGCCCCCGGGGCAGCCAGATTCCGGAGCGCTTCGCTCGAAAGGGTCATCGTCACCGGCGAAGGCCCCGCGTTGAAAGCGCTCAAGGCCAGTTTACCGTCCAGTTCCCGGGCAAACACCAATCCCTTACCCTGGGTTACCAGGGTGGTGAAGCTGCCCCGGCTCAGAACGGGTGTATCCCGGCGCATCCGCGTGATCTTTCCGTAATAGTCCCGCAATTCCTTTTTACGGGAGTCACCTTCGTACTTCCAGTCCATGGGACGGCGGCAATCGGGATCCTTGCCACCGGTCATGCCGACTTCGTCGCCGTACCAGATGTGAGGCATCCCCACGTAGGTCATGCTGAACATCGCGCCCAGCATCAACCGGCGCACATCGCCGGCGCTGGTCAGGTAGCGGATGGTGTCGTGGCTGTCCATCAGGTTCATCATCACCGCCACGCTCTGGGGCGGATACTGGAAACGGCCCGGGCTGAGGCGGGCGTCGAAGGCCGCGGCATCGATATTGCCCTTGCCGAAGAAATCCATGACCGGGTCGCGGAAGAACTTGTAGTTCATGGTCGAATCGAAGCAGTTGGGATTGATCCAGCGCCCCGCGTTGCCCCACAGTTCGCCCACCAGCCAGACGTCGTCCTTGATCGAGTTGCAGCGCTCGCGGAACATCTTCCAGAACCAGAAGGGAACTTCGTTGGGCACGTCCAGGCGGAACCCGTCGATATCGAATTCACCCAGCCAGACGTCGGCCGTCTTCAGGCAGTAGTTGACCACGTCCATGTTCGGGGTGGCGTCTTCGATGTTGTCGATGTTGTTCTCGTCGGCGTTGCTGCGGACAAGATCGAAGTTCAGGTTCGGATGCAGGCCGAAACCCCACCAGCAGTCGTAATAGTCGCTGGCGTTGAAGTCGCGGCTCGACGGCAGGGGCCACTTGTGGAATTCGTACCAGTTGTAGTACTGGCTGCTGGGACCGTTCTCCACCGCGTCACGGAAGGCGAAGTGCCAGTTACCAGTGTGATTGAAGGCCATGTCCACCACCACGCGGATGCCGTGCTCATGGCAGGCCTTCACGAAGGCCTTGAATTCGTCCCGGTCGCCGAAATGCGGATCGACCTCGTGATAATCCACCGGATCGTACTTGTGGTTGCTCATGCCCGTGTTCAGGGGATTGAAATAGATCACGGTGATACCCAGGTCGTTCAGGTAATCCAGTTTCTGCTGGATGCCCGCGATGTCTCCGCCGTAGAAGGAGTAGTAATCGGGTTTGCCGTCGGTGCGGTAGGGGCTGCGGACCAGGCCCTTGACATCGTACCAATCCTCGATCAGGTGAAAGTATTCCCCGTTGGTCTTGCCGCTGTCGGGCAGCCTTTTGGCGCCCTCGTACCAGGGTTCGATGAAGTTGGGATCGTTGGTTTTGTCACCGTTGGCGAAACGCTCCGGGAAGATCTGGTAGATGATGCCGTCTTTCGCCCACTCCGGCGTGAAGAAGGGCGGGAAATCCGCCGCGCGGTAGACAAAAGGCGCCGAACCCTTGTCGGCTGTCATGCCTTTGGCCCCGAAGTATTCGGTGGTATCCGCATCACGGTAGGCGATGACGTAGGACAGTTCGTCCGCCCCATCGGCCAGGGTCACCGTGGTCCGGTAGTATTGGAAGGAGGCGTCCTTTTCGACCGGAACCATCCCGACCGACGATTCCTCGCCGCCGCCGGCCTGATAGACCAGGGTGACTTCCTCGACATCATTCAAATGCGCCTTGGCCGTCAGTGATATTTCGGTCGGGCTCAGTGGGTTGCACGTCGCGTAATCGAAAACCGGTTCCAGGTCGTCGCTGTAGATTTTGCCGTCACCCAGTTCGATTTCGATGGTCGCGAATGAGGTGTCCACCTTCAGAACCGAGTTCTGGCCGCCGAACCCATCTTCCACGCCATCGGGGTTGTTGGGGTCCTGCTGCCAGTTGCCGTCGACGACGAATTTGTACTGATAGGATCCCTGGGCCAACAGCAGGGTGACGGTGTACGTACCGTCGTTGTCGGCGTCGGTCATGCGGGTCTTGGAATCGTTCCAGTCGTTGAAGGTGCCGGCCAGGAAAACGTTGCTGACCCCTGAGATGACGGGCGTGTACCTGAATTCCACCGAACGAAGTTCGCCGTCACCGGCGGGAGCCGCCGCGGCGGCACCGCCTGCAACCGCGCCCCCCGCGCTGGCCGCGTCGATCTTGTCCTTGCCCGCGGCCACGTGCACCAGGGAGTTCTGACCGCCGAAGCCGTCGTCGGTCGCGTTGGCGTTGGCGGGATCCTGGGTCCAGTTGCCGTCGGCGACAAACTTGTAGGCATAATCGCCCGTCGCCAGTTCGAGGGTCTTGGTCCAGACCCCTTCTGCATTGTCCATCAGGTCGGCGGAATCGCTCCAGCCGTTGAAATCGCCGGCCACGTAGACCTGCGTGGCGCCCGCATCCTCGTAACGGAAGGAAACCTGGGTCTTGCCGCCGGTGGTCTGGGTTGCAGGAGCCGGAGTGACCGCTGTGGCAGCGACCGCTGCTCCGGCGGCACCCGCGGCGGCCATCTCATCCACATCGGCCGTTACCGTTACGATGGAATTATTTCCTCCGAAACCGTCCTCGGCCGTGTTGGTGTTGCCCGGATCCGCGGTCCAGGAGCCATCGGCCACGAATTTGTACTGGTAGGTGCCCGGATCCAGTTCCAGGACCAGGGTCCAGATCCCATCGGCGTTGTTCATGGGATTTGCCGAGTCGCTCCAGCCGTTGAATTCACCGGCCAGGTACACCGCCCCCGCATCTGGGGCTTCGTGCTGAAAAGTCACCTTGGCGGCCTGGGCGGGCAGGCTTATCGCCATCATCAACACCAGGGCCATGTAAACGACGGTTGTGGACTTTTTCGATTCAAACATCTCGCAAGCTCCTTGGCGGTTTGTTCCCGGTTGGCGGGTAACCCGTCGGACCCTCATGTCCTGAGCGGGAATGATGCACATTAGCAGAGCCCGTCGAACAATGAAAGAGGCTATGAATGGTATGGAACCCTGACCAAATTTCCTCCATAGGCAAAATGTGTTATTATTATAGAAGTCATACCACCTTTCACCGTTCCGCATTATCTCACCCGTCGAATCAGGAGCGTTCCATGGACCGGTTCCATCTGCCCATATTCACACCGTCACGCCTGATGGTCATGCTGGCCCTGTCCGCCGCCATCGGACTGTTGGCCATAGGTGGCTGCACCGACCAGAACGCGATCCTGGAACCTGATACATCAACCGGTGATCTCACCGGCAAAGCCCATACCGACACCTTTACCCTGCTGGCCTACGCCCTGGATTCCGTCCATGTGGCCGGTTCGTTGAATGATTGGGCCGATAACGACCCCGCCTGGGAACTGGCATTGCAGCCGGACGGCTATACCTGGCGCCTGATCACCCAGGTGCCCGACGGCCTGTTCACCTACAAGTTCGTGCTGCGGATCGGAGCGTTGAAGGAGTGGCTGACCGACCCGGCGGCCCTCGAAGTCACCCCGGACGGCTTCCACGGAAGTCCCGCCTACTGGAATACCCTGCGCGGACGGCAGGTGGTCACCCCGGACCCGTTGCCCGTGCCCATCGACCGCACCAAACTTGTGATCTACGAGGTCAGCCTCAACGACTTCAGCGCGACCGGCACCTTCGCCGGCGCGACGGCCAACCTGACCTCCGCCGCGGATTTGGCCGGTCTGGGTGTCAATGCCATCGAGTTGATGCCGGTAACCGCGCCTTCGTACAACGGCTGGGGATACGATCCCGTTTTGCAGTTCGCTCCCAATCCGTCCTTCGGCTGGCCCACCACCTTTGCCGACCTGGTCGATGCCGCCCACAGCCACGGCATGGCCGTCATTCTGGATTCGGTAATAAACCACATGTCCGGCAGCGCCCCCCTGCGGCAGCTCGACAATTTCACGGGCACCAACCATTTCACCACCACCGAGAGCAATCCCTGGGGTCTGGTCGAGCTCAACTGGACCGATCCCGCCCTCAAGGAGCACATCCTGGCCTCTCTTTGCCATTGGGTCGATACGTACCGGGTGGACGGATTCCGTTTCGACTATATCGGCGGCGAACCCTATACCACCTGGATCTGGCTCAAGGATCAGCTGAAAGCCAAATACCCTGATATCCTGCTGATCGCCGAGGATTTTGGTTATCCCGCCAACTCCATCACCTACGGCTACGACGCCCAGTGGGGTGGCAATCATACCGACGGCTGGGGCGGCGGCGGCAACAACTTCAACCAGGTCATGATCACCGCCCTGACCCAGAACGGTTTTGCAACGCGGGGTTCGCTGGTTCCCTCGGTGGGAGCCTGGGGCATCCCCTACAACAACATGTGGGCCGTGGCCAACGTGATCTCCCCCAACAGCAACTACGCCGGCGCCGCCCCGGGCGACGGATTCAGCGACATCAAATACCTGGAAAGCCATGATGAGAACCGGGTGGTCTGGTCGGTGGACAACAACGGTTCGGTGGGCGCGGTGGGAATCGGCGGACTGCGGAAGGCCCATCTGGGCGCGGTGGTATCCATGACCAGCGTCGGCATTCCCATGCTCTACAACGGCCAGGAGATCGGCAGCGGCGAATACAGGCCGGAAGGCACCTCGACCTACAAGATCAACTGGAACGGCGGGGACGCCGGTGTGCGCCGGGCCTACAGGGCCCTGATCAACTTCAGGCTGAATCAGCCGGCCTTGAGCACCGAAAACGTCTTTTTCCAGTGGCGGGCAGGGAATATCGACCAAGTGGAATACACCATGGTCTACTGGCGGGGATCAACCGCGACCGGCAGTCTGGCCGAAGTTGTTGTGGCCTGCAATTTCGATCATCTGGACCACACCTGGGACGTGCCGTTCCCCGCGGCCGGAACCTGGGTCAAGTACGATGCCCTGGCCGGCAACATGGAGACGGTCCTGATACCCGCACTGACCCAGAACATGACCATTCCCGCGTCGAGCGCCCTGATGTGGTTCAAGGAGGACGGGGTTACGGGAGTGCCCTGATCGTCTGGTCAGGACTTTATTTCAGCGCACGTACCCGAAGGACCGCAAACGTTTGCGGTCCTCTTCACTCATCTGCTCGAGATCCTCGAATGCGCGGCCCCAGGTCTCGACCTTGCCTTCT
>JAUVII010000335.1 GCA_030592845.1 Candidatus Krumholzibacteriia bacterium | reverse complement strand
GGGCATCGCCGATGCCAGCGAAACCTGGGACATCAGATTGGCGTCAGCCTTTCTCAACTCGGCGACGGAAGTGCCGAGGAACAGGCGGGCCAGCAACTTCAGCGGGGGCAGGTTGTACGAAATGACGGTCACCCCGTCACCGGCAAGGAACAGGGGCGCCCAGTAGGAGGCCGAGGCGGCCGCGCCCAGGCTGGCGGCCAGACCCTGGGCCAGCAGGAACCGCCGGCTCTCCCCCCGTACCAGGCGCACGGCGGCATGAATGGCGAAGATGATGACCGCTGGGACAATGGTGAACAGGTGGGTCAGCCCGATGAAACCGTAGAGCCCCGCGATAATGAAAAGGTCGACGGCCCGGTCCCTGCCCGCGGCCAGGCGCCGGATCAGCACCAGCAAAGCCCCGCACGACAGGTAAAAGGTCCACATGCCGCCCAAGGGGGAACCGAAGCCGACCAGACTGGTTTTCTGCACGAGAAGCAACCACGCCAGCAACAACGCCGCCGGAATTCCCGCCCGGACCCTGGCCAAACCGAACAGGACCAGTGGCGGGGTCAGGAAACCCAGCACCACCAGAAAGGAATAGACCGGACCCAGCGACAGACCCGCCCGCACAAGGTGGGCCAACCAGCCGAACCACACCGGCGAATGAAGACGTCCCAGAGGATACCCGCACCAGGCGATGTCCGACCAGCCGCCGCCGTCGTCGAAAGCGAGGCTGTGGATTTCCGCCACGTGGGCGGGGTTGTCCAGATAGGTCAGCCATCCTCCGGTCACAATGGGCCAGGCCAACAGGACTCCGCACAGTAATAGAAGACCGGCGCCTAAGACCGGGGATACTCGATTCACTTCACATCTCCGTTAAAGTCGGATTTCGGGTTCCTCATGGTTTAACACATCGGACGCCCGATGACAGCCCCAAACCCGCGCAACAAAAAGCCGCGCCATTGATTATATACCGCCTCCAATATAGTATGTCCTGAACCTCCAGGCAGGCGCGTGACCGCGCCGGAAAGATGATACGATTCGGCCCATGAATCCGGCAACCGGCAGCATTGAGAATAAGGCTCCACTGCGGGGAACCCTCCTGGCCGTGGTGATCCTCATTCTGGCCGCGGGCCTGGGCCTGCGCGTGTGGGCGGCCTCCCATAATGGATTTCCCACGGTGGACGGCGTCCTGTACCTCGACCAGACCGCCCGGCTGGTGAATCACGGCCATCTGCCATGGAGCTGCTTCCCGCCCGGCTGGCCGGCGGTAGCCGCGGCGCCCTACATTTTCCTGGACCGCGGCGACCCCATGTCGCTGCTGAGGGCCGGACAAACCGCCAACGTGATTCTCGGCACCCTGATGCCGCTGCTGGCCTTTTTAATGATGAGGCCTTTTCTGGGCTCCCGGCTGGCCGTAATCGGCATGGCGATCCTGATGTTCCTGCCTTTGAACATCGTCTACTCGAAAAACGATTTATCCGAGATGTCCTTCACCTGCGCCCTGTTGGGCTCCTGGTTGTTGTGGCGGCGTGAACGCCTTGTCGCGGCGGGGCTGATGTTCGGCTTCGCCTACCTGATTCGCCCGGAAGCCCTGCTGGCGGCCGGAGGCCTGGGACTGTGGCTGTGGCGGCGCGATCGCAGGCCGCCCTGGCGCATGGTGATCCCCATGGTCCTGGTGATGATTCCCTACCTCGTATTCATCAAGGTCCAGACCGGGGCCTTCGATCTGACCAGTAAAACCGTGGCCGTCAGCCTCAGCCTCGAAGCCTATCCGGGATGGCGGTATTTGGGGCTGATATGGAGCAATCTGGGTCTCTTTTTGCCCAAGCTGGTCGGTTTGCTGGGAGTGCCCCTGATCTTGTTGTCGGTGTGGGGAATGATCAAGGGACGGGGCGCGTGGTTGTGGCTGCTGGTCCCCCTGGTGCCGGTCCCGTTCATCATCAACCCCATGGATGTGCGATTCTGGGTCCCCTACCTGCCGGTGTTTGTCCTGGCCGCCGGGTTGGGCGCCGTGCATTTGGCCAGTCAATCCTGGCTGACGGACCGATGGAAACAGGCCACGCTGTTGATCGTCGTTTTAGCCGGATTGGGAATGGCCGCGCGGGATGATGTTTTCTGGATCCGCCGCAACCGCGAGGCTTTCTACGGCCTGAAGGACGCCGGCAGCTGGCTGAAGGATAAAACCGACCGCGACACCGTGATCGCCGCCTACAAACCCTACGCCAGTTTCTGGGCGGGTTGCGGCTTCATCAAGTATCCCGGGAACATGGACGCGGTCGAACTGGTCGTTTGGGCCCGAAATCATGGAGCACGCTTCATGGTGGTCAACGTCAAGGTGGCCCACCATCTGGCCAGGGGGCTGGACCCCCTCCTGGAAAAACCCCTGCGACCCCACCTTGCCGACAAGGTCACCCTGATAAAACTTTTTGAATACGACCTGGTCGATCACAATACGGCCATCTACCTGATCAATGATCCACTGCCCTGAACCCGGG
>JAUVII010000299.1 GCA_030592845.1 Candidatus Krumholzibacteriia bacterium | reverse complement strand
AATCTGTAACGGGCCGTTGACCGGTGGCGGTTTTCGTTTTGCCCCGGACGCGTGTTATGACGATGGCCTCCTGGACGCCTGCCTGATCAGGCCGGTTGGTCCGATAACCGGTTTGAAACTTTTACCGGCCGCCGCGAGCGGCAAGCGTCTCGACCACGAAGCGATCAACGTGGTGCAGTGCCCGCGCCTTGTCTTTACCTGTGCCGAACCGGTGGCGGTGCACCTCGACGGCGAGCCGAAAGTCATACCGGCCGGCCGCCATGTCATCGAGGTGGTGCCGGACAAGTTGACCGTACGCATGATGGCGCCGAAACAGGTGACCGCTTGACCACAGAAACGGAAGAAGCAGAATGAAGCACCGCTTGCCAGCGATTTCGGGATCTGCCGCCGGCCTTCTGGGCCCGGGGCTCCTGGTCCTGTTTCTGGTGGCGACCGTCGGTGAGGCAGCGGGGCAGATGGTGGCTGACCAGGACAATCTTCCTGATCTTCCCGATTCCACGATGACCGATATCCAGGCGGAGGAAATCCCCGAGCCGACACCCGGCGCTCTGGAGATCGAGGAGGTCGACCTGTGGTCAACCGGGGTCAACCCCACCGGCGCGGTGCTGGCGACCCCTCTTTTTCCGGGTTGGGGCCAGCTGTACTCGGACAACTTCTGGAAGGCGGGCCTGGCTTTCGGAACCCAGATGTACTTCTGGACCAACATCCTCAATCGGGACAGGCAGGCAGTGCGGGCGCGGGATTTCGCCAACACCTTTCCGGAGGACGATCCCAATTATACCCGCTACAACGCCATAGCCGAGGAGAGCTGGGAACAGATGCGGGACTTCGCCTGGTGGTCCGGCGGTGTGCTGCTGATCATCGCCCTGGACGCCTACGTTGGCGCCCATCTGTTCAATTTCGACCAGGATCCCATACCTGTTCCCGACCGCTGGGATGATACCTTCGGTCCTGTCGGGCAGGGCGTCCCCTTCAGTGATCCCGGACCCACGCTGGTGGTTTTCCAGTGGCGAAAGAAGTTCTGAGCCCTATCTTTGAGGGCTGTCCACCGATTTAGAGAAATTCCTGTCCCAATTGCCGGAGTGAACAAGAAGCAGCATGGTCTTCAATCGGGAAAAAACGCGCAATTTCTGCATCATCGCCCATATCGACCATGGCAAGAGCACGCTGGCCGACCGTCTGCTCGAGCACACCGGTACGCTCAAGGGCAAGGAGCTGAAAGAGCAGGTCCTCGATTCCATGGACCTGGAGCGTGAGCGGGGAATCACCATCAAGAGCCATCCCATCCGGATGGATTATACCGATACCGGCGGCGAGTCCTGGACCCTCAACCTGATCGACACCCCGGGCCACGTGGATTTCCATTACGAGGTCAGTCGCAGCCTGGCTGCGTGTGAAGGCGCCCTGCTCGTGGTGGACGCGGTGCAGGGAGTGCAGGCCCAGACCATCAACAACATGTACCTGGCGCTCGAACACGATCTGGCCATCCTTCCGGTCATCAACAAGATCGATCTGCCGGCCGCCCGCTTGGACTACGTCATTGAGCAGTTCATCGATCTGCTGGGCTGCGATCCCGACGAAATCCTTCAGGTGAGCGCCAAGACCGGTGAGGGCATCCAAATGCTTCTGGACGCGGTGGTTGCCCAGGTGCCTCCACCGGGCGGTGATCCCGAGACCCCGCCCCAGGCCCTGATTTTCGATTCCATCTTCGATCCCTACGTGGGCGCAGTGGCCTACGTCCGGATGTTTACCGGCACGATCAAGAAGGGTGAAAAGATCAAGCTGTTCGGCAACGACAAGCAGTTCGAGGTGGGGGACATCGGCTGGTTTCGCCTGGACCGGATCTCCCAGCCGTCCCTGACCGCGGGCGAGGTCGGTTACATCGCCACCGGGGCCAAGGACGTGCGCCACGTGCGGGTGGGGGACACGATTTCCCTGGCCGAAAATCCCTGCGACAAGGCGTTGCCCGGTTACACCGAAGCCAAACCCATGGTGTTTTCCGGGATGTACCCCACGGACAACGACCAGTACGACGAACTGTTCGACGCCCTGCAGAAACTCCAGATGAATGATGCCTCGCTGACCTGGGAAAAAGAGACTTCGGCCGCCCTCGGTTTCGGTTTTCGCTGCGGGTTTTTGGGTCTGCTCCACATGGAAATTATCCAGGAGAGGCTCGAACGGGAGTACGGCCTTAACCTGATTGCCACCCTGCCCAACGTGGAATACGAGGTCCTGCTCAAGGACGGCACCGTCGAACTCTGTGAGAATCCCGCGCTTTTGCCGGACGTGAAGTACATTGCCGAGATTCGCGAACCGATCGTCAGGGCGTCCGTCATCACCCCCAAGGATTACGTGGGGCCCGTGATCCAGATCTCACTGGAGAGGCGGGGCGTGCAGACCAAGTTGGAATATCTCGATCCCGAGCGGGTGAATATCGAATTCGATCTTCCATTGAACGAACTGGTGGTGGATTATTACGACAAGCTGAAGTCCGTCACGCGCGGCTACGCGTCCCTCGACTACGAGTATTTCACGCACCGCAAGGATGACCTGATCCGCCTGGACATATTGATCAACGGCGACATGGTCGACGCGCTGACCTGCATCGTGCACCGGGACAATGCCCACAGTTGGGGACTGAAGCTCTGCCAGAAGCTGAAGGAACTCATTCCCCGTCAGATGTTCGCCGTCGCCATCCAGGCCGCCGTCGGCACGCGGGTGCTGGCCCGGACCTCCGTCAAGGCCTTCCGCAAGAACGTGACGGCCAAGTGCTACGGCGGCGACATCAGCCGCAAGCGCAAGCTGCTCGAGAAGCAGAAGGAAGGCAAAAAACGCATGAAACAGGTGGGTTCAGTGGAGATTCCACAGGAAGCCTTCCTGGCGGTGCTCAAGGTCGAGCGCTGACCCGAACCCGGCACGCTGCCAACAATCAGCCTGGAGTGGACATGGCCAAGAAATCGAAGAAACGCCCGGAGGACCAGACCGCCGCAGAGCAGGGCACCGGCAAGGTGACGCCGCCTAAAACCCTGAAGAACACAGCGGTGGAGTACGCCAAGGCCATCGGCACCGCCTTGCTGATCGCCCTGGTGCTGCGCCAGTTCATCTTCCAGGCCTT
>JAUVII010000290.1 GCA_030592845.1 Candidatus Krumholzibacteriia bacterium | reverse complement strand
CGATATCCACGCTGATTCCGATCCGCTCGAGCATGCTCTTGACGACCACCTGGTTGAACTTGTTGTCTTCGGCGACCAGGCCCCGTAATCCGAAATCGGGAAGGTCTCCCGCAACCGGCTCTTTCCTGAAGACCGGGGTTTCGCACTCATCCAGGGTCATGGTCACCGTAAAGGTGGACCCTTCCCCCAGAATCGAAGCCACTTCGACATCGCCACCCATCATGATGGCCAGGGTGCGGCTGATGGCCAGGCCCAGGCCCGTCCCGCCGAACTGGCGCGTGGTGGAATTGTCCGCCTGTTCAAACTGGTCGAAAACGGCCGCCAACCGGTTGGCCGGAATACCGATCCCGGTATCGTTGACCGTTACGGAGATGTTCTCCCTGCCGGCAATCTTGTTGACCCTGCAGGAAAGCTTGACCTGACCCTCCTGGGTGAACTTGATGGCGTTGCCGACCAGGTTGAAAATGATTTGCCTGATGCGGGTGGGATCGCCCAGGAAGTCCTTATGAGCATCCTCGGGGTATTCGAAAACGAAATCCACGCCCTTGGCCTCCGCGGTCGACCTCATCAACAGGTGGACATCCCGGAGCACCTGCTTCAAGTCGAAGCGGGTGGATTCGAGTTTCAGGCTGTTCGACGTGATTTTCGAATAGTCGAGGATATCATTGATGATATTGAGCAGGGACTCCACCGAGCGGGTGATGATATGCAGCTGTTCCTGCTGATCGTTGTTCAGGTCGGTGGCCCGCAGTGTTTCGGCCATGCCCAGAACACCGTTCATGGGCGTGCGGATCTCATGGCTCATGGTGGCCAGGAACTGGTCCTTGGCCTTGTCGGCCAGGCGGGATTTGGCCAGGGCGATCTGCAGTTGCGACATGGTACGCAGGCGTCTCAGGACACTCAGGAAGAATATCGGCAGAACCAGCACGCCCAACAGCAAACCGGCTCCGATTTCCATGTGGGCCCGCCAAAAATCATTGAACAGGAGCAGGGAACCGAATCCCAGCGCCCCGGTGACGATGCCCACCTGAAGATGTCTTTCCCCAAAGCGGATGCCATTGCCGATGATGACCCACAGGAAAATGGGGTAGTAGGAGGCGACGTGTTTGTCCCCGAAATGCAGCCAGTAGGTCATGATGCCGAGGTCGGCGAAGATGGTCACATAACGCCGGAGCGGGTATTTTCCGGGCAACCGGTACACCATGGCGTACCAGGTTACGGCAAAGGCCAGGTAAAGAAGGCAAACGATGAGTCCCTGGACCATCTGCTCGCTCTGGGCCAATCCCTTGTGGAAGCCCACAATGGAAAAGGCTACCAGGCAGATCCCGGTAATGACGACCCTGGCCCTGCTCTGGGACAGTTCTTCGTCGATCGTTGTCATTCGAGGTTCCTGCGAATTGACCATCATCCGCCATTTCAGAAAACAGGTTGGTTCGATGGACTCGGACTGGTTATCGGCTGATTTGGAGGGTATTTAACAAAAAAATTAATATTTTCGTTCTGGGGATAAAAAATACGGAGGGGCCGGGCCCCTCCGCATTATTTGGCAATATTGGCCGGATTTACCGGAACATGGCCTTGATGTTGCCCCATGTGCTCTCATCAACAGGCACGGGATTGCCGCAGCAAACGATATCGGCATACAGGCTGATCTCGCCCGGGAAGCCGAAGTCCAGCAGATCTGCCCAACCCTGCCCGTAATCGTTCCAACTGGTGCAGCCGACCGGGAATTCATCCGTTACGATGTCCGGTGAGCTGTCGAAGGCAGTCAGGAACTCGAAGGAAATACCGTACCAGTACCCGAAGTGGGCGCAGGCGCAATCGGCATCCATCGGCAGGGTGATGTTGTAGAGCCCAGGAGCGTCGATGGTCACCGTATAGGCGGAGGAAACGCAAATTTCCGGGCCGGGGTAATTGCACTGCAGGGCGTCATCCCAGATGGCCTCTTCGAAGTCGACACGGGCGTCGAACGAGACAGGAACATCTTCGACACCGAACTGCATCACGAGAGTAACCGCTTCCACGGTGAAGCCATCGGAGCAGGCGGTGCACAGGGCCGGGTCGGCGTAGAACATGTACTTGTACTTTTCAGCGCCCCAGATCCAGTCGGTAATGGCAAAGGCGATGGGATTCAGGTTACCCATCACGCAGGCACCGCTGGCGCCACTGGTCTGGATCCCCGGATTGATGGTCGTCACATCACCGCTAACGGGAGTGACAACGACCTGACGATCGGCGGCGAATGACGGGCCGGTCATAAGAGCCAGGCAAAGTACGGACAGGACAACAATAGACAATTTTTTCATGGTCCCCCTCCTGATGATTGAGGTCAGGTGGTCAGCAATGGAGGGGAAGGGACAAAATATCCGGGACGAATTCCCATATCGGATGATCAAATTTGAAAACCTGATCAAAACCGAATTTTCGAACACTCCCCCAGTACTCCGCTACCTTACCAAAGAACAAAGAGTCAATCAATCAAAAAAGTGGTTTAAGGGGGAAATTCATCCGGATACCGGGAGATACCTGCGGGGCTTTCAGTCCCAGATGCCGAGTTCGGCGCGGACATCTTCGGAGGCGTCCGTCCGGGGATCCCAGGGCGGGCTCCAGACCATTTCCACCTGGCAATGTTTCACTCCATCGACGGACAACGCCTTGAGCCGCACCGACTTCATGATTTCAGGTCCCATCGGGCACATGGGGCTGGTCAGGGTCAGGCCAACGGTGACGGCGCCGGTTTCATCTTCAAAACCAACCCGCCGGACCAGACCCAGATCCACGATGTTCAGGTTCAACTCGGGATCGATGACCCGGCGCAGGGCATCGGTAACCGCCATTTCCATAGGTATGCTCATATTAGACCTCCGTGGTCGTTTCACCCACCGTGCGACCCTCCCGGCGGGCCGTCATGGCCTCCAGAAGGGTAATCCAGGGGAGCAGGGCGCACTTGACGCGCACCGGAAATTTACGAACGCCGGTCAGGACCTCGAGGTCGCCGGGGTCCAGGTCGTCGGCCAGTTCGGCTTCGTCGTCGTGCATGATCCCGCGAAAAGCTTCAGCCAGACGACTGGCTTCGGCCACCGTGCGCCCGGCCAACAGCTCCCCCAGAATCGAGCCGCTAGCCCTGGCGATGGCGCATCCTTCGGTGTGCACCGAAACCCCGCTGATGCGGTCTCCATCGAAGGCCAGTTGCAGGGTCACCTCGTCGCCGCAGGAAGGGTTCCTGCCGGCGGCCTGGGCATCGGCATGGGCCAGGGGTTCACGACAGCGCGGGCTGCGGTGATGATCCAGGATCACTTCCCGGTAGAGATCGTCCATTCCTGCGTTCATGAGGCGAATATACTCCTGGCATAAGT
>JAUVII010000126.1 GCA_030592845.1 Candidatus Krumholzibacteriia bacterium | reverse complement strand
CCCTGCTGGATCATTTCCAGGTAGCCAATTTGACCGTATTCGGTCTGGAGGATGAGAACCGGGAACCGGCCTGCACCGCCGCTGGTGCCATGTTGCGCTACTTGGGGGCTTTGGGTCTGCGCCGGCCGGAGCAGGTTACCGGACTGCGCTTCAGCGCCCGCACCGATCGCCTGGTCCTGGATGAAGAAACCCTGCGCAACCTTGAAATCTTTCGCACTTTCAGGGGAGACCGCGGCGAGGGGACCCTGGTCCACCACATCGACTCCACCCTGACTCCCATGGGCCGCCGGCTGCTGGAAATGCGCCTGGCCGAAGCCATGACCGACCTGGACGAATTGAACGGTTGGCACGCGGGTATCGCATCCGCTTTGGACGACCGATCGTGGAGGCAGGATCTCCGTGACGTCCTGTCGCGTGTCGGAGACCTGGAAAGGTTGTCGGCCCGTGCCGCCACCGGCCGGATCGGACCCTCGGGACTGCGCCAGCTCGGCGCCACCCTGGCTGCTCTGGAAGAAATGAAATCCGCTGAAAGTTCGGCAGGCCATACAGAACATCCGGTAATCCGCTGGATGGATTCCATGCCCGATTTCAGCCGCCTGGCCAAAGAGATCCTCCATACCATCGCCGAAGACGCACCTGCTACCACCCGCAAACCCGGCTACATCAGCGAAGGCCTGGACCAGGAGCTGGACCGCTGCCGGAACATCGCCAGGGACAGCAAGGGATTTTTAGCGGGACTCCAGCTCCGTGAACGGGAATCCACGGGCATCAGCACCCTGAAGGTCGGTTTCAACCGGGTTTTCGGATACTACTTCGAGGTGACCAAAAAGCATCTGGACAAGGTGCCCGAACACTACGAGCAGAAGCAGACCCTGGTGGGTTCCTGCCGCTTCCACACCCCGGAGTTGAAGGAAGCCGAAACCACCATCCTGGAAGCGGAGGAAAAAGCCGACCGCCTGGAAACGCTGGTCTTTCAGGGTCTGATCAACAAGATCTCGCTTCATTTGAAAGACATCCGCGAGGCCGCCCACCTGACGGCCAACATCGACCTCATGCTCGCCTTCGCGGATCTCGCTGAGAAGGAAGACTACTGCCGACCGGTCTGCGACGAGTCGCTGGATCTGCAGATCACCGGCGGACGGCATCCCGTCGTCGAACAACTGCTGGACCATGACTTCATTCCCAATGACACCCTGCTGGACAGTACCAGCCACCAGGTCCTGCTGCTGACGGGGCCGAACATGGGGGGCAAGTCCACCTATTTGCGGCAGGTGGCCCTGATCACACTGATGGCACAGGCCGGCAGCTTTGTACCCGCCCGTTCCGCCCGGGTGGGAGTCACCGACCGGATCTTTACCCGCGTGGGAGCCAGCGACAACCTCGCCCGGGGGGAATCCACCTTTTACATGGAGATGAGTGAAACCGCCCACATCCTCCATCAGATGAGCCGCCGCAGCCTGGTCATCCTGGATGAGATCGGCCGGGGCACATCTACCTACGACGGTCTATCCCTCGCGTGGGCCATCACCGAATTCCTCAGTTCGAACGACGGTCCCCGGCCCCGATCCGTGTTTGCCACCCACTACCACGAGTTGACCGAACTGGAAGCGGAACTGCCGGGGCTGGTGAATCTGCGTCTGGAAGTCAAGGAGTGGGAGGGCAAGATCATTTTCCTGCATTCGGTGGGCCCGGGTCGCAGCGACAAGAGCTACGGGATCCACGTGGCCCGCCTGGCGGGATTGCCTGAAGGTGTGTTGGGCCGCGCCCAGGAAATTCTTCAATCACTGACCACGGCCGACCAGCGCGACCTTCCCGCCCGGCGGCCCGTGAGCCGTGGAACCGGTGGAGCCTCCCTGGTGGCCGACGGCAGCCGACAGCCCTCGGGACAGATGACCCTGTTCCGAGAATCCGAGAGGGACGCCCTGGAAGCCCTCCGGACCCTGGATCTGGAAAAACTCAGCCCCATGGACTCGTTCATGTGGTTGGTCCAGATAAAGAAACAACTTGAAGACTAGTCCTCAATCAACTCCCATTAAATATCTTCTGTCTTGGCCGGAATTATTGACAATGTATTGTTCAACTGCATGAGAGGACCGCCGATACCATATTCAGTATATTGGAATCAGGGAGACTGTGAGGTCTGCCGATGAGGTCGAATCCGCGGGAGTGTCGTGGCGGAAATCATTAAATGGCCAGTTGTTCTCGTGTGTCCTGGGGAAGATGAGCTCCCCCTGCTGGCGGAGCTTTCCACCCGACGGGACGTCCGAATCCTTGCCGTGGTTGATCCCGATGGCTTTTCGGTGGGCGCCAGCCTGGCCGAAATCATGGGTTTGAAGGTCATCAAGGACCTTGGGGACCTGCCACCCGGCTCCGGCACCTACCTGGTGCACCCGCCCCTCAACGACCAGGTCGCGCCCATTGTCGACCGGGCCGCCGAATTCGACATGAAGCCCGTCAGCGCCCTTGATTTCCCCAAACTGATGGCCGGCCCGTCCCTGACGGATCCCCGGTTTCCCTCCGACCCCGAAGGCAAACCCAGGTTCACTGCGGGAATCTTCACTGGTAAGACCACGCCCGAGAGAACCGACTTCGATCTTCTGGAACTGGAAACCGCGGCCATTCACCGCACCTTGAGCCGCATCGAAGAAGCCCTCGACCGTGAAGGTCTCCTGCGCTGGCTCCTGGCTCTCGCGACCCGGGCCACGGGCGCCGGCAGCGGGTCCATCATGCTTTACGACAACCATTCCGAAGAGTTGTACGTGGCCTTCGCCTATGGTTTGAGCCAGCATACCATCCACCGGACGAGGATTCGTTTGGGCGAAGGCATTGCCGGCAAGGTGGCCGATACCCGCAAAGCCGTCTTTATCACGGACAACCAACATCCCGGCGCCAAGCGTGACCGCTCCACGATTTCCGAAGCCATTTGCGCCCCGATTATCTGGGAAGGCCAGCTGCTTGGGGTTTTGAACATTTCAGCCAGCGACGGGGAAGGCAATTTGGTGGGCAACGCCCTTGGCACCATCGAAAGTCTGACCCATCGTTTTGCCATGATCCTGCACCGTTTTCTGCGGCTGCAGACCGTCCGCGACGGGGAACTCTACCGCTACATGGAAGATGAATTAACCCAGGACACGGGCTCCCCCGAAGCGGTCGCGGCCACCCTGTGTACCTGGGCCAAGGATTTGTGCCATGTAGCCGGCGCCGATACCGCTTCCATCGGAGTGTTGACCAATGATGGCGATTTGTTTGTCGCCCATCCCGGTGAGACCGAATACGAATCCCCGCCACAACCGGAAAAAGCGGATGTCCTCGCTTCCGGGAACCCCCTGGTCCTTCGGCCGGGGGACCGTGCCCACCTGGATCCCACGGACGTTTTGAGCGAAGCCACCATCTTCATCCTGCCGGTGGGACGTGACCCCCTTAAGGCCCTGCTCACGATCGAATTTTCCTCAGCCGCCAAAGCGCATCATTTCCATTCGATCAGCGGGGAACTTCTTTACCTGATAAACCGCCACCTGAACGACTATCTCGAACGGGCGGCCACCGCCGATCAGGTCGATCGGTTGACCACCCTGGCCACGGCCCTGTCGGAACTGGCCGCGGGACCCGACAAGCCCGGCAGCCGGGACAGGGTGCTGGCAGCCGCCTGCCGTCTGACCGGCGCCTCCAAAGCACTGCTTCTGACCGCGGAAGACGCCGCGGATCAGGATGAAGAGCAGAAACACGATGGCACCCTTCAGGAAGAAGCCATCCGCCTTTTGGCCGACACCGGACACGGGGGCTGGCAATCCACGGTTTTGGAAACACGGGATGATTCCGGCGAACCGGGGCCCGGCCGTTCGCTGCTGATCGTACCCCTGGAGGGGGAAAAGCCCTTCCCCGGACTGGTTCTCCTGGACAAGCGCAGGCTGCATCCTTTGGACGGCGCCAGCTTCACGGAATTCGACGCCTTGTTCGCCCGGCGTCTTCTGCCTTTGCTGGCCATGACCACCGGTAAGGGATCAGCCACGGTCACCCCGGGTATCAGCGAATCTCCGGGCCGGTCCACGGATACTCCATCCGCCGGCAAAGGGGCCTATTCCGGAACCCGTGATGCTCTCGCCGAAATCCTGCTGACGGAAATGGACCGTTGCGACCGGTACCACACCATGGTCGGCCTGGCCGCCTTCCGCATTTCCGATGCGAATGCGGACCAGACAGGTGAGCAGGAGCAAACCGTAATTCCCGTTGGGAGCCTGGTGGCCGAAATCGCGCGCCGCCTGCGGAGCAGCGACCATGCGGCCTATCTCGAAGACGGGACCATCATGGTCATCGTCCCGGAAGACATCCAATCCCTGCCCAGGCTGCAGCGGCGTGTTACCGAGGTCCTGCGTTCCCTTTCCGGGAATGACGACCTTTCCGTCCTGAGCGCCTCCCGGGTCTATCCCGGTGGGGGCGACAGCCCCGCCCAACTCATCAATTCCGTGCTCGGAGCCTTGCCCGGTTGACGCGCGCCGCAGTCATGTATACCCTTGTCAATCCATTGACCCAAAAGGATTGGTATGAAAGGCAGCATGGCCGGCAAACCCTCCAAGATCAAGGTACTCGACAGCAGCACCATCGACCGTATCGCGGCCGGTGAAGTCATCGAGCGGCCCAGTTCCATCGTGAAGGAACTGGTGGAAAACGCTTTGGATGCGGGCGCCTCCCAGATCACGATCACCATGGAGGATGGCGGTCTGACCCTGCTGTCCATTGAGGACGATGGGCACGGGATTCCCTTCCGCGAGCTACCCCTGGCTTTCGAGCGCCACGCCACCAGCAAAATCGCCACCGCCGCCGACATCATGCAGGTGGCCAGTTTCGGTTTCCGCGGCGAGGCCCTGGCCAGCATCGCCTCGGTCAGCCAGGTCAAATGCGTGAGCCGCGCCGAGGGGGAGGAACTGGGGGGACTGATCGAGATTGCCGGCGGTGAGATCATCCGCCGCGAACCGGCTCCCCGCAACAGCGGAACCACCATTACCATCCGCGATCTTTTCTACAACGTGCCGGCCCGGCGCAAATTCATGAAATCGGCCCAGGCCGAAAAACGGTCCATCATGAAACTGATGACCCAGCTCGCGCTGGCCCATCAGGATGTGCGCTGGATCGTCAAATCCGGTAGCGATATCGCCATGGATCTGCGGCCAGCCGATTCGCTGACCGACCGCGCCCGCGACCTGCTCGGTTCCTCGGTCATGGAACATATGGCCCGGTTCGAATTCGAGAAGGGCGGCTTCAGCATCGGCGGCCTGGCGTCCCGACCCACCTGGACCCGCGGCAACCGTGAGCAGCAGTTCATCTTCATCAACCGCCGTCCGGTGGAAAACCGCGCCCTTTCGCAGGCCATCGTACAGGCCTACCGCGAAGTGGTGCCCGCCGGTCGTCATCCCGTGGTGATCGCGTTTTTGCAGATTCCCCACGGCGAAGTCGATATCAACGTGCACCCGGCCAAGACCCAGGTTCGCCTGCTGCTGGAACGGGAAATTTTCGGGATGCTCAAGAACGCTCTCAGCGAAGGACTGAGTCTTCGTAAAGCCGATGATCTGCGTCCCTGGCGAGGCGATGAGGAATCCGAACCAAACGCCGAAGCAGCCGAGCGAATCGCCGGGGCCGAAGGCGATTATCTGAAGCGTTATTTCCAACGGGGCGGCTCGGCCGGCTATGAGTTCAAGGGTGTTCCCGCGGGTCAGGGGCAACTTTTTGGAGCCTCGGCCATGCGACCGGCGGCTGACGGCGAAGGGGATCAAGATTTTGATTCACCATTGTCCGGCGGGGGTGACGTTCCGCTGCATTCGGCTCCCTTCTGGCAGTTGCACCGCACCTACATCGTCACCCAGATTCGCGGCGGCCTGGTTTTGATCGACCAGCACAACAGCCACGAGCGCATTCTTTACAATGAGGCCAAACAAGCCCTGGAAGAGCGTGGGGAAGAGGCGGGTGTCCCGACCCAGCAGTTGCTATTCCCGGCTCACCTGGAATTGACTCCGGGCCAGGTTCAGGCCTGGCAGACGCATGCGGATCAATTACAGTCCATGGGTTTTACGGTCGAACCCTTTGGCGGGCAGAGCATTCTGGTGCAGGGCATCCCCGCCAGCCTGAAGAACTGGAACGAGGGACGCCTGTTGCTGGACATGCTCGACGACCTGGCCTGGGACGACAAGCCCAGCCAGGAAAACCAGGTGGACCTCTTGGCCAGCTATGCCTGCCACGCGGCCGTTCGTGCGGGGGAGCCTCTGACCATTCCCGAAATGCAGAATCTGGTGGATCAGCTGTTCGCCACCGACACGCCTTTGTCGTGCCCTCACGGCCGTCCGACATTGATCCAGTTCACGCTCGCGGAACTGGAGAAGAAATTCGGGCGGACTTAAGATGAATGCGGCCCCCAAATCCGACAACAGTGAAAGGCCCCCCGGGGGGCCTTTTTCCGGTCAGCGATGCCCGGTGATCGTGGGGCCCACCGCCGTGGGCAAAACCGGGCTGGTGACCTCCCTGGCTGAGCGGTTCCCGATCGAAGTTATTAGCCTGGACAGCCGGCAGGTCTACCACGGACTGCGCATCGGCACCGCGCAACCCACTGGTGATGAACTAGCCGTCTGTCCCCATCACCTGATCGATTTCATTTCGCCGAACGACAAGTACGACGCCATCCGGTTCCGCGAGGATTTCCAGCGCGTCTATCTGGAAATCATGGGGCGTGGAGGGAAACCGATCCTCGTGGGCGGCGCCGGGATGTACCTGACCGCACTGCGTGAAGGTTTCATGCAGATTCCCGGCAGCACCCCCGAACGCCTGAAGGAAATTCGATCCGATCTCGATCTTATGACGGACATTGAAATCCGCTCACGGCTGGAAAAAATCGACCCCGAATCTTTCGGCCGGATCCATGCCAACGACCGCTACCGCAGCCAGCGGGCGTTGGAGGTTTTTGAAATCTCCGGCCGCACCATGACATCTTTGAAGGCCGCGCAGAAACCGGACCCGGCCCTGGGCCTCGAATTCCCTACGGTTGTTCTGGAACGTGCTGTTGAAGAGTTGGACCTCCGCATCGCCCGCCGCACGGAGTTGATGTTGAAAGAAGGATGGATCGAGGAAACCGAATCCGCTTTGACCCGTCATTCCGCCGATTGTCCCGGGCTGATGAGTATCGGGTACCGGGAAATCGTCAAAGTCCTGAATGGCAAACTCGAAAAATCGGAATTGTCCAAAGCCATTATTCTGGTGACACGGCAGTACGCCAAAAGGCAGAGGACCTGGTTCCGGCATATACCCAAAGCACTTGGAGGTTCACCGGACAGCCCGGAAATCCTGGCGGATATTTTGGAAAATATTTTCACTGATTAGGAAAATGGAGCGGGCTACGAGACTCGAACTCGCGACAACCAGCTTGGGAAGCTGGGACTCTACCAGCTGAGTTAAGCCCGCTCCGAAAGGACAGGTATCGAAAGCTAAATCTCCCTCCGGACGATGTCAACCACCCAAGGCCCAAACCAGCACTCATTTTCCCTGAGACATTGCGCCCAACCCCCTGTGGTGTTTAATTTTGTCCCATGATTATGCTCATCAGACCATTCCCCGCGCCGCTGGACACTCTTTTCGAGTGGCAGACCGGCGACCACATCACGCACCTCGACGGCCGGCCCATCGAGGACATCCTCGACCTTTACTACTACACCCCGGAATCCAAGGTCACCACGCTGAACATCCAGCGCAAAACCGGTGAAACGCTTCGGGTGGAACTGGACCCCGGCGACATCGACGTGGTGACCGGCTGCTTCGCGCCTATGGAGTTCAAGACCTGCGCCTGCGACTGTGTCTTCTGCTTCATCGACCAGAACCCCGCGGGCATGCGCGACCAGATCTACGTCAAGGACGAGGACTACCGTTTCAGCTTCCTTTACGGCAACTACATTACCCTGACCAGCCTGGGGAAACGGGGCCTGAAGCGGATCATCGAACAGGGGATGAGCCCGCTTTACGTATCGGTCCACGCCACTGATATCGATGTTCGCACCCGCATGCTGGGCATCAAACGCAGGATCGATGTCATGGCCATTCTCACGGAACTTGTCGCCGCGGGAATTGAGATCCACACCCAGGTTGTTTTATGCCCCGGCTGGAATGAAGGACCGATCCTCGAAAAAACCTTCCGTGACCTGTTGACGCTCGGTGCTCCGGTCACCGAGGAGGAAAGCCCATTCACCGCGGTTTGCGAACGCGGCCACGGTTATGAGGGCGCCGGGGAAATTCCGGAATATGAAGATATCGAAGAAGCGGGTAACAGCGCCCAGGGCGGGATCAAGTCCCTGGCCATCGTCCCCGTCGGGCTCAGTTCCCACAGGGATGGCCTGACCAAACTCGAGTCGGTCAGCCCCAACCTTGCCCGGGAAGCCATCGATCAGGTGGCCTCTTGGCAAAAAATCGCCAAAAAGGAACTCGGCTATTCCTTTGTCTACCTCAGCGATGAATTCTACCTGATGGCGGAACAGCCGTTCCCGCCCGCCGAACAATACGACGATTTCTGGCAGATCGACAACGCCATCGGCCTTTCGGTCCGCCTGCGGGATACCTGGCGTGAAGAGCTTGAATGGCGCGCCGAGGACGGGGAACTGCCCATCAGACCGTTGACGGTGCTGACCGGGCAACTGGCGGCCGAGGCCTGGCTGCGTGAATTCACACCCGTACTTACCGCGGCCAAGGCACCGGACGTGCAAATCGTGGGGGTGGAGAACAGGTTCTACGGTAACTCCGTCACCGTGGCGGGACTTCTGGGCGGCCAGGATCTGCGGCGAGCACTTCTGGAGCTGCCTGCCGAGCCCAAACGGACCGTGGTCCTGTCACAGCGGGTCATCAACAGTGACGGTTTGACCCTCGACGGAATGTGCCTCGAAGACATCGCCCAGGATCAGCCCCACCGCGTCGTGGTCGGCGAGGAAGACGGTTTCATTGATTTCTGGCGGGATCTGGGCTAGTTTCACTGCTGCCGGGCCTGCCGCCGCGGCTCATTGACCTACCCGGCTCACCTGTACCAAATCTGGAGAATGCCTTGCCTTTGCGAACCGTCGCCATCGTCGGACGCCCCAATGTGGGCAAATCGACCCTTTTCAACCGGATCATCGGCCAGAGACGTTCGGTGGTGCATGAAACCGCCGGCGTGACCCGGGACCGCATTACCGAGACCACCGACTGGGCAGGGCATCCCTTCATCCTGTTGGACACCGGAGGCATCATTCCCTTCGGGGAAACCGTTTCCGAATTCGACAGCGTGGTGACCGAGATCGCCAAGATGGCCATCGACGACGCGGATCTTGTTCTGTTCCTGGTGGATGGGAAAGTGGGTCCGATGGCCTGGGACCAGTCCATCGCCAAGGATCTGCGCAAGAAAAACAAGGCCGTCGTACTGTGCGTGAACAAGTTGGAAAAGGAAGCCGACCAACTCGCCCTGCACGAGTTCTACAGCCTGGGGCTTGGAGAACCGGCCGGGATCAGCGCCCTGCACGGCTACGGCGTGGGGGATCTGCTGGATATCGTCGTGGATGGTTTTCCCACCGAGGCGGCCGAAGAGCCCTGTGACTGCAAGGTGGCCATTCTCGGCCGCCCCAACGTGGGCAAATCATCTTTGCTGAATATCCTGGCCGGACGCGAAGATGCACTGGTCAGTGAAATTTCGGGCACCACACGGGACTCCGTCCATACCGATCTCAAATGGCACGGCAAAACCATCCGCCTGATCGACACCGCCGGTCTGCGCCGCAAATCCAAAGTCACGGAAGCCGTCGAGGT
>JAUVII010000067.1 GCA_030592845.1 Candidatus Krumholzibacteriia bacterium | reverse complement strand
CGGCCAGCCTGAGCAACGCCTGTGTGTGGTCCGTCTGGGAAACCCGCAGCGGCAAGGTGTGGGCCGTCACTGAATCGGGCCTCAACATCATGGATACGGAATCAGGCACCGTGAAACAGGTATGGGCAGATCCCCTGGATCCCCACCATCCGAGTTACGATTCCTTCATTGAAATTTTCGAGGACAGCAGAGGCCTCATCTGGCTCGGCGCCCGTGACGGCGCGCTGAACCGCTATGATCCGAAGACCGGAATCTACACCCGCTTCCCGGCCAGCCCGGACTCACCCGAGGGGCCGAATGACGACCGTGTTTTCTCGATCGCCGAGGACAACCTGAACAGGGTTTGGCTGGGTACCATGACGGGCCTGGAATGCTATGACCCGCAGACCAACACCTTTGACACCATAACCCATGATCCCACGAACCCGACCTGGCTCCCGCAAGGCAGCGTACGGGACCTTTTCCTGGATGACATGGGCAGACTCTGGATGAGTGTCTGGGGCAACGGGGCGGCCTACATCGACCCGGAGACTTTGGAATTCGAGCATTTTGAACACATGCCGGCGGACCGCAACAGCCTGAGCAGCAACGTCGTGCTGAGCATCTTCCAGGACAGTGAGGGACGGATCTGGCTGGGCACAAGCTCCGGATTGAACCTCCTGGACCCCGAATCCGGCACTTGCCGCTGGTTTACCGAACGCGATGGGTTGCCCAACAACACCATCTACCGCATCCAGGAAGACGACCAGGGCGGACTTTGGGTCAGCACCAACTACGGCCTGGCCCGGTTCGACCCCTACACCATGGAGGTCAACACCTACCTGCGGCGCGACGGCATCCAGGACAACGAGTTCAACATGGGAGCTTCGCACCTGGGTCGCAGTGGCAGGATGTACTTCGGCGGGATCAATGGTTTCACCGTTTTTTACCCTGACAGCATCAAGCACAACCCCTACATCCCCTCGGTTGTGCTGACCGATTTCCGCCTGTTCAACAAACCCGTTCCGGTGGGTGAAGGTCCCGATGGCCGCGTGATCCTGGACCGTTCGATCAGTGAAACCGATCACATCGAATTGACCCATGACGACCACGTGATTTCCTTCGAGTTCAGCGTTCTCCATTTCGCCTCTCCGGAGAAGAACAACTTTTCCTACAAGCTCGAAGGATTCGAGGACCAGTGGAACGATGTGGGCACCCGCAACCACGCCACCTACACGAACCTCCCGCCCGGCGAATACACCTTCCGGGTACGGGGCTCCAACAACGACGGCGTCTGGAACGATGAAGGAGTGGCCGTCACCCTGACGGTCAAGCCCCCGTTCTACCGCAAGGCCTGGTTCATCACCGGCATGGTGGTGCTCATCCTGGGTACCACCTACGGGATGCACCGCTACCGCATGCGCCTTCTCGACGTGAAGAACAAGGTCCTGGAGAACAGCGTATTGGCCCGGACCGAGGACCTGACCCGCGCCAACCGCCATCTGCAGCAGGAAATATCGGTGCGTAAACGAATCGAGGACGAACTCCGCGAGGCCAAGGACAATGCCGAAGCCGCCACCCGGGCCAAGAGTGAATTCCTGGCCAACATGAGCCATGAGATCAGGACCCCCATGAACGGCGTCCTGGGCATGACTTCCATCATGTTGGACACCGAATTGACCGAGGACCAGCGCGACTACAGTGAAATGATCTACGCCAGCGCCACCAACCTGCTGGTGATCATCAACGATATTCTAGACTTCTCCAAGATCGAGGCCGGCAAACTCAAGCTCGAGCGCATCGAGTTCGACCCCTGCGACGTCCTGGACCGGATCGCCGACATGCTGGCCATGAAGGCCAACAAGAAGGGATTGAAATTCCGCAGCCGCATCGCCGCCAACGTGCCGCGAACCCTGCGTGGCGATCCCGGCCGCTTGACCCAGATCCTCATCAACCTGACCAACAACGCCGTCAAATTCACCGAGGACGGCGAAGTGCAGATCCAGGTCACCCTGGAAAACCAGCGCAAGTCCTGGGCGGTGCTGCGTTTCGAGGTCACCGACACGGGCGTCGGTATTCCCGCCGACCGTCTCGAACGCATTTTCGGATCCTTTACCCAGGTGGACGCTTCGATCACTCGTCAGTACGGCGGCACCGGACTCGGCCTGGCCATCGTCAAGCAGCTCCTGGATCTCATGGGCGGGGAAATCGGCGTGGAAAGCATCGAAAACGAGGGCGCCACCTTCTGGTTCACCGTGGGCTTCCCCTCGGAAAGATCGCGGAGCAATTCAAATCGGTCCGAGAGGATCCTGGTCACTCATGACGACCCCGAAACCATGGTCACGCTGGCCGAACAGCTGGCCTACCTGGGTTACAAGGGAGTGGTGGTCGAACCGGACAAGGCCGCCCAAAGACTGTTGGCCGCCGCCGAGGACGAGAGTCCTTTCCCGGTGGTCATGATCGGCAGCTGCGAAGGTCGCCAGGAAGCCCTGGACATGGTTGCCCGAATTCGCGGGAATCTGGGTGAAGACCCGCCGCAATTCATCCTGCTGTGCGACCTGGGCTGTGTCGTGGACCGCGAGGAACTGGACAAGGCCAACCTGCATTCCTATCTCACGGTTCCGATCCACCACGGCAAACTGGAAGGTATCCTGGGGGAAATCACCGGACATCTGCCGGACGAAAATTCCCTGACCGACTTCGAATCCCAGGTCAGGAACGCTGCCGATGCCGAGGTTGTCGCCGTTGATGACCCGAACGGCAGCGACGATATTCCCAAAACCCGGGTTCTGCTGGCCGAAGACAACCCCATCAACCAGAAAGTCGCCTGCCTGATGCTGGCCAAGATCGGGTACCAGGTCGATGTGGTGGTCAACGGCTACGAAGTTCTCGACGCGGTGGCCCAAAAGGATTACGCGGCCATTCTCATGGATGTTCAGATGCCGGAAATGGACGGCCTCGAAGCGGCCCGGCGCATCAGGGCCGACGATTCCCCCGCGCGGGACCCCATGATTCCTATCATCGCCCTGACCGCCCATGCCATGGACACCGACAGGCAGCGCAGTCTGGCCGCGGGCATGGACGACCATGCCTCCAAGCCCATCGATTCGGAGACCATCGCGGAGATCCTGGCCCGGCATATCGGCCGGCCGGCCCCCAGGCCCCAGCCGGCAAAAAGTACAACCACCCAGGAACTGGAGCCGGCCCACCTGTTGCCGACGGTCAGAATCTGACCGCTCCTCCCCATTCGACCACCGTGGTTCCCGTTCTTTCAAAGGCGGGAATCACGGGCTCCGTCAAATCGACCGCCTCATCACTCCCCCGGAAAAACAGCCAGAACCGCAGGGTTGAATCCGGAGCGGGATCCACTGCCAGTTTCACCCAGGCATCCAGATCGTCCCCCATCACGGGATTGATTTCATAATATTCGCGCCGGGGCAACCGGGACCGCCAATAGAGGAGGAAATCTTCTTTTTCCCCCGCGACAAGCCCCAGGTCCGTGACGATGGACTCGAGTCCCTCGTTCAAACCATCCCAGGGCAGGCACCAGCCGACGGGAATCCTGGGTTCTCCCCGCATGGCGATTTCGTAGAACAGGTAATCCCAGGTACCGTCGATGCGCCCGTCCGCATCCACGGCCACATCCCAACCGTCCCCGTAATCCGGTTCGCTCGCCGCCAACCGGATTCCGGCGCCGAACTCCAGGGACACCTGAAACCGCCCCGGCAGCTCGGGATAGATGTAGACCGCGGGTTTTTCCACCATGATGTCCCTGAGGATCAGGCGTTCCACGCCAACGAGAGCTTTCCCGTCACAGAAAAACGCCTCGCTCTCCGCGCTCAGGTAAAGGGGATACGGCGCGTCGGATGAAAAAACCTTGTGGGCCGTGGCTGTGTAGTTGCCTGTGTGGACATCCTTCATTGAATAATTACCGGCGGGATTTGTAGAGGCATCTCCCCCCCCCACGAAACCCAACCCTTCGTAACGATGCAGGGTGACCGTGGCGCTGTCGGCGGGAACCAGGCGGGAACCATCTTCGTAAAAGACCTCGCCCTCAATCTCTCCCTGGTTGTCCATTTCCTTCAGGGACAGGCGGACATAGTGTCCGGCGGATTTTTCCGCCACCGACAGGGGTGGGCTGAACGGACTGACCTGGGAATACCCCCTGCCCCCTTGGGCCCAGACTCCCCCGAAGACCCGGTAGTCCCCCATGTCGAGTTGGTCGAATTTATATCGTCCCGAGCCGTCGGCCAAAATGCTGTCGAAAACCGCCGTCGCGAGCCCCGGGAACCATTCGGGATCACGCCCGAGATAGACCGCCGCCCCGGCTGCCGGAATACCGTTGGGGTTTCGGACCACCCCGCTGATATCGGTGCCGATGACCGGCCCGGTCGGGTCGTCTTCATCACAGCCGGCCATGGGAATCAGGAACACAATGGTGAGTAAAAACAGGAGGATTACACATTTGTGGTGAAAATATGATCCGGACATGATAGCCCCTTCCGACATGTCGCCCGGGAAATGCCCCATTGATGGTACCGGATCCGGACGGAGGGGTCAAATGACGCCCCCATGCCCCTCATTCCAGCCGATTCCGGGAACGGAACGATCAGGGAATAAGCTTCAGGGCCACAGGCAGGTGGTCGCTGATGTCCCGGTCATAACCCCACCAGTTATTCGGGTAATTCTCGAACAGGGGCACCACCAAAACGGCGGCCGCGGGGCCGTCCGCCGCGGAAAACAGGGCCGCATTGATCAGGATATGGTCCAGGTGACTGGGCCACCCCGGATAAGACCACCCGCCGGACGGTCCCTCGGCAATGTCCATGTCCACAAAACGCCAGTTGGCGGGGTTATCCAGGAAAACATTGAACACGTTGCGGTCGGATGGATCGGTCAGACTGTCGTTCATGTCCCCGACGATGATCACTTTCTTATCCGGATAATTTGTCTGCACATACTGATCCAGTAAAATGCATGCGTCCCGCCGGCGGACTTCCTCATCCCACTCATCCCCATTGATGAAATTATCGCCGCAACATTTGAAATGATTGTCGATGACAACGATCGGCACACCTTTGAACCGTCCCTCCATGACAAAGGGCGCCCGGGGGAACTCCCGGGAATAGCCGGTGAGAATTTCCCCGACGGAATCCATCACCCAATCGCCGCCTTCGCGGTAGAGATAGGCCAGGTTGATATTATAGGAGGCGCTGGTGGCCCGGACACCTGTCCAGCCCACCAGGCGATCATCCAGGTCCCTGAAATAGCCCGAGTCTTCGATCTCCTGCAGGGCCACGATGTCCACGTCCATGGTCAGAATGGCACGGGCAACCATGTCCACGGTGACCAGGCCCTTTTTGGCGAAATGCTCCACGTTCCAGGTGACGACTTCCAACGTGGCGTCGGTTCCGAATTCAAGGCCGAGGAAAGGATTCTCCCCGGTATAGTCACCCCCGAAACGGGCCTCGCCCCCGGCCGCCAGTTCCCGTTGCTGGGTAAAAGGGGTAATCCAGTCCTCCACCGGGCCCCAGGTCAGGGTGTACGTTCCAGGCACAAACCCCGCCAGGGTGGTGTCCCCCCGGCCCGAAACGGTCAGGTTCTCCGGTCCGGCCAACACCCAGGGGCCGTCCAGACTGTCCGGCTCCGAATCGATGAGGATGCTCCCCGTCGTGGGGACAATTTTGGTTGGAGTGGTGTCACTCTGCCCACAGCCGCCCAACAGCAGCAACAGGCCCGCGGCCAGGGGAAACCATTTTCCGATATTTGCGGAACGATGGGTCATCGATTATTCCCCGTATTTCATGATGATTTCCACGATGCCCCTGCGGCAGGCGGCGCAAAACGGTTTGACGCCTTTGGTGAACATGATGCAGTCCAGCTGGGACCGGTACATGCCCTCCGACATGTATCCCGCCCCCTCGAAAGCGCCCACGACGTTCGCGGCGGGATTGGCCGCGAACCAGGCGTCGACTTCCTGCTGATGATCCCAGGACAGCTTTTCACCCTCGGCCTTGACCACCGCGATATCCGCCTCGGGGGCGCCGCCGCGCATCAGTTCCGCGATCCGCCCGTTGATGGCGCCCCGCTGTTCCTGGTAGGCGATGTCCATGGCGTCGTATTCGGCCTTGTTCCATTCGGTGGGCAGTTCGCCCCCCGTCGCCAGATCCGCCCACTTCAAATTCACGGGATCCAACAGGGCGGTGATGTTGCGGTCGCTCGGTTCCAGGCCCGCGGGGTAGAAATCGGTATAGGCCACATTGGAAGTGTAGTACTCGTCCGCCAATCCGGCAAAACTGTGCCCGAATTCATGCAGAAAAACGTATTCGCTCCACTGATTGTCGCTGGTGAAGGTGCAGAACAGGTTATAGATGCCGCCGCCCCCGTACCGTTCGTGGTTGACCATGATGTAAAGCACGTCGTAGGGCACGGCCTGGGCGATGTCGCGCATGGCGCGGTTGTCCTCGGTCAGCATGTAGCGTTCGGAGCCCAAGGAGTCGAAAGTGCAACCCAGGGCGGTGCGTTTGTGAACGCCTCGGCTGGGTTCGTCGCAACCCGATTCCCGCGAGGGCAACAGCGCTCCCCGCACGTTGATCCGGTCGCGGTGGGAAGCATAGGGTTCGTGCCCCATCATCAGCTTGGCGAACCGTTTTACGTCGGCCTCGAACTTGGCCGCCTCGTCCGCGGTGTAGCCCTCGCCCACGATGGCGATATCGACGCAGCCATGGGGATCACCGCCGATGAACCCGTCGACGGTGATAATGCCCGCGGGCGGCGGGTCAAGACGCACTATCCAGTGGTTGGGGTCAATGTCCGTCCGGAAGAATTCCTGCAGGACCCCATCGGCGTCGCGGGACTCCAGGGCGAATATCACGGGGCTTTTCGGCAAAGGGGCGAGAACCGACTCATGGTAGGTGCGCAAAATGCCTTCAGCGGCCGGCCCGGTGGTTTGCCACTCACCGAAATAGGATGAGAAACCTTTGGACCAGATCAGTTTTCCCGAAGCGGTGTCGTAGATCTTCGCGTAGTAGCCGCCGAGATCGAGGTCGTCGATCAGATTCGTCCGGCTGCCCGACCAGATACCCTGACGCCAAAGCTGGTCCAGGGAAACAAACTCCTCGGCCGCGTTGCCCGTGTGGTTGTAGTCGATGCGCAGGGTCTCGTCGTGGAACAGATCATCGAACGAGACGGCGGTCGCCGGCACCGCGCCGGCGGCCAGCATGGCGCAGACGATCAGGGCAAAGTGAAACCGTCGAGGGGAATTCATGGCATCTCCCGGGAAGTTGAGGTTTAATCGCAGGATTATAACACTTCGTTCGCCGGCCTCCAAATCACGGGAGTATTCAAGATGGTCCGCCTCCGCACCCAATCTCTTGTCTTTTCTTTCCTTATGATCCTCGCCCTGGTGGGCTGTTCCTCCTCCGGACCCGGCCCCCGCCTCCCCGTGGTTACCGAGGTCCCTGTCGCCGTGGACGGTGCTTCCGTTTTACCGGTCACCTTCGGCGGGGCGGTCATCGCCATCGAGCCGGGAACGCTGCTGGGCTTTCACTACGAGGGCGCCGGCATGGCCAAAGACTATGATTACCGCTGGGGCCCGAATTTTACCGAAAAAACCAATGAAATGAACCTGGACGTCTTCGACATCCTTGGTGATGCCGGGTACCGGACCGTTCCCTGGCCCACCGGTGGCGTTACGGAAACTCCCGCGGGTGAAGCGGTGCTGAAGCTGAAGGCGACCGTCACCCTGATGGAATTCAATTCCTTTTCCACGGCGGGAGGCTATTACCAGGCCTACTGCATGGTCTCGTGGAATCTCATCAACCAGGGTGACGGGACATCCCTTTTCCAATCCGATACCGAGGGCTACAAAAAGGAAAATGAACACAATGCGGGAGTGCTCCGGAAGGCGTTCGATCAGGCCCTGACGAACCTGCTCGCCGACCAGGGATTTGCCGATGCCGCGGCCGGAAGCCAGGCTCAATGAGACAGATCAGGATCCCGAAGAAACACTACGGCCCGCCAGCCGTATGAGATCCTCGTAAATAAAACCCGTGTTTGCCGTCCCCTTTCGGAAAAATAAGGAGAAAATTGATGAAACGATCACTCATGGTCCTGGCCGTGCCGTGCCTTCTGGCCCTGACCATCGGTTGTTCCCCGGAACAGACCGAACAGGTGAAAGCCCTCACCGGCCCATCGGCCACCTACACCATGGAACAGTTCGTCAAAACCATGTCCGTTGACGGCGGCTCGTTCAACCACGACGAGACCAAGCTTCTGGTCAGGAGCAACGAATCCGGTGTTTTCAATGTTTACGAACTGGATCTCGCCACCAGAAAACTCACGCCCGTCACCGAAGGCGAAGAAACGACTTTCGCGGTGGCCTACATGCCCGACGACGACCGCATTCTTTTTTCCCGCGACAAGGACGGCAGCGAGAACAACCATCTTTTCCTGCGCGAACTCGATGGGACCGTACGCGACCTTACCAACGGGGAAAAAACCAAAGAGGATTTTGCCGGGTTCCACCCTGACCTGAAATCATTCTTCACGCAGAACAACCAACGGGACGCCCGCTATTTCGACCTGTTCCAGTGGGACGCTGAAACCCTGGACAAGACCCTGGTCTACCGGAACGAAGAAGGTTTCGACCCCTTCGACGTCACGGCCGACGGACGCTGGATCGTTCTGACCAAATTCAACACCACCAACGACTCGGACATCCTGGTGGCCGACCTGAAAACCGGGGGCGAGCCCTATCTGGTCAGCGAACATTCCGGAGAGGCCACCTTCCGCCCCCACGCCCTGAGCCACGACAGCCGGTATCTCTACTATTCCACCAATGACGGCGGGGAATTTCTGGTTTTGAAGCGGTATGACCTGGCCGCCGGCACACACGAAGAGATCTTCACCACCGACTGGGACGTTTCTTTCGCCTATTTCAGCCTGACCGGGAAGTACCGGGTCATCGGCACGAATGAAGACGGATACACGAAGGTACGCATCACCCGCGACGGGCAGGAAGTGGAGCTGAAAGGGTTGCCGGACGGCACGGTCAGCCGCATCGCGATTTCCCATTCCGAAAAGCTGATGAAGGTGACGGTTTCCAGCGACACCATGCCCGGCAACATGTTCCTGATCAATCTGGACACGGGCGACGTCCGGCAGCTGACCGACACCCTCAACCCCGAAATCGACGCGAACGACCTGGTGGCCAGCACCATCGTCCGCTTCCAGGCACGTGACGGGATGACCATTCCCGGCCCCCTGTACAAACCCATTGGAGCCAGTGCCGACAACAAGGTGCCGGTCATGCTTTGGATCCACGGCGGTCCCGGCGGACAGACCCGCCCCGGCTATTCGGGCGAGAAACAGTTCCTCATCAACCATGGTTACGCCCTGTTCGCGGTGAACAACCGCGGCAGTTCCGGTTACGGAAAGAGTTTTCTGGCGGCCGACGACCGGCGCCACGGGCGCGAACCCTTGTGGGACTGCGTCGACGCCAAGGAATACCTCAAGACCCTGGACTGGGTGGACCCCGACCGCATCGGAATCATGGGCGGCAGCTATGGCGGCTACATGACCCTGGCTGCCCTGGCTTTCGAACCTGAAGAGTTCGCCTGCGGCGTGGACATCTTCGGCGTCGCCAACTGGGTCCTGACCCTGGAAAGCATCCCTCCCTACTGGGAGAGTTTTCGCAAAGCACTTTACGATGAGATCGGTCATCCCGTGGAAGACGCCGATTTCCTCCGCGCAACCAGCCCGGTATTCCATGGGGACAAAATCACCCGGCCGTTGCTGATCCTGCAGGGGGCCAACGATCCCCGTGTGCTGCAAAGGGAAAGCGATGACATGGTCGCGGCCATCCGGGCCGGCGGCGGCACCGTCGACTACCTGGTTTTCGAGGATGAAGGCCACGGTTTCCGCAAGTCGGCTAACCGCGTGAAAGGTTTCAACGCCACGCTCGAGTTCCTGGATACCCATTTGAAGGGCGAGGAAACCCCCTGACCGATTGCATCGGCCCGGGCCTTGACAGGGCCCGGGCTGATGTATATTCTGCGCCAAATCCTTTAACCGGGGCCCGTGAGCCCCGAAAGGAAACGGAATGTTTTTGGCGACAACAAAATGCATGGTAAAAACCGAACCCCGGCGTCCCCATGGACGTATGGGGCCTTTTTTTGCCCTGTTTTTCGCCAACACCGACCCTGACAACGATATGAACTCCGTTTAACTGGCGTCCGCGAGCGTCAAAAAGGAGAACCCCCATGGCAGCAGCGGCCACCGCCGGTCAGCCATCCGCCCACGACCGCGTCCAAAAATCCGCCCTGTTCAATGCCCCGGGCCGCCCCCGCCCTTTGGCCCGGCGCCTGGCCATCCACAACCTCGTCGTGAGGACCATCCGTCGGTTTTTCGAGGACAGGAGCTTCCACGAAATCCCCGTGACCGCCATGGCCGACCATCCGGCGCGAACCCAGCTGGACGGAATGGTCCTGAACGGATTTCCCAATGTGTGGTGCGAAAGTGAACTCCTGCCCGGCAGGGGACGCAGGGAACCCCGACATCTGAGGGGCTTCAAGCTCATGGAAGCCTCGGGTCTGGGCCTGTCCCTCGACGACCTGACCGATCTTCAGGAAGACCTGCTCAAGGCCGTGGCGCTCAACCTGGGCGCCGACCTTCTCGGCGGCCGGGACGTCACCCGCCTGGACCGCATCCTCCAGGTATCCCATCCGCGAATCAAGTATCGCCAGGCCCTTGAAATCCTGGCGTCGCGCGGCTGTTCGTTACCCTTCGGGGAAGAATTACCGGCGGAAGCTGAAGCCACCCTGTCCCGATTCTGCGGGAACCTGCCCTTCATGGTGACGCACCTTCCAGCGAGCCTGGACGACGGCCTGGCCCTGGCCGATCCCGAGGATGAATCGGCGACACTGAGTTCGACTTACATCCTTCCCTACTCCGGCATCACCATGAAGGGCCGTGTCCGCGCGGGAGACCCGTCCATAGCCGGCTTCAGTCTGGGGCTGGGAAACCTGCTGCAGTACCTGATGGGACTGGAATCTGTCATGGACACCCTGATCGACCCCATGGACCGTATTTCCCGCCTGATGACACCACCAACCACCGGCGGTTCAGCGGCCGCTGACGGGGATGACCGATGAAGGCTTTCATCGCCCTGGAAACCGGTCGCGTTTTTTCCGGCCGGTTGTTCGGCGCGCCGTTGGAGACCGGCGGGGAAGTCGTTTTTCACACGGGGATGACCGGCTACCAGGAAATCCTGACGGATCCGAGTTATGCCGGGCAGGTGGTGGTATTCACCGCCGCCCATATCGGAAATTACGGCATCCACCGCGGGGACCACGAATCCGCGGCCATCCACCCCGCCGCCGTTATCGTACGGGATTTCTGCCGCCGGAATTTTCACCGGCGCAGTGAATACAGCCTCGACCAGGTGCTGCGGCAGGCGCGCATTCCGGCCCTGGCGGAGGTCGACACCCGGGCCTTGACCGCCTATCTGCGCGAACACGGAAACTGCCGTGGGTATATCGGGATGGGAGACCCCTTGAGGCTGGTGGAAAAAGCCCGGTCACTGGAACCCATCGGCGCCGTGGACTGGGTCTCCCGGGTGACCGCCCGACGGATGACGCCTTTTCCCGGGGACCCGGGCACCGACAGCCCCTGCCAGGTGGCCGTCCTTGATTGCGGCGTGAAAAAAAGCATCCTGGGACGGCTGGTGGCCGAGGGCTGCGCGGTCCGGGTCTTTCCTGCCTCCACCGGTGCCCGGGAACTGCTGGCCGGCCCCACCGAGGGAGTTTTCCTGAGCAACGGGCCGGGAGATCCCGCAGCCCTGCCCCATCTTGTCGGTACGGTCCGGGAATTACTGGCCGCCGGCATTCCCCTGTTCGGAATTTGTCTCGGACACCAGTTGCTTGCCCGGGCTCTGGGCGCCGAAACAGTCCGGTTGCCCTTCGGCCATCACGGAGCCAATCATCCGGTGCAGAATCTGGCCACCGGCCGGGTGGAAATCACCAGCCAGAACCACAATTACACCGTCCCGGCGGAAAGCCTGAACCCCGCGGTGGCCACCATCACGCACCGCAGTCTCAACGATGACTCGATCGAGGGGCTGGCCACCGTTGGCGGCGGAGCCTACTCGGTGCAGTTCCATCCCGAAGCCGCCCCCGGACCCAGCGACAGCCTGTACCTGTTTCGCCGGTTCCTCGAAATGATGCGTGCCCGCAGATCTGAAAACACTCTTCAGGAAATGGATGAACATGCCGCGACGGGATGATATCGCCACGATCCTGGTTCTGGGCTCCGGCCCCATCATCATCGGCCAGGCCAGTGAATTCGACTACTCCGGCACCCAGGCGGTCAAGGCCCTCAAGAAGGAGGGTTACCGGGTGGTGCTCATCAACAGCAATCCCGCCACGGTCATGACCGACCCCAACCAGGCGGACGCCACCTATATCGAGCCCCTCACCTGGGAAATGGCCGAAAAAGTCATCGCGATCGAAAAGCCCGACGCCATCCTGCCCACGGTCGGCGGACAAACCGGGCTCAATCTCGCTATCGATCTGCAAAAACACGGCGTTCTCGAGCGCCACGGAGTCGAGTTGATCGGCGCGGGTATCGAATGCGTCGAACTGGCCGAAGACCGCCAGAAATTCAAGGAAGTCATGGCCTCCATCGGGTTGGATACGCCCCGCAGCTTCCTGGTCACCTCGGTGGACATGGCGGATCAGGCCATGGAAGAGATCTCCTTTCCGATGATCCTGCGGGCCAGCTTCACCATGGGGGGAGCCGGCAGCGGGATTGCCACCGACCGCGAGGAATTCATCGAACTGCTCCGTGACGGGCTCAACCAATCGCCCGCAGGGAGCGTCCTGGTCGAGGAATCGGTCCTGGGCTGGAAAGAGTACGAACTGGAGGTCATCCGGGATCACGCGGGCAACGGCATCATCGTCTGCAGCATCGAGAATTTCGATGCCATGGGCGTCCACACCGGCGACAGCATAACGGTGGCCCCGGCCCAAACGCTGACCGATCGCGAATACCAGCGGCTCAGGGACGACGCCCTCAAGGTGCTCGACGCCGTGGGCGTGGTTACCGGCGGCAGCAACGTCCAGTTCGCGGTGGATCCCGAAAGCGGTAGGGTCATCGTCATCGAGATGAACCCGCGCGTCAGCCGCAGCAGCGCCCTGGCCAGCAAGGCCACCGGCTATCCCATCGCCAAGATCGCGGCCCTGCTCGCGGTGGGTTACACCCTGCCCGAACTTCCCAACGAAATCACAGGCACCAGCAGCGCGTGTTTCGAACCGAGCATCGACTATACCGTGGTCAAGATCCCCCGCTGGGCTTTTGAAAAATTTCCCGGCACCCCCGATCTGCTGGGAACCACCATGCAGTCCGTCGGTGAAGTCATGGCTATCGGCCGCACTTTCCGCGAAGCTCTCCAGAAGGCGTTGCGTTCCCTGGAACTCGGACTCGACGGTTGGGAGAGCACCGCCAGCGGACGGTCGCTCGACGAACTTCGACGAGCGTTGGCCAGGCCCGGGCAGAACCGTCTCGCCGATCTGCACGAGGCCTTCCGCTGCGGCCTGGAACCCGAGCAGCTGCATCGCATCACCGGTATCGATCCCTGGTTCCTGGACAACCTCCAAAGATTGATGGAGGTTGAAGGGCGTCTGCGCGGATTCACCCTGGGCGATTTGCCTGCCGAACTGCTGCGCGATGCCAAGCGCGAGGGGTTCAGCGACCGCCGGATCGCCCGGTTGGTGCAGTGGCCCGGCGGCCGACCCGGAACCGACTCCCCCAAAACCACTCTCGACCTGAGAACAGCGCTGGTTCTGGCGGCCCGCCAGGCAGCCGGTTTGAAGCCGGTCTTTCGTCGGGTGGACACCTGCGCCGCCGAATTCGCCAGCGAAACCCCTTACCTCTACTCGACTTGGGAGGACGGCCCCTGCGAAAGCCGCCCCACCGCCCGCCGCAAGGTGATCGTTCTGGGCGGGGGACCCAACCGCATCGGGCAGGGCATTGAATTCGACACCTGCTGCTGCCACGCGGTTCAGGCGCTGCGCGACGAGGGCTGTGAAGCCATCCTGGTCAACTGCAATCCCGAAACCGTGAGCACCGACTACGACCTGTCCGACCGTCTCTACTTCGAGCCCCTTCGTTTCGAAGAGGTCATGAACATCATCGACGTGGAAAAACCCGACGGGGTGATCCTGACCCTTGGCGGACAAACTCCCCTGAACCTGGCCGGCGCCCTGGCCGAGGCGGGCGTGAAAATTCTCGGCACCGGGGTGGACGCCATCGACCGCGCCGAAGACCGCGACCGTTGCGGCGCCCTGTTGAAAGACCTCTGCATCATGTATCCGAAGGCCGGCAGCGCCCGTGATATCGATGAAGCACTGGTCACCGCGGCGGAGGTAGGCTACCCTGTGATGGTGCGGCCCAGTTACGTCCTTGGCGGACGGGCCATGCGTGTCGTCTACGATGACGACGGACTACGGCGTTTCTTCGAGGAAGCGCGGTCGGCCAGTGGAGAGCACCCGGTCCTGATCGACCAATTCCTCGAAGACGCCGTGGAATTCGATGTGGATGCGGTCTGCGACGGCCACGATGTCCTGATCGGCGGCATCATGCAGCACATCGAAGAAGCCGGCATCCACAGCGGTGACAGTTTCGCTGTTCTTCCCCCCCACAAGACCACCTCCGATGAACTCGCCATCCTGCGCGGCCACACGATTCGGATCGCCCGCAACCTGGGTGTGGTGGGCCTGCTCAACATCCAGTTCGCCAGCCACCGGGGAAAAATCCATGTGCTGGAAATCAACCCGCGGGCCTCGCGGACCGTGCCCTTTCTCGAAAAAGCCACCGGCATCGACCTGGCCCGCATCGCCACGCGCTGCATGTTGGGCATTTCACTGAAGGACCAGGGAGCGCGCGAGTTCACCACCTTTGACCGCGTCTTCGTCAAGGGTCCCGTCTTTCCCTTCCGGCGTTTTCCACGCACGGACCACCTGTTGGGGCCGGAGATGAAAAGCACCGGGGAAGTGATGGGCATCGGCCGCGAATTCGGGGAAGCTTTTGCCCGCGCCCAGCTGGCCACCGGTCAGGGGTTGCCCGCGGCGGGGTCGGTTTTCCTGAGCGTCAACGACAACGACAAGGACGACCTTCTGCCCATCGCCCGCGACCTTACCGGCCTCGGCTACGACATGATCGCCACCGGCGGCACCGCGCGCTTTCTGAAGAAGAACGGGATCGCCGCGGCCGTGGTGGCCAAGGTGGGCGAGGGAACCCCGCACATCGGGCAGATCATTCGCGCCGGCGAGGTCCAGATGGTCATCAACACCCCCCTGGGCAAACAAAGCCGCTTCGATGAAAGCGCCATCCGCCGGGAAGCGCGGGCGCTCGACATCCCCTGCAT
>JAUVII010000123.1 GCA_030592845.1 Candidatus Krumholzibacteriia bacterium | reverse complement strand
CGTTGCCCCAAACTGGTTCCAGACATCAAAACCAGTCCGCCCACCGGGTAATTCCGCACTGGTGTAGGCCTAAGGGGCCGGCACAGTTTAGAAGGTACTAAATGACCCTTTGGGCGGGTTGAAAAATGTACATCCCCCATGGGCCATGGTCAATGAAGTACCCCGTGACGTATAAATTTTACACCGGAAACTGTCTCACTTCAGCTGGCGCAGACATTTGACTTCTTCAGTTGAAGTCCTTGGTTTTCATGGTTATCACGTCCGCATTGGGCAAGAGGATGTGCGCGATTGCCGGGATACGGACATGGGTCAATGTCGGCGATTCGTGGATTGGAATGGTGTCGGCGTCCACGAAGGAGAACTCATCCACCAGCTGCCAAAGCACGTAAACCCTGGTTCCGCTATCCGGAGCGGTAACGGTGTATTCCCTGGTTTCGGTTGTCTCTTCGGAGATCGTCACCGAGTTGATTTCCGTCTCGGTCGTAGTCTGCTCATAACTGGCGGTAACCGAAGCGGAGAACGCACCCCAACTACCTCCTGCACTGACCTCTATCCCCATGGTCTTGGAAAATTCAGTGCTCTCAGTGTGGGTGCTGGAAATTCCGTATGTGACTTCCTTGGTCAGCGTATAACTCGTACCGGGGCTCAGGTTGTTCTGCTCGAGTCTACGCCAATGCCTGGTGTGCAACAGGTAAGGCCGCTCGCTGATGTAGGTAGCGTTGGAAGCCGCAAGATCGCACGTATTGGCAGGCAGGTAGCCAGGGCAGGCCATGATCTTGTGCTGATTTCGGGGAAACCAGACCTCTGATCCATCATCCAGCTTCATCTCCAACTCGGTAACCAGCGGTTCGAATGAGTCCAGCTCCCTGGACATTCCGATGACCAGGTTGTCGGATTTTTTGGGCATCAGCTCATTCACCGACTCGGGAATGGGAATTGCCGGCAAATTGGTCGGCTTGGCTGGATTATCATCGACGGGAGCTGCGGGATCATCCCCGCAACCCATGGCGATCATCAGAACTGCAAGCAAGGTCAGGATCGTCAGTCCCAGGATTTCTTTTCTCATGACAGACCCTTTCTATGATGGCGAAAAAAGATAGCGCCAGAATCGGTATGACTCAGATTCTATTGTACGCGAGGTAGATGAAAGCCCCTCCCGCACCCTGATTCAGATCCCAGGGAATCTTTGTGTACCCATCAGGGGTTGCCTGCGAACCCAACAGAATGATGATATTCCCGATGGTGCTACAGGCCGGGTCCTTTGTGTACCAGAGAAAGATAAACTCACCGCCTGCATGTCGGTTCAGATCGACGTCTATCTTGGTCCACGTGAATTCGGGTGAGGGCACATGCCCACTAATTGTAATGGCCAAGCCTGTGATCGGAGCCCCGACCCCTTTTTTGTAGCAGACATAAATGAAATCGCCCCCTGCCCCGGTATTCAAGTCCACGTTCACCTTTGTGTAACCTGCCGGAGCCTGAATGGAAGAATTGAAGCCGAAGATTATGGCCACCTCGGAGATGCTGACCTGGGCAATGGTGGTTACAGGCAAGAGCAATAAAACAAGAACAATTGGCTGGAGAAAAACCAAAGTGTGCCGACCCAAAAACACGAAAAACTGAGAAGATTGTTTGATAACCACAAAATCCTCCTTGCCGGAATGAAGGACCCGGATTGCGCGGATCTGCGCGGTTTGTTTATAAAATAATCTGTATTTTTGAAAACGGCCAAGCGTTATCGGTTTCTCGAAGTGAATAACCGCGCCATGTAAAAAAAGATTGCCCACAATACGGACAACCTTCTGCATTCAATTAATTTGAGTGGTCGGGGCGAGAAGATTCGAACTTCCGACCTCCTGCTCCCGAAGCAGGCGCGCTAACCGGGCTGCGCTACGCCCCGACCAATAAGGTGTGTATGTCCTGACCGGGCCTGCCATTCACGCTATATGTGCCATAAGGAGATAACCCCCTGTGAAACAAGCGTGACCACCACTCCGGCGATCAGGATGCCAAGAATGATACATGGAATAGCCATCCGCAAGGGAAGTTTGAACAGGTAGGCGGCCACGCTGCCGGTCCAGGCTCCCGTCATCGGGGCGGGTATGGCCACAAACAGAATCAACCCAAGGCTTTCGTATTTTTTGATCAGTTTGCTGCGGCTGACCGTGCGCTTGAACAGCCAGTCGAAGAAGCGGTCCATGGTCCGGAATCGCCTCAAAGTCCGCTCCGCTGGCCCCAGCAGGAAAAGAATGGGCAGAACAGGTACGAAATTGCCCGCTACGGCGATCAAATAGATCAGTACGGGACTTTCCATGCCCATGGCATACCCCAGCGGGATGGCGCCCCGGAGCTCGAATATGGGCAGCATGGCCACCAGGAAAACGGCCAGCGGAGGGGGAAGTTGCTGAATTGATTCCAGAAGCTGTTCACGCACGCTTTTCTCCCTCGGCGGTCACCCCGGACAAAAGCGGGACGAACCGGCACGAAACCGACTGCTCGATGGATACTTCCTGGCCCTGGCGGCGATACCGGTAGAGGATCTGCTCGCGGCCCTTGCTGATCGGGATCAACAGGTGGCCCCCGTCCTTGAGTTGCGACACCAGATGGGCCGGCAGGCTGGGTGCGCAGGCCGTGACCATGATGGCGTCGAAAGGCGCGTAATCAGGAGCCCCCACTCCTCCGTCATGAGCCAGAACATTGATGTTCTCCACCCCGAGCTTGGCCAGGGTCACCCGCGAACGTTCGGCCAAAGGACTGATGCGCTCCACCGAAACCACGGTGCGGGCAAGTTTGGCCAGGATGGCAGCCTGGTATCCGGATCCCGTGCCGACTTCCAGAACATGTTCGTGACCCTGAAGTTCCAGCAGGCTGGTCATCAGCCCGACGGTGAAAGGCTTGCTGATGGTTTGCCCGTGCCCGATGGGCAGGGCGCTGGGTTGGTGGGCTCGGTGTTGAAGCAGCTTGGGTACGAACAGATGGCGGGGAACCTCTTCCATGGCCTGCAGGACGCGGCGGTCGGTGAGACCGCCGTCGACAAGTTGTTCGCGAACCATCCGCCGCCTCGCGACAGCGTAATCATTCATCGGGAAGGCCATCCCGCTCGAGGTGTTTCATCTCCTGCATGAGACCGTAGTGGGTCAGGTCCACCATCAGGGGCGTCAGGCTGACGAATCCTTCCTCAACCGCGCAATAGTCGCTGCCGTTTTCCCGGGCCCAGGTCGGACCCTGTCCGCCGATCCAGAAATAGGGACGCCCGTGGGGATCCACCTGGTCGGTAATCACATTGCTGTAAACACGGCTGCCCAGTCGTGTAACCTTGATGCCCTGGATGTTGCCGGGCGGTCCGTCGGGGATGTTGATATTCATCAGCGACCCCTTGCGCAGGGGAAACTCGAGAATGTCGCACAGGTTGCGCCGGATGAATTCACCCGCGCCACTGAAGTCCGTGGGATGCCAGGCGGCCAGCGACAGGGCGTAGCTGGGAATCCCGAACATCGTGCCTTCCATGGCGGCGGCGACGGTGCCGGAATAAAGGACGTCCTCCCCCATGTTCGGTCCGTGATTGATCCCGCTCAGTACGATGTCCGGCGGATCCGAACGCAGGATCTTTTCCATGGCCACCAGGACACTGTCGGTGGGGGTGCCGGTCACGGCGTAGCGGCCCTCGCCCTGGTCCAGGATGCGCAGTGGGGAAGTCAGGGTCAGGCTGTGGCTGGAGGCGCTCTGCTGGTCGCTGGGAGCCACCACCGTGACCCGGAATTCGTCCATGGAGCGGATGGCGCTTTCCAAAACGCCCAGCCCGTGAGCGTCGATGCCGTCGTCGTTGGAGATCAATACGTGTCTGGTGCTCATGGCAATTATTCCAATCCTGGAGGCCGCCGGTTTCAGTCCCGGGAAAACATCAGCATGAAGACCAGCCGGAAAAAACGGCCGGTATCGACGAAGGGGTTGATTGAACTTTCTTCATCCCCGTAGACGGTGGTGATGGGAGTCGATCCGATACTGTAGCCCTTGCGGGACATCCGCACCAGGATTTCCGATTCGGAATCGTAACGGCTGGTGCGCAGGACCAGGCCTTCGAAACAGCTGGTCCGGTACAGGCGGTAACCGTTCTGGGAATCAGGGATGTCCTGGCCGGCCAACCGGCTGATGACCCAACTGGTGAACTCGTTGGTTTTTTTTCGGATCCACGGCATGTCCTCGGTGTTGGCCATCCGGGTACCGACCACCACGTCGAAATTATCCCGGGTGGCGGTGTCGAGAAAGCCCTGCATCTCCCCCGGCAGATGCTGCCCGTCCGAGTCCATGGTGAAGACCCATTCCAGACCCTGATCCTGGGCCCAGGCGTACCCTGACTTGAGCGCCTCGCCCTTGCCCTTGTTCACCTCGTGGATGATGACTTCCGCACCGGCGGCCCTGGCAGTGTCCGCGGTTCCATCGGTGCTGCCATCGTCCACCACCAGGACGCGGAGTTCAGGGTGGAGTTCACGGATCTCACCGATCACCTCGGTCAAAAAACGGGCGGCGTTCAGGGCGGGCAGGATGGCTCCGACGGTCATGGTTCTCCTTGGGATGGTGGTACTGGTTGATACAGACCCACAATATCTGCCGCGGGGCCCCCGTTTCAATGGAAAAGAACCCCGGAAAGGGCAAAACCGTTATTTAGCGGGCCTGGGCCATCAGAATCGTGTGGCCGCCGGTCAGGTTTTCCTTCGACATGAGCCACTCGTAAAGTTGCCGGTTTTCCTCATGGACTTTTGAGTCGGCTTTTTTAGGGAAACAGGATCTGCGCGTACTCCATCTGATCAGTGGGTAGAAAAGTCCGAAAAGCCAGCGTGACCCTTTGCGGTAGTGCGAGGTCATCAGCTTCTCGACGTGCAGCCCGTTGCGTTCGCAGGCGAAGTAGAGCTGGGAAAAACTGATCGGATTGATGTGCTCGAAAAAGATGTTGGGCGTGTCCAGGGGGAACGGCCCCCTTTCCATGCTGTGGAAACCCGACAGCAGGAATTTCCAGCGGCTGGTCATGGTGCCGATGTTGGGCGTCGTCAGAATCAGCCGCCCGCCTGGCCGGAGCACCCGCCGCACTTCGGTCAGGAACGTGAAGTGATTCTGGATATGTTCGATGCCTTCGATGGAAACCACGTAGTCGAAGCTGTCGTCCGGGAACGGGAAGGTACCGCTCATATCCACGGCCGCGTATTCGACACCCTCCAGCACATGAAGCCGGGTGTCGATGTCCGCGGCGATCCCGGTGAATCCCGTCCCCTGCAAATCCTTGAGCAGGTAACCCGGGCCGGCCGGAATGTCCAGGATCCGGCCCGGGGTCAGGGTCATCAACTCGGCGATGATCCGCGTATGAAGATGCGGATTGTGCCGCGCGGGATTTTTGGTGTCGGTTTCGACGTGAGCCAACTTGGCCATCCTTGGTTACGGGGTCGGAGCTACATTTCCACTTCGAGAAGTTCGGCCAGTTCCGTGATGGTGCGGTCGAACCTTTCCAGGGCCGCCGCGATCGTTTCGGGGCTGGTCAGATCCACGCCCGCTTTCAGAAGCAGGTCGAGAGGCGCTTCGCTGCAGCCGCCCTTGAGCATTTCCAGGTATCCGTCCACCGCCGGTTGCCCTTCCAGCTTGACACGTTCGGCGATGGCCAGGCCGCAACTCAGTCCCGTGGCGTAGGTGTAGACGTAATACTTGTAGTAGAAGTGCGGGATGTAGGCCCATTCCATGCCGTCGTCGGCGTCAACGGTGAACCCGGGTCCGTAGTAGCGCTTGATGAGATCGCTGTAGGTCTCGTCCATCAGCGCGGCGGTTACCGGGGTACCTTCCACGATGAAGCCGTGCACCTTGCGTTCGAATTCGCTGAACAGGGTTTGCCGGTAGATGGTCGTACGGATGCTTTCCAGTTCAGCGGCCAGGATGCCGGCCCGCTCCGCGTCGTTTTTGGAATTGGCGACCAGGTAGTCCGAGAGGAAGGCTTCGTTGCAGGTCGAGGCGATTTCCGCGAGGAAGGGAACATAACGGTAGTTGTGATAGGGCTGATGCTCCATGGCCAGGGCGCTGTGGATGGCGTGGCCATACTCGTGCGCGAGGGTGGACATGTCGTCCAGGCTGTCCTGGTAGTTCATCTTCACGTAGGGGTGACGTCCGTAGACATTGGCCGAAAAGGCGCCGCTGTCCTTGTCGTTGCTGGGGTAGACATCGATCCATCCGTTGCGGGGATCCAAACCGTGATTCAAAAGTTGGATATACTCCTGGCCCAGGGGTGCGAGGGCGGCCGGAAGAATTTCGAGGGCCTTCTTGAAGGGCACGTCCATCTCCGCGGCTTCGACCATGGGCACATACAGGTCGTAGAGATGAAGTTCTTCATAACCGAGCACTTTGCGGCGCAGTTCGACGTACCGGTGCAGCGGTTCGAGGTTGGCGTTCACGGCGCTGATCAGATTGTCGTGGACGGCGATCTGGAGGTTGTCCTTGTCCATGTAGGCCTCCAGCGCGGTGTCGTAGCCGCGGGCCCGCGCGAACATGACATCCATTTTGAACTGCCCACCCAGGGTGTTGGCGAAGGCATGCTGGAATTGCCTCAGGGTGGCGAAGAAGGCGGTCATGGCTTCGGCGCGCACTTCACGGTTTGGCGAGGCGCGGAAGCGGCCCAGGTTCGACAGTGTCAGCTGGACTTCATTTCCCTCTGCATCGTGGATAATTGGCCAGGAGATGTCGGACAGCAGGGCGCCGAAGGTGTTCTCAAGGTCGCTGGGGATTTCGTTTAGATCGATTTCGGCCCAAAGGTTGTCGCCCATCAATTGGAGAACGATTTCCGCTTCCTCGCCGAGAACGCGGCTCTGGCGGCGGCGCAGATTATCCAGATAAGTCTGGTACGCGGCGGGCCCCTCGGCTGCCTCGTAGGCAAGGTTCATGGTCGCGTCGTCAAGGGCAAGCACTTCCCCGCGGATGAAGCCGGAGGCGGCCATGAGTTCGTCCATCAGGACAAGTCCCCTGGCCGAGCGGGCCTGGAGATCCTGGTTGGTCTGTTCGGAATCCAGGGCCAGATTGGCGTATTGGGTAACCCGGCTGGCGCGGTCGTGGAGGCCGAAGTAGAGATCCAGACAATTATTGAGGGCCGCGGGGTCGGTCAGCTGGCCCTGGTATTCGGCCAGACCGCCGATTTCCTCACGCAAGCCGTTCAGTTCCTTCTCCCAGGCCTGGGGCGTTTCGAATAGCGGTGTCAGATTCCATTTATAGGCGTCGGGGACCTCGGCCCGGGTGGCGTTGGCGTCCGGGGTATAATCCGGCAATTCGGCGGCTAAAGCCGTGGCGGCCAGTAAAATACAGGTCAAGATGGAAACCAATAAACGGAGTGATGACCGGAGCATGAAAGGCCTCCCCTATGGGGTCAGATTGTAAAGGACCGAACTGGGGAATTTTCAGGGAAATCAGCCTGGGAAACAAGGGAAATACATCATTCAGGAATAATGGGCGACCCTCTGGGAATGTTCATGGTGATGCAGCGCAGGGCACCGTTCATTTTGATCAGTCGCGAGGCGTCGATACCCACCACCCGGCGGTCAGGCAGAAGGCGCCGGTAGAGCGCCAGGGCTTCCTCGTCCAGGTCCGGGCAATAGTCCGGGTAGATGGGCACCAGCAATACCCCGTTGGCGAAAACGATATTGGTGTAGGTGCGCCAGACGCCGTCGTTGTGATCGGGCATGGGAATTCGTTCAACTTGAAGTGGCCCGTCCAGGGTTGGAAAATCTTTGAATCCCTCGACGATCTGATCCAACTGGGTTGCGTTTTCCAGGTCGTCCGCCGGATTGTAACTCCCCACAACAAGCAGGTTCGGCCTTACGAAGGCGCAGAACATGTCGGCGTGGCCTGTGCTTTCGCCCTTCAGGGGAGGCACCATGGACAAGGTTTCAAATCCCAGAAGAGCGGCGAAGTTGGCCATCGTCTGATCGGGTTCCATTTCCAGATAATGGGCGTTGCGGTTGATGACCCGGGTCGACAGCAGGCACAGGCCGCGGCCGTTGCTCAGGTAGTCCCCCCCCTCGGCCAGCATCGGGCTGCCCATCAGGTTGAGGCCCATGCTTACCGCGAGGCTAGCCGGAATTCCATTGTCCCGATTGTTGCCGCGCCGTTCCCGGTAGTGGAAGTCCACCATGCTGCGAAAGCCGTCCGCGTCGCTAACGGTCACCGGGCCGAAATCGCGGAGCCACATGGTCAGGATGCGCATTTGTAGAATGTCCACGGAGGTACGAGACAGTCCATTGTTGGCCAGAATGCTTTCGATCAGGACACGGTTTTCGGAAGATCCGGCGAGTATCTGGATCCGGACCTCGCTGGAGGCGGCTTTGACGATGGCGGCCAAGACGTCGGGGTGCAGTTCGGCCAATTGGGCACCGGCCAGCAGCAGGGTTTCCTGGGGTTGGAACTCGGCGGGCATATAAAAGGAATCAGCAAATTGGGGAGTGGACACCGGTTCGGTAACGTTGGGGTCGCTGTCTTTCATTGGACGCAAAAAAACAACGGCCGCAACCAGAGTCACGACAAGAACCGTAACAATGAGCCACTGCCACCATCGCCGGGACGATGACAACGGAGAGCCTCCAGGTGTTTGCTGTACGGTCATTGGGACAGCTTAGAATTCGACATCCAACCCAAGCCGCAGGAAAACCCCACCATAATTTTGAGCGTACCCCCCACTCATGGCGGGGGTTTTGATGGTCGTGATTTCAGACTTGGCGCTCCTCCATCCCAGAGTCCCGGAAAGCCCGAAGGTGTCACCAAAGGAATACTTTTCAGTAAAGAGGAAACTGAGGTATAGCGACGTTTCCCCGAAATCATGTGTTTCGGTCTTGGTGTTGACGGGATCGCCAAGATGCAAATGGTAATCAAGGGTCAGGGTTCCCGAGGGTTTGATAACCCCAATCTCAATACCAGTGGAACTTTGAAATTTTTCGTTTGAAAGGCCGGAGATAATCGTACCGATAAAGCCTCCAACCGCCAAGGCAGGAGATTCAATTTTGAGGTGACCTACCGTGTAACTTTGACCAAATTCATCATATACAACGAAAAGTTCGTCCTTCTTTCCTCCAATATATTCAAGGTTCAGACCCAGAATCAAACCCGTTTCCTCGGAACGGGTCCCGATGAAGATGCCGGCGCCCATGGCGTTGTCCAACTGAGAAACCGCAACAGAGGCCGGGGGCATAAAGTCGGTGCCGGTATCAATATCCAAAGTTTGCTGGGTTGTGATTCCATCGAAATAGTTGAAGCTGCCGTAGGGAGTGACGAATATGTCCGCCAAGGCTGAACTGGAAACAAGCAGCAGGAAAAAAATGATGGAGGGAACCAGTTTGCGAATCATTTTCTCTCCTTAAAAATTCAAGCACATGGGGAATCAATGGGCGTTGATTCCTTTTTGAAGCAATGCTATTGGCAGTATATGGGTTTGGGATCAACACTTCTAGTCAAAATTATGTGGTTTTGGGAGCGATAACTGCGGGTAACCTGGTTACAAAAAAAGATTGTCCCCATTGAGACAATCCTCATTTATTATGATAAATCTGGTCGGGACGGCGAGATTTGAACTCGCGACCCCTTGCCCCCCATGCAAGTGCGCTACCGGACTGCGCCACGTCCCGACCAAAGGTGCGAACGGCTGAAGCTCCCGAGGGGGCAAATCCGTCGCGGGCACAAGTTAATACCCACCTGCCCGTGGGACAAGGACCAATCAACCCTGATTCAGCCTGTGCCTTCCATTTTCATTTTGCCCTTGGCAGCGGCCGGTTTCCCCGCTTTCATCTCCATGATCATCTCCAGCACCTGCCCAAGCTCCTTTTTCAGGAAGGTCACCCGGTCGGCCTCGGTCATGCCGTCGAACTGGATGTTTATCTGGGGAGCGGGTTCCTTGGCCCCCTTGCCCTGGGTTTTCTTGGCCTGCCGACGCATTTTGACGGCCCCGGCAATTTTATAACCCTCAT
>JAUVII010000054.1 GCA_030592845.1 Candidatus Krumholzibacteriia bacterium | reverse complement strand
CGAGGGCGATCCGTTCCTGATGGACTGCCTGCGCAAAGAGGGCACAGAGGTCATCTGGTCCAACGTTCTGATCGACGACAAAAACGTGCCTCACTGGACGGGTAACAACGAGGAGCACCCGGACAAGGGCATCAACTTCCAGGGCGAGTGGTTCAAAGGCAAGAAGAATGCCGACGGCAAGGAGATCCCCATCTCTCACCCCAACGCACGCTGCACCCTTCGCGCCAGGGATATCGGCAACTTCAGCCACGGCACCGGCGAGAACCCCGAGGGCGCCCCGGTGAAGATCGTAACCTACTCCGGACGCGATGCCGACACCATGCCTCCGGTGTGGGCCGGTAAGAACTCCGATCACGGCGTCGTCATCGGCGCGTCCATCGTCTCGGCCGCCACCGCGACCGAGGTCGGCGCTTCCGGCGTGAAGCGTCAGCCCTGGGCCAACGCTCCGTTCATCCCCGGCGCCCTGGCCGATTACATGCGTGTCCAGTTCGAGTTCTTCGGGAACAAGACGTTCACCGACGCCGGCAAGCCGATCCTGGCGGGCCTCAACTACTTCCTGACCAGCGAGGCCCGCGGCGGCAGCGATGGCAGGAAGCTGTTGGGTGAAAAGCGCGACGTGAGGGCCTGGCTGACCTGGCTGGCCCGCTTCGCCCACGGCGACTACAAGGGTATTGAAACACCCTTCGGTTTCATTCCCGTTTATGAGGACATGAGGCAGACCTTCGCCGACACCATCGAGAAGGACTATCCCCGCGAGCTGTACGATATGCAGTTCTCCATCTACACGGACCTGATCCAGGCTCGCATCGACCTGCAGCGCGAGGCCTTCGGCAAGGAAGAGAATTTGCCGACGCAGCTGTTCCAGGTCTATGACGAGTGGGAGGCCGGCCTGAAGGACCTGAAGGACAAGTTCGGTCCGGTGGTCAAACCGGGTCAGCTCGGCTAGCATCGGTTGGATAACAGACCGGAAAGACAGCGCCCGGCTCCTTTGAGCCGGGCGCTGTCGTCGGTGTGCTGTGGAGTGCCCGTTTGATTTTGTTACTTGGTTGGCTTGCCAACTAACCTTTGTTTTTTCACCTTCACGCCCGCAGCCCTGACCAAAAAAGCCCCCCAGGGGGCCTTTTTGTAGTGATAATCCAGTTAGGGGGGATATATCATTCAAAAAGTCGGATAACCGATTTGAATAACAATAGGGGGACAACATGAAAAAGTATTTATGGACGCTGTTGGTCGCGATTCTGCTGGCCACCGGATGCGTCCACGAGGCGCCGTTGACAACAGAGCATACCCTGGCCATCGATCCCGCGCTTCCGGGACTGTGGGAGTTGGTCCCCGGAGAGGCCAAGGGCGATCCCGAGAAGGACCGGATGGTGGTCATGAGGTGGTCGGACACGGAGTACGTGGTCCAGTCCCACCTGGGCCCGGAAGGGGATTTTTTCCGCGCCTACCCGGTGGAGATCGGTGGCCATTCGCTCATCCAGACGGAATTTCTCGGCAACTATTTCAGGGATTGGTATCCTCCGGACAAGACCTTCTACCCCATCATCACCTATGAGATAGTGGAGGGGATTCTTATCATCAGGCTTCTGAACCCCGAGGTGGTGGACGTGGAGATCAAGGACAGCGAGGTTCTGCGGGAGACATTCCTGAAAAACAAGGACCGGTCGGATCTGTTCACTGAACCAGTGCACTACCGGAGGGTCGAAAATAAGTAAGTCCGTCCACATCACGGCTTGTCCGCGCAATTGCTACAGCACCTGTTCGATGCGGGTGACTGTCGAGGACGGTCGTCTGACGGCAATTGAGCCCGTGGAAGCCAACGAAGCCACGCCGGAGGGCCCCTGTTTGAAGGGGCTGAGTTATGTGGAGCGGCAGCACAGTCCCGATCGGATTTTGCATCCGCTCAAGCGGCAGCCTGATGGATCGTTCAGCAGGATTTCGTGGGACTGCGCCCTCGACGAGGTTGCCACCCAGCTGAAGAAAATCCGCGACGACCACGGCCCCCAGGCGATTTTTCACTACGCCGCCAGCGGCACCAAGGGCCTGTTGAACAGCTGCAGTCTGGCTTTCTGGCGTCTGCTCGGGGGCTGCACCACCACCTATGGCGACCTGTGCTGGCCGGCGGGCCTCGAGGCCACGCGCCTGACCCTGGGCGAGAACAAGCACAACGCCCCGTGGGATTTGGCCAACGCGAGGCTGATCATTTTCTGGGGCAAAAACGCGGCCGAAACCAATATCCACCAGATGCGCTTTGTGGACCAGGCGCTGGACCAGGGCGCCCGGCTGATCGTGATCGATCCCCGGCGCACCCAGACCTCCGAAAGAGCCGAACTCCTGATCCAGCCGCGGCCGGGCACCGATGGTTTTCTGGCCCTGGCCATTGCAAGGCTGCTGATCGAAAAGGGGAACATCGACCGGGGTTTCATCGCCGGGAACGTGCACGGGTTCGATGAATTCGCCGCCATGGTCAACGAGCGCACGGTCGCTGAGGCCGCCCGGATCTGTGACGTGCCCATCGCCGCCAACGAGAAACTGGCGGCCCTGCTGGGCTCCATCAAACCGGCAACGATCTGCGCCGGTTTCGGAATGCAGCGGTACACCAACAGCGGTCAGACCATGCGGGCGCTGATTTCTTTATGCGGCATAACGGGGAATATCGGATATCCGGGCGCTGGGTGGGTATATGCGAATCTGCAGACCCAGGTATTCGGAGGGGTGCGTGATCCGATCGCTTTTTATCCGCCGGATAAACCAGATGGGCAGGTCCGCGTATCAGTTTCCACCGCGCGGCTGGGCCGGGATATGCAGGCGCAAACGGGTCCGCCCCTGAAGTTCGCCTGGGTTGAACGCGGCAATCCCCTGGCCCAGAACCCGGAGACCCACGCAGTTCGCAAAGCCTTTCGCGCCTTGAGTTTTCGTGTCGTGGTCGAACAGTTCATGACGGACACCGCGCGGGAAGCCGACATCATTCTTCCGGCCAAGAGCATGTTCGAACAGACCGACGTGATCGGGGCCTACTGGCATCATTATCTGCAGCTGAGACCGGGGATATTGGATATGCCGGGGGAGGTAAGGGCGGAAACCGAAATATTCCGCGCCTTGGCCTCGCGACTGGATATCGGGGGTCCTGACCTGGATATAGCAATACCCGGGTCTGGAGATCTGGAAACCTGGCTGAACCGGCAGCTGGCGCCCCTGGACCTGACCCTGGACGACCTGAAAGACGGCCCCCTGCCTGCCCCGGGCAGCGAAAATGTGGTCTTCGCCGACCGGAAATTTCCCACGCCCTCGGGACGGATCGAATTGGTATCGTCCGAAGCGAAAGAACGCTGGGGCATCGACCCGCTTCCCCGGGCACAATTGCCGGGCGAGACGGCGGCCGAGGTCAACCACGACCCCGCCACCCCGCTGCAGATGATGACCCCCAACACCAAAAACCGCATCCACTCGCAGTTCGGGAATCTGGACATCATCAAGCAGTTCGATCCGGGACCCGAGGTGACGATCCATCCCAACGACGCCGCGGCCCGCGGCATCGAACACGGTGAACTGGCCAGGGTTTTCAACAAACGGGGCGAACTCCAACTGCCGGCGAGGATCGACGCCGGCATCAGGCGCGGCTGCGTGTCGGTGACCAACGGATGGTGGGGGGAGCAGGGCGGCCTGGTCAACAAACTCTCCGAGGGAAGGGAAACGGACGTGGCCCACGGCGCGGCCTTCCACGACAACCTGGTGGAGGTCAAAAAGGCATGAGCGCGCGGCCTTCCTTCATCCTTGATGTGAACAAATGCACCGGGTGCCACGCCTGCGCCATGGCCTGCCAGATTGCCAACGATCTGCCCGTTACGCAGCCCTGGCGCGAAGTGCGCACCTTCAACGAACTGCACGTGCCGGACGTGGAGTTGATGCATTTGTCCCTGGCCTGCAATCACTGCGCCGACGCTCCCTGCATGGAACAATGTCCGGCCCGGGCCTTCCGTCGTGACGAGAAAACGGGGGCCGTATTGATCGACGCCGACTCCTGCATCGGCTGCCGCTACTGCGCGTGGGTCTGCCCCTACGGCGCGCCCCGGTTCGACGAGGAACGCGGCGTGATGACCAAGTGCAACTTCTGCGTCGATAAACAACATGAAGGGGGCGAGCCCGCCTGCGTCACCAGCTGTCCCACCGACGCGTTGACCTGGGGTGAACTGACGGACGAGGAACATATCCAGGATGTCCCTGGTTTTGCGCAGGCTGGAATCGGTCCGGCGATCAGGATCGAACCGCTGCGATCGAAGCGCCTGGTCCCGGAAATGACCCACCCACCGGCCATGCCGCCCTGGCGCCGGTTGCGCGGAAAGATCACGCCGCACATCACCCTGGTCCATGAATGGACGCTGGCCCTGTTCACGGTGATGGTTCCGGTTCTGGTGGGCGTGTTTACGGCCTGGCGGTTTGGGGGCGCCGCACCCGACTGGAAAATCTTCCTGGGAATCGGAGTGGCAGGCATGGCCATGAGCGCTTCCCACCTGGGCCGCAAGGACAGGTCCTGGCGCGCCGCGCTCCACCTGGACGAGTCGTGGTTGAGTCGGGAAATCGTGCTGGTCGGGGGGTTCCTGGGGGTGTCTTCCGGAATGCTTGTTTTCGGCGGCTTGCCGTCCTGGCTGGGTTGGGTTGCCGTGGCGTTGGGGTTTATCACGCTGGCGGCCATCGACCAGGTCTACAAGGTGACCCTGATCCGGGGGGCGGGCCCTCTGCATAGCGCCCAGGTTCTGGGCACGGGGTTGTTGGTGGGAGCAGTGTGGAACGGATTGCCGCTGGTGGCCGGGGCGGTGGTCCTGGTCAAACTCTCCTTGTATCTGGCCCGAAAAAATAACCGCTCCCGCCTGGGCTTAAAAACCCACCCCGCCGTCGGGTGGTTGCGGGTGGCGGCCCCGTCCCTGGGAATGGTCGCCCTGGTTGGCGATCTACCCTGGGTGGCGATGGTTTTGATCCTGATCGGGGAAATAATCGACCGCGGAGAGTTTTACGTGGAAGTGGAAATACCCACACCCAATTCACTTCAGCTCGATGAACTGGATGCCCGTCCCGAAGCGCATGCCGTCTTCGGCGGGTAATAAAAACGACCCGGTCCAGTTAAGCCAGAGCGCAAGGGGGATCGCGGTAGGCAAAATCTGAACCGGGCCGAAAGTCCGGATTGTGAAGCGGCCCGAAGGGCGTCTCCACAAAGAATACCAAAAGTGTATTAATTATAAACGGTTTGGCAAGTAAAAGGTTTCAGGAAATTCAAATAATTTAATAAAAATGGGGGTATAATGGCGAAAGACCCTGAAATTTCAACGATCACGAGGCCTCGCGATGTTAAACCGACCCCTGTCCCTCTACGAGGAAATCCTGTTGCTGGCCCTCGACGATGGAGCCGGCACCACTTCCCAGGCCGGATTCTATACCAACGCCATGGGCGGGGCCATCCTGGCTGAACTGGCGATGACGGGTTCGATAACCATCGATGACGACAAGAAAAAGAAGGTCAATTCCGTTCGGCGCGGCCGCCTGGGCGACCCGATCCTGGACGAATGTCTGACGATGGTCGCGGAGGCCCAAAAACCGAAAAAGGCCTCGGAATGGGTGGGCAAGTTTGCCGGATTAAAGGACCTGAAGCACCGCGGGGCCCGGCAGCTGGTAACCAAGGGCGTGCTCGCCGAAGAAACAGACACGGTTCTGATGATCTTCAAGGGCACGATCTATCCCGAGGTGGACGGTGGACCGGAAAAAGATCTGCGTGATCGCATGAAAAAGGCCATCTTCACCGAGACAACGGATCTGGATGCGCGCACGGTTGTCATCATCGCCCTGGCCCAGGCCGTCGGCATGATGAGCAAGGTGTTTCCCAAAAAGAAACTGAAGGAGCGTAAAAAAAGGATGGAGCTTTTGAGTACAGGCCAACTGGCAGGCAAGGCGACCAAGGAGGCGGTGGAGGCAGTGCAGGCCGCGATCATGGTGGCCGCCATCATGCCGGCGATTTTCGTGGCGACGAGCTGAACGGGATGCTGTTGATTGACGTTCTTTTGATTTCCGTGGGCCTGGCAATGGACGCCTGTGTGGTTGCGGCGGGGGCCGGAGCCAGCGGCAGGTCGTCGGGCAACCGCGCCATCTTCAGGCTGGGCTTTCATTTCGGCTTATTCCAGTTTCTGATGCCGATATTGGGCTGGTTCGCCGGCCTGACCATCGCCGGGGCCATCGCTTCGGTCGATCACTGGATCGCCTTTATTCTTTTGGGCATCGTGGGCGGTCGCATGATCCGCTCGGGAATGAAAGGCGAAGACGAATCCGGCGCGGGCGACCCGTCCAGGGGGTGGTCCCTGATCATTCTGAGTATCGCCACGAGCATCGATGCCCTGGCCGTGGGGTTCAGCCTGGCGATGATCGGAGTGGATATCTGGTTTCCCGCCGTGGTCATCGGTTTGGTGACCGCCGCCATGTCGGTGGCCGGTCTGCGGCTGGGCGCCAAACTGGGCGGCCGATTCGGTCACCGGATGGAGGTGGTTGGTGGGGTGGTCCTCATCTTTGTGGGCGCGCGCATCGTTTTCGAACATCTGACCGCCGCCTAGATCCCGCCCGAATCCAGCGCCCTCCACAAATAATAGGCACCCATCGAACGGTACGGCCGCCACGGTTCAGCAATTTCGGTCAATTCAGCGGGAGTCGCGTATTCCTCAAGACCGTACAATTTGGCGGCCCCCATGCGCAGCCCCAGGTCGCCCACGGCCAGCACATCCAGCCGGTCCAGATGGAAGATGAGATGCATGTGGGCCGACCAGACGCCGATGCCCTTTACCTTTATCAGTTCAGCGATCACCTCGTCGTCCGTCCGGCGCTTCAGGGCGTTCAGTTTCAGACGGCCGTCATCAACCCGGGCGGCCAAATCCCTTACGAAACCCACCTTGGCACGTGAAAGCCCGCAGGCCCGCAGGGTTTCGGGGGGGAATTCAAGGACCTGGGCCGGGGAGGGAAAGTTGGGTCCGGGAGTGAGGTCCCGCACCCGGCCGGCGATGGTCTGTCCGGCCTTGACCGACAGTTGCTGGTGAACGATGGCCCTGACCAGGGTGTCATAGGCCGGCCGCGGCTTGTCGGGTCTGGCGAGATAGGGACCCACCTTGGCGATGACGCGGCGAATTTGGGGATCGACCTTCTGGAGGTGGCGGATACCCCGGGCGTGTTCGGGATCGCGCTCGTATCCCTCGATAAAAAGCAGGCGGGCCTTGAGTCCGGTTCCGCCCGAGGCTGAAAATCCGGTCAGCGAACCGTCGGCCCCCAGGCAACGGTGGCAGGGCACGATGATGGGCACCGGATTGGCGCCCATGATGCGTCCGACAGCTCGCGCGGCTCCCGGTTTGCCGGCCTTGGCGGCCAGTTGACCATAGGTAATCACCCGCCCGGGTTTTACGCGGCGCAGGATTCGCAGAACCTTGCGGGAGAACTCGGAATTTTCAGTCAGGTCCACCGGAATATCCTGCAGATCGTCGGGTTTGCCGCGCAGAAGGCCCCTGATCCGTTCCCGGGTTTCAGCCAGGGGGGAAGGGAGTTTTTTTACTTCCGGCAGGCCGGGACAGGCAATGCGCAATTCACCAGCGGCTTCGTCCGCGTCCGGATGTCCGACCACCAACCGGCAAACCCCGCTTCGGGTCCAGGCCAGACCCACCGGGCCGACCGGGGAAATGAAAACGGACCATCCCTTGGAAGTGAATTTCAACATCTGGGTGCCTTTCCGGGCCGCGGAGTTTATCATTGCGGAACAAGCCGGTACGATAACATAACCCTGCTTCACCCGCGAAGGGCCTGGTCGTGTCTGAACTGTCATTGCGCATCGCCACCAGTGAAGAAGACGTCCTGAAGGTCCTGGTCGTCCGTGGCATCGTGTTCATCGAGGAACAGAAGGTGGACTGGGAGGGCGAGATCGACGAGTTCGAAAAGACGGCCACCCACTTCCTGGGCGAAATCGGCGGGCAGCCTGTGGCGACGGGCCGGCTCAGGCACCTGGATGACGGCTGGTTCAAGGTCGAGCGTATCGCCGTCAGACCAAGGTGGCGTGGTGAAGGGTACGCCAAGGAGATCGTCACCTTCATGCTGGATAACGCCTTGGAAAAAGGCGCCAAAAAATTCAAGATGCACGCCCAGGTCTACCTGGAGGATTTTTACAAGGGGTTCGGATTCCGGCGCGAAGGCGGCGTGTTCGACGAGTGTGGGATCGATCACATCTACATGGTTCGTAAGGACGACTGAAATGTTTGTTTACCAGCAGCGAAAACAATTTTTTGCCCAGGTCGCCGGAGGCCTGGAGGATCTCGCCGCCGCCGAATTCAAGGCCCTGGGGGCGACCGACGGCGAGACCATCACCCGCGGCATCCATTTCCACGCGGATCTGTTGACCCTGTACCGGATCAACTACCGGTCCCGCCTGGCCACCCGGGTGCTGGCGCCGCTGGTCAAGTTCGAAGCAAAGACTCCCGAGGAGCTGTACCTGGGAGCCAAGAAGGTGGACTGGACACGGATTTTTCGTCTGGACCAGACCTTTGCCGTGTTCGCCAACACTTTCCACAGCGAGATCGACCACAGCCAGTACGCGTCGTTGAAGGTCAAGGACTGCGTGGCGGACATGTTCCGCAAACGGTACAAACAGAAGCGGCCGAACGTCGACCCGAAGGATCCTGACCTCGTCATCGCGGTGCATATCTTCGAGGACCAGGTCACCATCAGCATCGACTGTTCGGGCGGCTCTTTGCATCGGCGCGGGTACCGGCAGGACTCGGTGGAGGCGCCCATGCAGGAAACCCTGGCCGCCGCGGTCATCGACTTCGCCAAGTGGGATTGCAAACGGCCTTTCTACGATCCCATGTGCGGTTCGGGCACCCTGTTGAGCGAAGCCTGGCTGAAGGCCGGTTACATCCCTCCGGGAACTCTGCGCAAGAAGTTCGGGTTCATGATGCTGCCCGATTACGACCGCCGCGACTGGGTGAAGGTGAAGCTCCAGGAAGACAACAAGATCAAGCTGGTGAGGGGCGGGTTGATCCGGGGCAGCGACATCAACGCCAAGGCGGTGCGGATGACGCGCAGCAACAACGCGCGCATACCCGGCGGCGATGAACTCATCGTCAGGACGATGGATTTTCGTGACATCGACAAACTGGAAAACCGTTTGATCGTCTGCAATCCGCCCTACGGTATCCGTATGATGAAAGACGAGGACATGGGCGCTTTCATGAAGGAATTCGGGGATTTCCTGAAGCAGAAGTGCACCGGCAGCGACGCCTTCATCTACTTTGGCGACCGTGAGCTGGTGAAATCATTCGGCCTGAAGTCGGCCTTCAAGATGCCCCTGCGCAACGGGGGACTGGACGGCCGTCTGGTGAAATATGAGCTGTACTGATCGCATTTTATTGATGGTATGCGCGGGGGCGCTTGTGGCCGCGGCGCCTGTCTGCGCCGGGGACGCCCCGGTCCGGTTGATGCCCCTGACGGGTCCCCTGGCCACCTCCGAGGCCGAGGTGTCGGGCATGACCTGGCAGGGCGATACCCTGGTCATCCTGCCCCAGTTTCCCGACCGATTCGCGAACGACGGCATGCTGGGCTTTTTCGCGATCGCCAAGTCCAAAATCCTGGCCGTTCTCGATGGCGCGAGTACCGATCCCCTCAATCCCCACCAGGTCTTGTGCAAGGCGGCGGGGCTGGCCGGCGTCGTGCGCGGTTTCGACGGCCTCGAAGCCATGGGCTGCATCGGCGACCGCTACTACATGACGGTGGAAGCCAAGGACGACACGGCGATGGCCGGTTTCCTGGTCAGCGGGCACTTCAGCATGATCGATAACATGGTGATCATGGATATGACCAGCCTGATCGCCATTCCCATGGGGTTGAATATTCACAATATCGCTGAGGAAACGATCGTCATCGACGGCAACCGCGTGATCACCATCAGCGAAGCGAACGGTCTGAACATCAACCCCGCGCCCCGGGCCAAGGTTTTCAACACCAATGCGGAATTTACGGGGTATATACCGATGCCGCAGATTGAATATCGGGTGACCGACGCCACCGCCCTGGATGCGGAAGGCTGTTTCTGGGTCATCAACTACTATTATCCGCCGGAACGGGCGAAACTGGACCCGGCTCCCGACCCGGAATTGGCCCGTTTCGGGGATCCGTCAGCCTTCGATCCGGATGATTGCATTGAACGCCTGATCGAACTGCGGCTGACCCCGGACGACCGCATCGTCCGCACGCTGAGGCCCCCGATAAACCTGGAGCTGCTGCCCGATGGCGAATGCCGCAACTGGGAAGCGGTGGTTCGTCTGGATGACCGCGGCTTCCTGTTGATGACCGACAAGTACCCGGGCACGTTGCTGGCCTTCGTGCCGTTTCCGGAGTGATAAGAGATTGAATAATAAAACCGTAATCGTGGTCAATCACGATGGCATGGGGCAGGCCGATCCGGCCCTGGCCCACAAACTTGCCAAGACCTACCTGAACATGCTCGACCTGGACGACAGGCTGCCCCGGGCGATCTGCTTCTACGCGGACGGCGTGAAACTGGCCGTCGCCGGATCCCCGGTCCTGGAGGAACTGGAGTCGCTGGCCGGCAAGGGTGTGGAGCTGATCGTCTGCACGACCTGTCTGAACCACTTCGGCATCCTGGATGACCTGGCTGCGGGAAAAGCCGGCGGCATGAAGGATATCGTGGACGCCCAGGACGCGGCCTCAAAGGTGATTACCCTGTAGATTTTTCCGCTGGCTTGGGTGGTGGTAGGTAAAAAAAAGGGACTTGGTTGGCTAGCCAACTAGTTTGATTGGGAAATCACCGGGTTTTCCCCACCTAAACTAGTTGGGTAGCCAACCAAGTCCCTTTTTTCACCTACAACCGCCAAGGCTCACCGGGAAACCTGTACGGGTTTTCCGTCATCCATTACCAGCCGCGACCCGCCGTCCGGGAAGAAAACTTCCATGGTCGGCCGCATGAACAGGTAGTCCATGTGCATGGTGGAGTGGTTCACGCCCCCTGGAAATCCCTCGTTCGATCCAAAGGCAATATGGGCTGTTTGAAAGGCTTTTTCGGCCTCCAGCATGCGGGTGGTCAGCCGCGCGCCGGGGTTCAGGCCGATGCCGAGTTCCGCGATGGTCCTGGACCCTGCATCGGTGTCCATCAGGGTGTTGATGATTCCCACGACCTCGTCGTCTTCACCGGTCACATCGACGGCATTTCCGGAGTTGAGAGTGATCGCCACGGGGGCGATTACCGGGCCGTGGCAGCCGAAGCTGCCGTCGATGACCAGGATCCCGTCCGCCCCTGTTTCCACCGGGGCGCAATAGATTTCCCCGCAGGGCAGGTTGGCGCCCACCTCGACGGTGGCTTTGAGGTCGTGGACAAAGAGGCGGTCCGTCAGGTTCAGCCGCAGGTCCGTGCCGGCCGGGGTTGAAATGTGCACCGCCGAAGCGCCGGTAAATCCCGACATCAGGTTGGCGGCGTGTTCCAGCATCTTCCCGTAGTCGACGTTCATGGGACCGGAGACCATCATGTCCTCGTCGATACCGGGACTGTGGCCCATGCGGACCCGCCCGTTGACCTCGATGGCGTGGATCCACTGCAGACGGAAGGGGATCTCCCGGCAATCGCCGATGATGGCGTTGATGACCACGGTGGCGTCGTCGAGCAGGGCCGGCATTTCAGCAGGCATTCCCGTCAGGGGGCGATTGTATTCAGGCAGATTATAGGTGGTGACGGCGCAGCCGTGGCTTTTGGCGCCGTCGGCAAAGGCCTGGCCGCAGGTTGCCGTGGATTTATCGGTTACGACAAGGACCCGATCGCCGGGCTCCAGATCCAGGACGTGGATCATGGCGTCCAGCGCCGCGGCGGACATGGTATCCATCCGGTTCATGATATTCCCCCCTTGAGCTCTTCCCTCCAATAGAAAGGCTTTATTCAATAATAACAAATATTGACCCCCTGTCGCCACCCGCAATTAATCCGCAATTTGGGGGGAAATTGCTAACGCCCGTCCCGCGGCGGCCGATAACCAAAAGGCAGAGGTTGAAATCCGTCCAAAAAAAGGTCGGTGCGCCGGGCCCGGTAGGTCCGGTGATTGGTCCCATCCCGGGAGGGAAACCGTGAAGTGTCCGGCATGCTCGAATGAAATGACCCAGGTCCTGGTCAAGGATATTACTTTGGATGTCTGCGAAGACGGTTGTGGCGGCATCTGGTTCGACTGGTTCGAACTGAACCGGGTCGATGAGCCCCACGAAGCCATGGGCGCGGATGTCCTTCATGTGGATATCGACGAATCCATCCAGGTTGATCACGACGCCAAGCGGGACTGTCCCCGTTGTGACGCGATGCCGTTGATGAAGCATTTTGCCAGCGTAAAGCGCGAATTCCACGTGGATGAGTGCCCCCGTTGCGCCGGGTATTTCCTGGATTACGGCGAACTGAACAAGATCCGCGACCAGTACGACACCGAAGAGGAACGCAGCGAGGCCGCCCAGGCCATGTTCACCGATCTCTTCGATGAAGGTCTTGACGAGATCGCCGCCGAAAGCGAAGACAAACTGGAAAAGGCCAAACGTCTGGCCCAGATGATCCGCTTCCTGCTGCCCAGCTATTACATCCCGGGCAAGCAGAAGTGGGGCGCCTACTAGACGGCGGAAAAATATCCACCTCAGGGGCCTTTGGGCCCATCTCCTCAGCGCAGCCTCTCTTGACCACAAGGTCGGGGGAGGTTGCGGTCTTATCAGAGTGAAATTAACCTTTGCACTACAAAGCACCCAGGACACGACGTAACGCCCAACCAATCCGGGGAAAGACTTGTATAGCGATTGTCACGAAGGCCCTCTCGTTGATCCCAAGGGAAAGTTCACTTTGGACGAAGTGACCGACCTTGGTCAGTCCAATTGTGAGGAACTGGTCCGCCCCTGTGATATCAAGGGCATCCTGCACAGCCACAGCCGCTGGACCGATGGCGCCCATTCCCTGGAATCCATGGTGAGCATCGCCCGCGAGATCGGTCTGGAGTATCTGGGCATCAGTGACCATTTCCTGTCCGAAAATCACCAGGAAGGGCTGGATCTGGCAGCGGCCAAGGTGCAACGCGAGGAATTGGACCGGTTGGTGGAAAATAATCCCGGTTTTGATGTTTTTCAGGGAATCGAAGTCGATGTCAATGCCGACGGCACCCTGCCGGTGGACAATGAAACCCTCGATTATTTCGATTTTGTCATTGCCGCCTTTCCGGAAAACGGAGGGTACGACCGGGAGCAGCTTCTCGAGCAGGTTGTCCAGGCAGCCAGGCATCCGAAAGTGACCATCCTGGGGACGCCGGTGGGAGATTTCATGCTGACGGGCTGCCATGGTTCCGCCGAAATGGAACGGGTTCTGGAAGCCGCCGCCGAGGGGGGCACGGCGGTGGAAATCAGCGCCAATCCCAGCTGCAGGGAACTGGACTGGACCTGCTGTCAAAAAGCCCAGGAGTTGGGGATCTACATGGCCATCAGCCCCAACGCCCACCGGGCGGCCCGCCTGGTGGACTTTCGCCACGGCGCCGAATTGGCCCAGGCCGCGGGCATGACCTGCAGCAGCATCCTGAACACCCTGGACAGCAGACAATTGCGCCGCTACCTGACCAACGGGATCAACAAGTCCCAGTGAGCTTTTTGTAACCCTCCCTTTTCCTCCCCGTAATTGACATTCACGGCTTCGGCGGTTCCGGTGGTTGACGCCGCCCCGGAATCGAAGAGAGCGAACGGGCGCGAGGACCCCCCGGGGGCCCTGGTGGCAACTGGTCCGGATATTGCGGTTGGGGGAGCAGCTCGGACCGGCGAGTCCGTGACGGTTGGCTCCCCATGAATCTCCAGTATCCTGGACGGGGTCTTTGGTCAGCCTTGACGGCGGCGCAGCCCAGGCGACGGCGACCCGGACTATCGAATGTCTCTTGCCTGGCGCGGAAGATGTTCCATAATCCGGGTGGTCGTTTTTTTAACGGGGGTAAAAATGTTCAAGCGATGGTTGTTTCCCATCATCCTGTTGTTGGTCCTGCCCGTCGGGACGCGGGCCCAGGATCCTTCCAATCGGCCCGTCACCGAGGATCCCGACGAACTGGTGGTCAGCGCCGAACGGGTGTCGATCGAAGAAGTCATCGAAGCCATCGGCCTGAAGATGGAGCAGGAACTCTACCGGATGGAGGACGTCTCCTACACCACCCTGGTGACCCAGATCCTGCGTGATGATCCCGGCATGGAACTCAACAACTATACCATCGAGGAATACGCCCTTCGCTTCCATGTCGACCGCAACGAAGGTTCCCAGGTGGTCAAACTGTGGGAGCGCAGGCGGAAGTTCGAAAACGGGGAAGTGGTCGAAGACGAGGTCGATGACCAGATCGAGGCCGAATGGATGCGCGCCCAGGACGACGCGATGGCGGGCATGCCCTTCGCGCCGGGCGGGTCCGGCAAGTACAACTACACCATCCTGGACCGCCGCAACGTCGGCAACAGTCTCATATACAAGGTTCGATTCGAACCCAAGAGCCAGTTCGAGGCCCTTCCCACCGGTACCGTGTGGGTCGATTATTCCAACTGGGCCATTCGCAAGGCCGAAGCCGAGATGACCGGGACAGTGCCCTATCCCCTGTTTCTCAAGTCGATGCCCGCGCTGCGGATCAGCAGGCAAAGGGTGGGCGACTACTGGTTTACCACCGAGTTCTACGGCCTGATCTTCCTGCGCAAGATTCCCCTGCTGCCGATTCCCCGCAGCGTCGAGGTGCGGGTCACCATGCAGGACATCGAAATCAACGGCGAACCCGCCACTCCTGAAAACGCGATTCCCGAAGTGGCCTTGCCGGGCGCCCGGCAGGCCGAAGACGAAATAGGTGATTTCTGGCTGAGCTCCGAGGCGCACGATGATTCGTTGGCCGTCTATTGGAAGGGGATCGATAAATCATGGGAGAAGACGGTTTCCCCGGAGCTGGCGCCGGTCACCCTGGAAGTGGCCAAGCTCGATTCGTTGAGCGCGGTGGGCGCCTCCGAACTGACGGCCCTGCAACAGGGCGGCCGGTGGAAAATCGGTCCCAGCCTGACGCCGCCCCAGTACAATCGCGCCCAGGGTTTCGCGCTGTTCGCGGGAGTATCGGCGCGTAAGACCGGTCCCCAGCCTCCCCGGATGAACGTGGCCGCGGGTTATGGCTTCGCCAACCGCCGCTGGCTGGGGTCGGCCGAGTTCGACATCCCCCTGATGAGATCACGCTGGAACCTGGCCGACGGCAAGGGCAAGGGAAAATACTACAAGCTGCTTACGCTGAATCTGCAGGGTGTGAAAATGGGCGCCCAGTTCGCGGGCGACGGGCGCCGCTACACCCGGTCGGCCAGCGCGTTTTTCTACGGCAGCGATCCGAACCACTACTATGAAAACCGCGGGGGCGCCGGTCGGTTGACGGTGCGTCCGGCCCGCAGACTTCGTCTTTACGTCGGGGCCGGGTACTACGAGAACAGGATCCTGGAACAGCGCACCACCTGGAACCTGTTGGGCCGGCAGCTGCGCCCGAACGGCAACTATCGCGCTAACGCTCTGGATGAGAGCCGGGTTTATACGGGCGGGACCTGGGGCTCCGGGCCGGTGTCTTTGTCGGGTTTCGTGGTCTGGCACAACGTTCGTAATTCGGATTTCGTAAGCGGCCTGGACGGCGCCTCTGAAGAGGCCGATTTCCGCCAGGTGAAACTGTCGGGCGAGCTGGATCTGATGGATCGCTCGGGCAACCAGTGGCTGTTGCGGGGCGGTGTGAAGGAGTTCGACCGGCAGGTACCTTTGCAGTGGAAAACCTGGATGGGAGATTACGGCACCCTGCGCGGTTACCGGGCGGGGGTGTTGACCGGCGACGGCGGCTCCTGGGCTTCGTTGGACATGCGTCTGGGCTGGGACATGTGGCGGGCCCTGAAGGTGCCTTTGTTGAAGGGGCTGGGACTCCAGCCCATCGGATTCGCGGATTACGGGCACACCTGGAGCAAGCCCGGACCGTACGCCGAGGGACCGGAGGAAGGCGCGCGGGACTGGCGGGCGAATGTCGGGTTCGGGTTCGGACGGCGGTTCGATCTGCCCGGGCTGGGGGAATTCAACAATTTCAGGATGTACGCGGCGGCTCCCGTGGGGAACGGGCGCGAAGGGCATGGGTGGCGGTTTTTGATCGCGTTTGAGAAATAGGACGGGCATTGACACGTGCATACAAATAATGCATACTGATATGCATGAGGACAACATTGAACATTGATGATGATCTGCTCGAACGAGCCTCCAGTCTCACGGGGGTCCAGGAGAAAACTTCCCTGGTCCGGTTGGGTCTCGAAGCATTGATCGCGGCCGAGAGTGCCCGCAGATTGGCCAAGCTCGGCGGCTCCGAACCGCAGTTGCGTCCGGTTCCGCGGCGTAAGACCAGGTCCTGATGGTTCTGGTCGATACTTCGGTTTGGATTGACCACTTTCGGCGGGGACATTCCGGTCTCTCCGATCTATTGGAGGAAGGTGCCGTTCTTTGCCACCCCTTCGTGATTGGGGAGTTGGCCTGCGGTAATCTACAGGATCGTCGGGAAGTTTTAAGTCTGCTCCAGGCCCTCCCGATGGCGCCTTTGGCCCAACATGAAGAGGTTCTGCATCTTCTTGGGGAACAATGTCTGTATGGCCAAGGTCTGGGATGGGTTGATGCCCACCTGCGGGCCTCTGCAATGCTTATTGGCTGCCCTCTATGGACACAGGACAAATCTTTGGCCAAGGCGGCCGGGGAAATCAACCAAGCATTTTGAGATTGGGATGGTTTGTCGGAGGGCCCCCCGGGGGGCCTTTCCGGGGCATGGAGTTTTTGGTAACGCTTGACGTTAATAACGCGATACGTTATCATGGTGTATTAATACGATCATTCAAAAACAAGTGGTCAGAAAAAGTCTTTCATCGGCAGCCATGTCGGAGACTTTCAATTGATGTCCAGCGCCGGGCCTATATCAAGCTCAGGATCCTGGAGGCCGCAGATGTTTTGGGTGATTTGAGAATTCCGCCGGGAAATCGCCTTGAGAAGTTGTCGGGCGATCGAAGAGGCCAGCACAGCATTAGGGTCAACGACCAATGGCGGATTTGTTTCGTCTGGCGGCAGGGGGATGCCTTCGTGGTCGAGATCGCCGACTATCATTAGGAGAAAGACGATGAACCCCAAAAAACTCCCTCCGGTCCATCCGGGCGAAATTCTGATGGAGGAGTACCTGGAGCCCATGGGGATCAGCCAGTACCGCCTGGCCAAGGAAATAAGTGTACCGCCAAGGCGCATTAACGAGATCGTCCATGGCAAGCGGGGGATATCCGCAGATACGGCATTGCGACTGGCCAGGTTCTTCGGGAGCAGTGAACTGTTTTGGGTGAATCTGCAGACGCGGTACGACCTGGAAATCGAAAAGGACAAGCTTGCCGATCGTCTGGAGCGGGAAGTTTCGGTTTATGCGGAATCGGGGCCGTGGAATCAAGCTTGAATAGGCCCCCTAGGGGGGGGCTTTTCGAGACGGATTCATGGGAGCCCCGGGACCCCCGGATTCCTTGACGGAAAGGGTGGTAGGGCATATATTCCCGATTCGCTCAAGCCCGCCTGCATCCTGACGATCATTTCGGCGCGGGGTTGAGCCCAAAATCAAGTATGGTTCCTCGGTAGCTCAATGGTAGAGCATTCGGCTGTTAGCCGAAGGGTTGTAGGTTCAAGTCCTACCCGAGGAGCCAATCTTTTTTATGCGGAATTTTTGCTCATT
>JAUVII010000214.1 GCA_030592845.1 Candidatus Krumholzibacteriia bacterium | reverse complement strand
TGGGTTCGCCCACTTTGTCAGGGAGGCTGTGAGGAATAATTTCCTCATGTTGTGGGGCAGTAAACACCGTTGGGGGTTTCATGATGAGAAAATCGATACCGTTCATGGCCATGGCGCTGATCATCGCGTTCGCGATGCCGGCCTTCGGCCAGGCTTCAGCCATCGATTACCTGGGTTATGCGTGGGAAACCGGGGGCTTTCCGCCGAGCGATCCCGGGGACATGATGATATTCACCGGCGTGGGCAATTATGCCGACCCTATTTTCGGGGTTGATTTCGGCGTCGAGGAAGTCACGTTCTACATGTACGACCTGGTCAGCACTGGAGAGGTCCCCGTCGGGGGCGGAACCGTGATGATCAACTACACCGGCGGCTATCTCGAAATCTATCGGGATGCCGCGATGAACGCCGACTGGGGTATTGCTCCTCCAAACCCCACGTCGCCGAGCACCTTTGTTGACGGCACCCTGTTCTTCAAGGGCTCCTTCAACAGCATGACGATGTTTCTGAACCCCGGTGGCGACGGCGCCTACGAGGGTACTCTCGACGGTATCGGCGGAACGATGATTGATGATGTCTGCACCGGGTGTGTCTATACCTGGGGCGGTAGCTTCACGCCTGCAGATACTGGCGCGCAGATCCCCGACGGCTATGATATCCAGATTGACGGGGTCTTTGAAATCGAGGAAGCCGTTTCCACGGAAAACGCCAGCTGGGGTTCCGTGAAGGCCCTGTTCAACTAAGGATTCTGGACGCCCGAGGCGTCTTTTCAACTTTGGAGGATGTAACATGAGGACAAGGATAACCCTGCTGCTGATGGCGCTGCTTCTGATGGCAGTTCCTGCTTCTGCTCAGCAGCTCTTTGACTTTCTCGGCCAGACAGTGGTTCCCGGCGCTGCCGGGGGGATGCTGAACATGGACAGCATTGTTCGCGATCCTTCTCCGGCGACCACGCCCCTGCCGCTGGATTTCGCGAATTTCGAATACACCATGGTCATCACGAACCTGCAGTTGATCTCGGGTGACGGCACCACGGCTAGTCCGCAGAACTACGCCAACGGCACGCTGACCCTTTTCGAGGACAACGGCACCGCCGCGGATTATGCCAATCCGGCCACGTTCAGTGACGGCACGGCCATCCTGATCGGCACCATCACCACGCTGAACCGCACCATGTTCACTTTAACCCTCGGTTCGGCCGCGGGTTGGGTGGATTGGGTCGGTGGCACCAACCTGGACGATATCGCCCCGGTGGATCAGATCGGTTGGCCTTTCCTGACCGGTATCAGTGCTCGTTCAACCGTAATCGAACCCGGTTACGATGAGCAGTGGGACGGCAAGGTCGAGCCCGAAGAGCCCATCGTGGACACAGAAAATATGGCTTGGGGTTCGGTGAAAGCGCTGATGCGTTAGATCCAGGCCGAATTTAATTTGGAACCCCGCTTTCTTCGGGAGGCGGGGTTCTTTATTTTATATATGAGGTCGGATGTGTTATTATTGATGTCTTGTAATGTGAGGCCGCTTCGAAGGTAAGATCAACCAGAAGAAATAGGGGATCCAGGTGCTGACGCTGACAAAAACATCGCTCTTTTCCACGCTTCCGACGCGTGTATTCGTGTTCGTGCTGGCCGTATTTGCCTTTGGCGGGGCTATCGCCGATCCCCCGCCGGGTTATTACGATTCCGTGGACTTTACCAGTCCGGTCACCGTACGGGCCACCGTGCACAACATCATCGACGGTCACACCAAGATTCCCTACACCTCGTCCGCCACCGACACCTGGAACGTGTTGGAGCTGGCCGACCAGGATCCCAACAACTCCGGACGGATCATCGACGTGTACAGGAACCGAACCTTCCAGAAGTACGGGGCCGGCAACAACGAATACAACCGGGAGCACACCTGGCCCAAGAGCTACGGTTTTCCCGATGACGGATCGTCCAACCTGCCCTATTCGGACTGCCATATGTTGATGCTTTGTGACGACGGCTACAACAGTTCCCGCAGCAACAACTATTATGACAACTGTCCTGCTGGCAGCGCCAGCTATCCGACGGACAACTACAACGGACAGGTGGGCACCAACTTCAGAAGTACTCTGGGGTGGGAAACCTGGACCAGCCGCCGCGGCGACGTGGCCCGGGCTCAGTTCTACGCCGACGTGCGATACGCGGGCGACGCGGGCGCGGAGCCCGACCTGATCCTGACCGACAACGCCGGCCTGATCCTGGTTACCGGCAGCAATTCCTCAGTGGCCTACATGGGCCTGTTGCAGATCCTGATCGAATGGCATTACGAAGACCCGGTGGACGACAGGGAGCGGAACCGAAACGACATCGTCCACACCTACCAGGGCAACCGGAACCCGTTCATTGACCATCCCGAGTTTGTGGCCTACATCTTCCAGGGTGTCATCAGCGCCGTGGAAGATGGGGTGCCCGGCGCCGGTCCCTTGACCACTATTTCCAGCATCTATCCAAACCCGTTCAACCCCACGACCACCATCGATTTTTCACTGACCCGTTCGGGTCCGGTCCGGGTGGAGATCTATGCCATCGACGGCAAGCTGGTTCGCCTCCTGCTGAGCGACGACCGCCAGGCCGGCGACCATCAGGTGCAGTGGGACGGGTCGGGTAATACGGGCAGCAGGGTGCCCAGCGGGGCTTATTTCTGTCGGGTCCTGGGGGCCGGGGAAAGCGATACGCAGCCGTTGCTGCTGCTGAAATAGTTTTCACTTTTCGAAGATTGAGAAAAGGGCCCGTCATCGGGCCCTTATTCTGTTGGTGCCAGCGTCCATGTATACTCCTGCACCCGGAAGCGTTAAAATGGGACCCGATCGGGAGGGTTGCCTTGGTCCCGACCGGAAAGAAAGGGCGGCATGAAAGCTGACCGACGAATATTTGGATTGATGGGGTGGATTCTGGCTGTGGCCGTTTTGGCCGGCGCCATGCCCGCGCTGGTAAGGGGCCAGATTGGCGAGAGCGTGGGTGAAGGCGTGGTCCGTTTCCATGCCTCGAATGAGGCGCGCGATGGAGCTCTGCCTTCCCTGTGCCTGGTGACACCGCTGGCCGCACTGGGTCCTGTTCCCGGGGACTGGGCAATGATCCCTGAATTCACCCGGATCCAGGGACGCACTTCGGTTTTCCTGTCCATCGACGAAAGTACCGATCTCTACGGCACGGGGGAGGTGCCCGGTCCCCTGCGCCGCAACGGCACCCGCACCGTGGCCTGGAATTTTGATGCCTACGGTTGGGGCGGCAACGCGGCGAGCTTGTACCAGTCGCATCCCTGGGTGCTGGCCGTGCGCGCTGACGGAACTGCCTTTGGCGTGCTTGCGGATACGCCCAACCGGTGCGTGATCGACCTGAGCCTGGGCATCCGTTTCGAGGCCGACGGCGCCCCGTTTCCGGTCATCATCATTGAAAAGGACACGCCGCAGGAGGTGGTGCGCGAACTGGGCCGCCTGACCGGCACCATGCCTCTGCCTCCACGCTGGGCCCTGGGCTATCACCAGTGCCGTTATTCCTACACTCCGGACGACCGGGTGCGCGAAATCGCGGACGGTTTTCGTGAACGGGACATCCCCTGCGACGTGATCTGGTTCGACATCGACTACATGGAAGAATTTCGCTGCTTCACGGTCGACGACTGGAGTTTTCCCGACATGCGCGGTTTGAACGCCGAGCTGCACGAAAAGGGTTTTCACACGGTGGCGATCATCGATCCAGGCATCAAGCAGGAGATGGGATACCACGTTTATGATTCCGGCGACGCTATCGACGCCTGGGTTCAGACCGCCGCCGGGGCGCCCTATGTGGGCTCGGTCTGGCCGGGCCGCTGCGTGTTTCCCGATTTCACGATGAGCCAGGTGCGCACATGGTGGGGCGGGCTGTACGGGCAGTTCCTGTCGTTGGGCATCGACGGTATCTGGAACGACATGAACGAGCCGGCGGTTTTCAACGTCGACGCCAAGACCATGCCCCGGAACAACCGCCACCGCGCCGATCCCGAACTGGGAGGACCCGGCACCCACGCCCGGTTTCACAACGTGTACGGGATGCTGATGGCCCGCGCGACCTGGGAGGGAGTGCAGCGTTCACGTCCCGGAAAGCGGCCCTTCGTACTGTCGCGGGCCAACCACCTGGGTGGCCAACGCTGGGCGGCCTGCTGGACCGGCGACAACACCGCCAGTTGGGCCCACCTCGACTATTCGGTGTCCATGGTGTTGAACCTCGGCTTGTCGGGGCAGCCGTTGTCCGGGCCGGATATCGGCGGGTTCGTGGGGGCCGGCACCGGTGAGATGTTCGCCCGTTGGATGGGCATCGGCGCGATGCAGCCATTTGCGCGGGGCCACACGGGCAAGGGGAACATCGACAAGGAGCCGTGGTCTTTCGGGGGTGATGTCGAAAAGACCTGCCGGTTGGCGCTGGAACGGCGGTATCGGCTGCTGCCATATTTGTATTCGTTGATGCGGGAAGCTGCTGAAACCGGTCTGCCTCCGGTGCGGCCGTTGTTTTTTGCCGATACTTCTGATCCCCGTTTGCGCGCCGAGGATGATTCGTTTTTGCTGGGTAATGATCTGCTGGTGGCCTGTTACACCAAGCCGGGCCAGGGAAGACCCGAGCCGGTTTTTCCGGCGGGCAACTGGGTGAGGGTAGGCCTGGTGCCGGGCGATCTGGACGATCCTGATCTGCCCGATCTGTATCTGCGCGAAGGTGCGGTTCTTCCCTTGGGCCCGATCATGCAATGGTCCGATGAACGGCCGTTGGACGAGTTGGAACTGTTGGTCAATCCGGGGCCCGATGGCCGCGCGGTCGGTCGTCTGTATGAAGACGACGGCGACGGCTACGGATACCGGGACGGTGCGTACCGGGTAACCGAGTTCGTGTTTGACGATGAGATGGCAGCCAATGTGATTGAGGGATCATGGGAGCCAGGATCCTGGAAGCTCGTGACCCGAGATGTTTCCAACAAATAAAGGGACTCGTTTTTTGATTATTCGTCCAGAAATCCGAGGTCAACCTCGGATTTTCGTATCAAGTTGCAACAATTATCGGGACATGGCGTTCATGCTGCACCTGATAAATGGGCGACCACCCAGAATTCCAAATAGGCTATAATAACCGCTCAAACAACCGAAGGAGTTCCGTGATGTCGAAAAAAATTCTGCCGGTGATTGCCTTGGCCACGGCCCTTTTACTGCTCTCCGCCTGCAACGACGATGACGATTGCGTCAACTGTCCGGGCACCGGTGCACCGTATCCCACCATGGCCAACATCTGGCCCCATGCCG
>JAUVII010000307.1 GCA_030592845.1 Candidatus Krumholzibacteriia bacterium | reverse complement strand
CGCCGCCGGCCAGGGCCACGGCGGTGGGAGTAGAGGCGTTTGTCTGGGTCAAAATATGACCACCGATCAGGATGAGATCGACCGATGATTCCGGTTGATCCTTTGCACAACCCGAAACCACGAAAATCATCGTCAAAAAAATCAACGCCCTGCGCATTTGAAACTCCCGCCGTTTCGTGTTTGGATGCTACAGGGCAGGATGTCACGCAATAATGGGATTGGCAAGATCTCCCGGCGGTATTGACACGTACTATCAGCGGAGCGCCACATGAATCAGTTGATAAAACCAGGCTTTGCGGACGAAATCCTGGCCGCCACCGCAACATTGCGCGACGAGGCGGGAAGTCTCGCCTTCGCCGACCCCGTGGTCTGGGTCTACAACCCCTTGGATTACGCCTGGGAACTTCACGAGCAATACGTGCGCAAGTGGGGCGCGACCCCTCGCCGCGTCCTGATGATGGGCATGAACCCCGGACCATGGGGCATGGCCCAGACCGGTGTGCCTTTCGGGGAGGTCGCGGTGGTCAGGGATTTCCTGGGCCTTTCCGGCCGTGTGGATCACCCGGATCCCGAGCATCCCAAACGGCCCGTCCAGGGGTTGGACTGTCCCCGTTCGGAAGTCAGTGGCCGCCGCCTGTGGGGATTTTTCGCCGAGCGGTTCGGCGGCCCGGAGGCGTTTTTCGCCGATCATTTCATCGTCAACTACTGTCCCTTGGTTTTCATGGAGGACAGCGCCCGTAACCGCACGCCCGACAAGTTGCCCAGGGGCGAGTCAGCGCCCCTTTTCGAAGCCTGCGATCGGCGTCTGGTGCGGTTGGTCGACCTGTACCGGCCCGAATGGGTGATCGGGGTGGGGGGCTTTGCCCGCAAAAAGCTGGACTCGCTGTTCGGACCCAAGGCCCCCGGGGGAATCCTCGGGCATGTGCCCGCCCACATCGGCACCGTGCTGCACCCCAGTCCGGCCAGTCCGGCCGCGAACCGGGGGTGGGCTCCTGCAGCTCAGAAGCAGTTGATCGAGCAGGGGGTTTGGGGCTGAGTCCATCCCGATCGACGGTCGCCAATCCTGCAAAATATTCCTAGATTGTGAGCAGTATCGACCGGCGCTGCGCGGGCGTGCTACCCAGCCTCGACACGCGTCCAGCGCGGCATCCGGGTTCCCCACTCACCTGCCATATGGGGAGGACCGAAATGCCCTGCGCAAAACTCCTGGAATACCTCACCGAAAACAAAGTCGACTTTGATCTGACCGATCACCCCAGCGCCTACGCGGCCCAGGATGTGGCATTCAAGGCCGGTGTGCCCGGGCGTTTGTTCGCCAAGACCGTCCTGGTCAAACTCGACGGCAAGATGGCCATGGCGGTGCTGCCGGCCGACAGCAAGGTGGATTTTCATCTGCTGCGGGAAACCGCCGGCGCCGAGACCATCACCCTGGCGGTCGAGGATGAATTCGAGGAAATGTTTCCCGATTGCGAACTGGGCGCCATGCCGCCCTTCGGTCATCTGTACGGCATGGAGGTCTTCGTGGCGGGCAGCCTGATCCGGGCGGACACGATTTCCTTCAATGCGGGAACCCACACCGAGATCCTGACCGTGCCGTTCTGGGAATTCGAAAGGCTGGTCGAGCCGAAAATCGGGTACTTCACGTTCCGGCGCCTGCAGGAAAAGAAATCGGTGGGCTCGAGATCCTGGAGAGAGGTCACGGTATTCAGGCCCCGGCGCAGCGCACGGATCCCGTCCACGGCAGCCCTTCCACCTGACAGGGTGGTGATGCACGGGATGTCCAGCGCCCGGGCCTCCCGGCGGATTGCGCTCTCGTCGAAGCGGCTCCGTTTCCCCAGGGGCGTGTTGATGACCATCTGAACTTCGCCCGCACGAATGATCTGTCCGATGTGGGGGGTGCCTTCGCCCACCTTCGCCACCTTGGCGGCCGCGATACCGTTTTTCTCCAGGTACCGGGCAGTTCCCCCGGTGGCCAGCATCCGGTAACCCATCCCTGACAGATCCCGGGCGATGGGCAGCAGGTCGCTCTTGTCGTTGTCGTTGACGCTGACGAATACGGCCCCGGTGGTGGGCAACCCCTGGCCGGCGGAAAGATGGGCGCGGGCGAAGGCTTCGCCGAAGTCGCGGCCGATGCCCATGACTTCCCCGGTGCTTTTCATTTCCGGTCCGAGCAGATGGTCGGTGCGTGGGAAGCGGCGGAAGGGGAAGACCGGTCCCTTGACGAAAAAACGATCCCCGGCGCTGCCTTCGCGCACCTCCTTGTCGGCAAGAGTGATACCCAACATACAGCGTGTGGCGATACGGGCCAGGTCGATGCCGGTGGCCTTTTCGAGAAAGGGGACCGTTCGCGACGCGCGCGGGTTGATCTCCAGGACGTGTATTTTTCCCTGGTAATTGGCGAACTGGATGTTCATGAGACCGACCACGCCCAGGTTGAGGGCGATCCGGTGCGTGTGGCTGCGCATGACCGCGAGCTCTTCCGGGGTGGTCTTGTAGGGGGGAAGCACGGCGAAGCTGTCGCCGCTGTGGATGCCGGCTTCTTCGATGTGCTGCATGATGCCGCCGATCAGCACATCATGGCCGTCGCAGACCGCGTCCACATCGAATTCCACGGCGTCTTCGAGGAACTGGTCGATCAGGACCGGGTGCTCTCCACTGACCGACCGAGCCTCCTCGAAGTACCGCCGCAGTCCGTCGTCATCGTAGACGACACGCATGGCCCGTCCACCAAGGACGTAACTGGGCCTTACCATCACAGGGTAGCCCACCTCGGTCGCAGTGGCAATTGCTTCGTCGATGTCGTGGGCGCTGCCGGCTCGCGGGTAACTGATGTCCAATTCTGCAAGCAGCGCGCCGCATCGGTCCCGGTCCTCGGCCCGGTCGATGGCCTCCACGCCGGTGCCCAGAATTTTCACGCCGGCGGCGGCCAGGGCCCCGGCCAGGTTCAGGGGTGTCTGTCCGCCGAGGGTCAGGATCACTCCGTCGGGAT
>JAUVII010000258.1 GCA_030592845.1 Candidatus Krumholzibacteriia bacterium | reverse complement strand
TCCCGCCTGGTAGTAGGCGATGCCCAGGTTCGTGTGATTGGCCGGGGAAGCGGGTTTCAATTCGACGGCCCGGCGGAAATCCACGACGGCCTGGTCCGGTTTGGACAGGCGCAGGTTGATGATCCCCCGCTGGAAGGGAATGTTTGGTTGCCCGGGATCGAGCCGGCCGGCGCGATCCAGGCTCTTCAGGGCCGTTGCGTAGTTCTTCCGGGAAGTCTGCCAGGAGGCGAGCGCAACCAGGTCGTTGGCTCGCCTAGGCAGATCCCGGGGCAGCTCCGTCATCAGCCCGGCCGCTTCGGTCTTTGTCGCGGGGTCCCGGCTGTAGATACCCGAGCGGGCGAAATTGAACTGGGCGGCCTGGTTGTCCGGCTCCAGCTTTCTGGCCGTCTTGGCCGCTTCAACGCCCTGGGCGTAACGGCGGATTTCGTAACAGGAATCCGCGAGATCGAGCAGGACTTCCAGGTCGTCCCTCTCCAGCAGGATGTAGCGCAGGTATGCCCTGGCGGCCTTGTCGTGCTGGTTGGCCAGGCGATAGAGATCGCCCAGATCCTTGAGGGCCGGGGCGAAGGTGGAGTCCACGCTGACGGCCCTCATCAGGCTGTCACGGGCCTCGTTGAATCGTTTTTCCTTGCGGTACAGGGTGCCCAGGTTTTTCAGCATGGGCGCCGTGGGGGTCATGCCCGGCATGGCGAGAGCCTGTTCGTAGGCGTTGATCGCCAGGGTGATATTGTCGTCCATTTCATAGATCCGGGCCACCAGGGTGCCGTAATCGGGATCGGTGGGATCGAGGTGCATGGCCAGCAGCGCCGACTTTTCAGCACCGGGGACGTCTCCGGTACCCAGCATGTACAAGGCCATCCCGTATTGATATTTTTCCTCGCCCTTGGCCAAGCCGCGCAGATCCTGGCCGTGATCGAGTTCCTTCTTGGCCTGCCTCCATTTTTCGTCCGCGAGAAAAAGGCGGGCCTTGCCGTAATGGGCCCTCCACAAAGAGGAGTCGGCGTCGAGGGCCAGGTCGAATTCCTGGGCGGCCTCCTGATCCCGGCCCAGCCTCAACAGCAGAAGGCCCAACCCCGCGTTGCCCATGGGGAAATTGCCGCCGCCGGCAGCGATGGATTTCCGGTAGTTGGCTTCGGCATCGGTATATTGGCCCTGCCTGATGGCGATCTCAGCCAGGCCGAACATCGCGCGATGCACCTCGTGGTTGTTGGCGACCGCTTCTTCGAACCGGGCCTTGGCCTCGACGATGTTTCCTTTTTCCATGGCCTTGACGCCAAGCCGGACCGGGTCAGTGTCGATGGTGTAGGATTTGTCGGCAGCACTGCTGACGGCAGGAAAGATCCAGCTGGCCAGGACAAGCAGGACCACCACGACGGGGAGGATCCCGTATCGACTTTCTGATAGGGGACGAAGCCTCGGGGGCTGTCCTGTCATGGGTCGGTCTCCTTTGTCCGGTTCCCGTATCTATTCGCCCACAGCCTGAGTGGTCAAGTAGAGCTCCCGCAGCACCTGTCTGGCCGGAATGCATCCGGCCCTTTCTATCTGCCTTTGACCGCGGCCGCTGGCCAGGTGGGTCAGGAATTTCCCCCCCTGAATTCCCCCGTTGGTTCGGCAGGCCACGAACAGCGAGACGAACAGGGGGTAGGCACCTTCGGCCACGTTTTCATAGGTCGGTTCGGTTGCCGGGCCGCCGGGACGATCCGCCACCGGGACGATCACTGGGCCCACCGTTGAATCCTCCCGTGCGGGCAGGTTCGGCGAGAATATCGCCGGCAGATCGAAGGTAACGACCATACCCATGGCTCGGCGATCGTTGGCGACCGCGCGCGCGACTTCCCGAGCGTTGGCCAGATAAATAACCGCCGCTTCGTCGACGGGATCGGAAGCCCGGCCCGTCAACCTGGCGGCCGCGGCCCAATGGCCAAGATTGGGATCCGCGGCGTAGAACCTGTCACAAAACCCCTGCATGTCGCCGGCCATCAATCCGCCGAGATGTTCGACGGTCATTCCCGGTGAGTCTTTAAAGATGACATCGGCGCCGGCGAGAACCAGGATACCGCCAATGCCCACCGGTTCCACGATGGCGGTATCGGCGTCCACCTGGCGAAACAGATCCTGCTCGGCGGGCGTCGGAGGCCGGGTCAGGAAAGCGACATCCGCCCGGCGGTTCACCAGATCCTCAAGGGCCTGGTTGGTGCCTCCGGGAAGGGTCCGGAGGTCCAACCCGGGGTAGTCGCGGCGGTAATGGTCCACCAGAATATCCACCAGACCGGGGGCGAGGTCCCGTCCCGCCAGGGTCAGGGTCGGTTCACCCTGCTGCCGGCCCCGGAACGGGGCGGTCAACCGGTTCCAGTCGATGTGGTTCCGGTACATGAACACACCCACGGCGACCACTGTGTAAATGATTACCCGGTAGCGGAGCCAGGATTTACGGCCGAATCCCATGGGTTTTCGTTTTCTGTTGCACCGGTCAACCGACATCCTATAATGGGATCCCACGTGAGGACGAACCCCACAGGACGGTGACATGAATCTGTTTCGAGGACCAACCGACTCCAGCCCACGCCGTCCCAACAAGGGAAACGGCCAGGTCTTGATCCTTCAGACCGCGCTCCTTCTGGCCATGGCCGGTATGTCCGGATGCGATTCCGGAAGCGGTTCCAGAAGTGGGATCGCCCCTGATTCATCAGGGTCGGATTTTCATCCATCTTCCAATGAAACCGCTTTCATCGACACCCTGCAAGTTCATACCTTCCGATATTTCTGGGATCTTTGCAACCCCCTTACTGGTTTGGCGCCCGATCGCGCACCTTCCAGGTCCTTTGCCAGCGTGGCGGCCACGGGGTTTGCCCTGACAGCCTATCCCATTGGGGCTGAAAGGGGTTACGTTTCCCGAGCGGAGGCCGCCAACCGCGTCCTGACCACGTTGGAATTTTTTTGGACATCACCCCAGGATTCAGCCCAAACCGGCTCCAGCGGCTTTCGGGGTTTCTATTATCATTTCCTGGACCCAGCCACCGGGACCCGGTTCGGAAATGTCGAACTTTCCACGGTGGACACCGCCCTGATGCTTGCCGGAGCCCTGTTCTGCCAGAGTTATTTCGATGGACCCGGGACCGACGAGACCCGCATCCGGGCCCTGGCCGATTCCCTCTATCTGAGGGTCGATTGGCAGTGGGCCTCGGTCCGCCCTCCCACCATCGGTCACGGCTGGAAACCGGAAGAGGGATTCCTGCCCTATGACTGGCGAGGCTACAACGAGGCCATGCTGATGTACCTGATGGCCCTGGGATCGCCGTCCCATCCGGTGGATCCCGAGGCGTGGGAGGCCTGGACGGCCGGTTACACCTGGGGAGAATTCCACGGGCAGCGCCACCTCGGCTTCGCTCCCCTGTTCGGGCATCAGTACACGCTGGTGTGGTACGACATGCGGGGAATCCGCGACCAGGTCATGAGGGAAAACGATCTCGATTATTTCGAAAACTCCCGCCGGGCCGTCCTGGCCCAGTACCGGTACGCGTTGGACAATCCCGGCCGCTGGGCCGGTTACGGACCACGCCTGTGGGGTCTGACCGCCTGTGACGGACCGGTGAATCAAACGGTCGACATTGACGGTGTGTCCCGCACCTTCCAGACCTACTGGGCGCGAGGGGCATCGTTCACCCATGTCGCTGACGACGGCACCGTGTGTCCCTCGGCCGCTGCCGCGTCCCTGCCCTTCGCCCCGGAAATCGTCCTGCCCGTTCTGATGGCCCTGAAAGAAGACCACGGGGAATTCCTGTTCGGCCAATACGGTTTCCTGGACGCCTTGAATCCCACGTTCACGGTGGACATCCCGGTGCAGCACGGCCGGGTGGTGCCGGGACGCGGCTGGTACGACACCGATTACCTGGGCATCGACCAGGGACCGATTCTGGCGATGATCGAAAACCACCGTTCGGGCCTGGTCTGGGAAACCATGCGCAAGAATGCCCATATCATCAGGGGTTTGAAGGCCGCGGGATTTTCGGGAGGCTGGCTCGC
>JAUVII010000051.1 GCA_030592845.1 Candidatus Krumholzibacteriia bacterium | reverse complement strand
GGGCTCAGGTCGCCGACGGCATCTGGGCCATTCCCTTCTCGCTGGACAAGATGGAAGTCAACGGCGAACCCTTCCTGGTCGCCGCGGACGGGAGCAAACCCACCGTTTCGAGGGATGGGACCCTGGTCTACACCACCGGGGTCCATCAATTCCAGGTCCAGTTGGCTTGGTATGATCGGCAGGGAAACTTCATCGAGGCCATCGCCGATGTGGGCACCAGCCGGCCGTTCCCATCCATTTCCCCCGACGAAACCCAGATCCTGCTGACCTGCACCACCGATGAGGGACGGGAAATCTGGTTGTACGACACCACCAACGGCAACGAGCGTCGGGTGACCTTCGACGGCCTCCGCTGGGCGGAAGCGTCATGGCATCCCGACGGAAAGCGGATCATTTCCAGTACCGATCCCGACAACACCGGCTACCTGATCACCCTGGACGGCTCCGAACCCCGCCGCGAGCTGGGCCAGGGAATCCTGGCGCGCATCTCCGGGGACGGTGAAACTTATTTCTACTCCAAACCCATGATGGATGACGGCTTCAACTTCGACATCTACTCGCGCCCGCTGGACGCTCCGGAAGAAGAAGGACGCGAACTCGTGGCTTCGCCGACTATCGAATGGATGCCGCTCCCTTCGCCTGACGGACGACATCTGCTCTACGTCTCGTCGGAATCGGGTGAGCAGGAGATCTTCGTAACCACCTACCCCGGCCTGACAGGCAGGTGGCAGGTATCGCGCGGCGGCGGCGGTTGGGCCCAGTGGCGGGACGACGGCAAGGAAATCTACTACTGCACGCATAAGGAAATGTTCGCCGTTTCGGTGGATTACGAAAAAGGATTCACGCTGGGGCGGCCGCGGAAGTTGTTTGACCGGCCCAGCACGGATTGGTCGGCAAGCTGGCCGGATGGGTTTGATGTCACCGCGGATGGGGAAAGGTTTGTGATGTTGAGGCCGGCGCCCACGGAAGAGGATGCGCAGCCCATGTTGATGGTGGTGCAGAACTGGTTTGCGGAGTTTGGGGGGGAGTAGGAGGGCCTGCCTCTCTAGCCTTCCGGATTAATTTGAATCAGTCAAAGCGCTTTACCGATAATAAAATAAAAAAACCCGCCGGCGGGTTTCTACGCATGGATATAAAAATATCACTGCAAAAAGTCCCCCCGGGGGGGCCTCGAAAGATAAAAAATTCCCAGCTTTCCCCAACTCAACCCGCCGCTTCAACCGCCTCCATGAAAGCAAGCAGCTTCTGCTCATCCAGGGCATCGGCGGTTCGCACTCCCGAGCAAAGATCGACTCCGAAAGGCCGCACCGAACGAATCGCCTGGCCGACGTTCTCCGCACATAGCCCCCCGGCCAAAAACACCGGGACCCCGGCCTCGGCAACGATCCGCGCGCTGAGCCCCCAATCGTGCGTCCGCCCCGTTCCCCCGAGTTCCTTGACCGGAAGCTTCGGGTTCCCCGAATCCAACAGCAGGGCATCGACCCAACCCGCCACCTCCACCGCTTCGGCCACCGACTCCTCCCCGCCCACATGAACCACCTGAACCAGGGAAACCCCCGGCATACCCGCTCGCAATACCGGATAATCATCCGGCGCGAGGTTGTCGACGATTTGCACCGTATTCACACCACATCTTTTCTGCTGGGCAACGATCTGGCGCGGGTCGGTCAGGCTTGTAAGCAAAAAAGTGACGGTGGGCGGCGGCACCACAGCGGCGATCTCGGCAATCAGCGTTTCAGGGATAACCCCCGGCCCACTGGGCATCTCGGACACCAGCCCCACCGCGTCAGCGCCCAGCTGAATAGCCTTGCGGGCCTCTTCAATCGAACTGATGCAGCAAATCTTGACCCGGGTCACGACAATCCCAGCGCCGAAAGATCCAACTTCCCGTCCTTCATGGGCGGGCACCAGTAATAGCAACCCGACATGGGACGCGTGAACCGGAACAACGCGTCCACAATGCCGTCATCCTTGCCCATCATGCGGTTCAAAAGAGCCTCGAAGGCGTCGAAGCTCTTGCCGAAGGATACAAACACCAATCCTTCACCCTCGGCCGAGGCCCAGGGCATGGACCGCCGCAACACAAAGGCCTCGGGGGTGAAATTTTCCTGCGCCGTGCGTTTGACATGTGCCGATTCCGGAGCGTCGTCGAGTTCCTCGTTGTCGCTCCTGCGCCGACCGATAACATGGTCCTGCTCCTGCTGCGGCATGCCCTGAAAATGGTCGAGATCGTGCAGCCACTGTTGCACCGCCACGAAACTGGATCCGTCCAGACCGGCGCCCGCATCCTGAACAACCCCCGCGGCCAGCGCCTCATCCCCTTCGGGATTTTCGGTGCCGTCTTCGTAACCGGTCAGGTCGCGGCTCTCGCCGTGCTGGAAGGCGTCGATCACCTGGTCCAGCAAAAAGGCCGGGGCCAGGGCCTCGGCGACAGCCCGGGTCTGATGGACGTGATCCCCCCGGTCTTCGGTCCGCAGCCAGCACCACAGGGCCATCGGGGTGGAGGGCACTTCGAACCCCGGTCCCGAATCCGCGGGAAACACACCCAGGCCTTCAATTTTTTTCCCGAGAGCCGCCACGGCCGAAGTGCCGAAGCCCACCACCATCGAATCTCCGTCCGCCAATTCCCGCAAAGCCTCGAGACAGGGCCGCACATCTTCATCGGGGACCAGGGAAAATTCCAGATAGCGGGCGAGTCGAGGGACATTCGCCAGGATTCCGGGCTGTACGTTTTTCATGATTTCTCCAGGTTGAAGATGGAATTCCCGTTCCACGGGGCATCAGTGTGCCGGACATGTTACAAAAAATCCCAAAAAAAGGCCGCAACAATTGACCGATATTGTTCAAGGTGTTCTCGGGCTGGACAAGGCCCTACTGGATCTGCGCCCCGATTGCGGAGGTCGTCAAGGCAGGTGAGATTCCGGTTCGTTTTGGAAAGCGAACCATTTCACCCCGATCATGAACGCGATTCCGCCCACGCCGACCTTGAAATCTTCGGTTTCGAAGAAAGCGTCATCGGTTTTCGCCGTTGAATATTGGGCCGAGGCAAAAACCGCCAGGTTGCCGTCGGAAGGGAACTCGATTCCGGCCCCGATGATAAATCCCATCGCGGAAACGCTGTCGGATTCCTTTTCGGCGGCCACCTCGGAAACCGGATTCCCGAAATAATCCTCATACCCAACCCCCTCGTACAGGGTGAAGTCAGCCTTGATGTTTGTCAGGTCCAGTCCGCCATAGAAAAAATACCTCTGGTCCTCGGAGGGGAAATAAACACCCAGTATCTCGACGCTGCGTTGTACCCACGCCAGGGAAAAGCCTTGTTCGTAGGTGGTGAATCCATCGTATTTGGTGTCGGACTGCTGCGAAGATTTGGTGATGTTCAGACCGTACGCGACCTGCATTTCAAATTGGGGGTTGATCCTGTAACCGACCATCGGCTTGAGACCCAGAAGGACCTTGTCGGTCCATGAAAACCCGACCGGATCGCCGCTGTCCACCGACAGGGGGTTGGTGATTTCAAAGTCATATTCGGCCCAGGTTCCAGAACCCTTGATCCACTGGATATGGGCACCGCCGCCCATGAAAAAGCCGGATTCGGGGCTCTCGGCCCCGGCGAAGTTGGCCCCACCGATCACGGCAAGAAATACCACCAATAACCCCAACGATTTCAAACCGGCCTCCATCTTTCATCAAATCCCAAAGGTTGTTACTTCCTGTCCTTGTCGCCCAACCCGGCGTAATACTCGCGCAGGATTGCCAGCACTTCCGGCCGCGAGAACTCGGCGGGGATTTCCTCGCCTTCGCTCAGGGCCTTCCTTAAAGCCGACCCGCTGATGAACAACCGGTCTTCCTTGCCATGCGGACAGGTCTTCATGCTGATCATGCCGCCGCACTTGTAGCACCAGAAGGTCCAGTCGATGGGCAGCATCTGGATCTCCAAAGCACCCGCGGGAATTTCGTTCCAGATATTCTGCGCATCAAAGGGACCGTAATAGTTGCCGACGCCGGCGTGGTCGCGTCCGATGATCATGTGCGTGCAGCCGAAGTTCTGGCGGAACACACCGTGCAGCAGGCCTTCGCGCGGGCCGGCGTAACGCATATCCAGCGGGTAGCCGCCCTGCACCACGCGGTCCTTGATGAAGTAGTTGTCCACCAGGGCCTCGATACATTTCACCCGAACGTCGGCCGGGATGTCGCCGGGCTTCAGGCCGCCCACCAGTTGATGAATATACAGACCGTCGCCCACTTCGATAGCGATCTTGGCCAGATATTCGTGGCTGCGGTGCATCGGGTTGCGCAGTTGCAAAGCGGAAATCGTCTTCCAGCCCCGTTTGGCGAACTCCGCGCGGCTTTCGGCCGGGCGCTGGTACAAGCCGGCAAATTCGACGGGAAAGATACCTTCGCTCAGCACTTTCACCGGGCCGCCCAGGTTCACGGCCTTCTGGTCCATGACCATTTTTACGCCGGGGTGTTCGCCGTCGGTGGTCCTGAACACGTTGGCGCACTCGAAGTCGCGGTCGATTGCGTATTTTTCGTCCACCCGCATGGTGGCCATGACTTCGCCGTCAGCGGTGACCAGGGCGACTTCTTCGCCGTCGGTGATGGCCTCAGCCACGTCGGCGTCCGCACTCAGGGTGATGGGGATCGGCCAGAACACGCCGCTCGACAGCTTCATGTCGGTGCAGACACCCTCCCAATCGGCCTTGTCCATGAATCCGGTCAGGGGCGTGAAGCCGCCGATGCCGAGCATGATCAGGTCGCCGGTCTCGCGGCTTGAAATTGTCACCTTGCGCAGGGTTTCGGCGCGCGCGAGCTCGACCTGCCTGGCATCGCCCTCGAGGAGGAGTTGCATCAGGTGGTCGCTGCCGTGGGGCTTGATGAGGTCGGCCACAACGGGTCCTTTCGGTTTCATCCCCTTAAATTCGATTCGAGGAGTTAATTGAGGCCTCCGGCGGCCTGATTGTCCAATAAAAAACCACCGGAAGCGCGCGGGCTGCCGGTGGTTCCCTGTTGTTCAGTAGGTTCCTAGATTCCCGCCACCTTCAGGTAGATGATCTCCATGGGCTCGGCTTCTTCCTCATCCTCTTCACCGCCGCCGGCGCCGCGGCTTTGCATGGCTTCCACGGCCTCGGTAAAGCCCGTCACCATGACGGCGTCGCCCCTGGGAGTCCAGATGATGAGATCGTTTTCACCGTCGCCATCGACTTTGGCGCTCACCGTTTTGACGAAATGTCCGTCCGGGGTGAAGACGTCCCAGGTGGTCAGGATACCCTCGGGTTGCTCGACCCCACTGTAACTGTTGGTGACCCACAGGTTGCCGTCGGTGCCGAACGTCAGGCTGTTGATGTCCGGTTCCGTCTTGGCGGGAATGATCTTGGCGTTGGGAATCTGGGCCAGGGCTGCTTCCAGTGTCGTCTTAACCCGATTGTAATCCTCGTCGCTGCGAACGCGATGCGAATATTCCCGTTCGATCACGCGCTCCAGCGTTCCGTCGGCGGTGTAGACGTTGATCTGGTAGGCATCGCGATCGGGTGCCACGTAGACGCGCCCGTCCATGCCGCAGGCCACCTTGCGGAAATCTATCCGGTTCTGCCCGGCTTCATCGAAGGTGAAATTGGTGAAATCCCAACTGTAGTGGTTCTCGAAAAAGCGGACGGTCTCGTTGCCCTCCTCATCGAAGGCCGCGACATAATTGTCCCGCGACTGGGCCGTGGGCCCGTCGGGATTGATCTTTTCCGCCGTCACGATTACCTGATCCCCGCCGACCACGCAGTCGAACATCTGCAAAAATCCTCCGGTGGTGGCATCGACGATTTCCAGCACGCCCGCCGGAGTGCCGTCGATTCCGATCATCGTGACCTTACCGGGAAATACCTGCACCAGGCCCAGGTTGCCGTCCGGCATGAACAGCAGGCCCGAAGGAGTCCGCGTTTCGCCCGGTCCCTCGCCCTCGCGACTCAGGGTGTCCAGGCGTTCACCGTCAGGCGAATAGACCGGCACTTCGCTCATGCGGGTATCCAGCAGATAGATGGTGCCGTCGTCCCCCACGACGCACTGGCTGATCATGCCGAAAAATTCCTCATCGTCCTCGCCGCCGTGGCGCCAGACTTCCTCCAGTTCCACGGTAACCTTTTCACCGCTTGGTTCGGCGCCGTTCATGATGTGCAGGACGCCGTCCTTGTCCATTTCCTCGCCGGCCAGCACCGGCAGCGCCAGCACCACCAATGCCAAGACGGCCAACGCCGCCCCCAATCCCGACTTTTTCATCTCGCCAGACCTTTCATTGCATCCTCAAGGTGTCATTAACACATGTGCCGGGCTATCTACGGCCCTGACCGGTTCCGGGTTGCAAAAAGGAGCCACGCCCGAAAGCGTGGCTCCATAAAAATCCCTGGTGTGGCCAGGAGCTAGCGGCGCGCTATGATCTTGCCCTGAGGGTGCATACCCTTCGCGAAGTCGGACAGCTCCTGCAGTGACCTTTCGGACATATTGCCGCCGACACCGTTCTCATCCTTGTGGCAGCTGTAGCAGGCGAAGTCCAGGGTCACGGCGGCCTGACCCACTTCATCCATCTTCACGAGCTTGCCATCGGCGGTGAACATACCGTCGGTCTTGCCGACCGCGTCGGTGTTGATGTTGAAGATGTGGGTCCTGATGTCGCCCACATAGTCGTTATGATTGATGGCCGACCTGGAAGCCTTCGGCATGTGGCAATTCACGCAGGTGGGGAAGCCGGCGCCCTCACCGTGCTTCATGTTATCGCCGGTGTAGGTGGTGTGGCAGAGGGTACAGGCCTTGGTCGTGCCGTCGCCGGGCATCACGTCGTCCAGCTTGACCGAGCTGTGGGGATCATGGCAGGTGTTGCAGCCGATGGCGCTGTTGTGAGGACCGTGCAACCACTCGTCGTACTGCTCATGGTGCTTGATGAACCCGCTGCTGGCGGCGATACGATTCTCGGCGTCACGCGTGTGGCAGGAACCGCAGGCCGCGGACGAGGTGTCCTTGGTCATCACGAAATCCTTGGGAGCGGCGACGTGCCTGCTGCCCATGCCGTGGCACTGCTCGCAATGGACGCCGCCGGCGAAGAACGTGCCGGTCATGCCTTCGAGGCCGTCCTGGTTGTTGGGATCGCCGATGCCGTCCGAATCGACCCAGCCGGTGGTGTGGCACTTGCCGCAGTCATAGGGCTTGGTTCCGGTGGCATCGTCCAGGTGGTAGTTGGACCAGGTCTGGGTTTCGAAGTTGTACTGGTTGTTGGGAATACCGGTGATGATATAGCCCTTGTTGTCGATCCAGCGCATCTTCCAGCCATAACCACCGATGGTGTAGGAAATGTCGGCCCAGGTATAACCGGTGGGCGGCTGGACGGGATCCTGGGGGAACATCGACTGGTCGGGGAAAAGGAGGTCCGGGCTCTCGCCCTCGATTTTGGTCAGCTTGTAGGGGTGACCCGATTGGACCCATCTGTCATAGTGGTCCTGATGGCAGCTCATGCACTTGTCGGACCCCGCGAAAGCCACATCCGGAATCGTAACCGGAGGCGTCGTGGTTTCATTGCAGTCATCGGAACAACCGGTGAAGACAAAGGCGCAGGCCAGAAGAGCCAGCAGGATTATCAGGTATTTACTCATGTCCCAAAACTCCTTGAAAATGAACGAACCGCTCAACCTGTGAACCGGATAACAATATCCTGTAACTCCCATTGGTTTTCTATCCATTTCTGTCGCAAATGAACAATGAATTCCAAAATCAACTTAACCTTATATATTTAACCAAATTAAAGCTGAAAATGTCTTTGGTTAAAAGGTGCAATATCATAGAGTTGTCGTGGGATTTATGTCATGGCTTGGTCACAAAATCCAGAAAATGAGTCTCTTTATCATTAAAAGCTGTTAAAAAAAGTTGTTCTACTTTCCGCCCTGAGCCCTCCCGGAGGGGTTGGACAATCCCGGCGCGCTGGCTACCTTCGTGCCATGACCTCCCCCGTACGCATGTCCGAATTGTTCCGCTTCTGGGTCCCCCTGCAGGCCACCTGGCTGATGATGTCGCTCGAGGGTCCCTTCCTCGCCGCGGTCATCGCTCGCCTGGCCGACCCCAAGCACAATCTGGCCGCCTACGGAGTGGCTTTTGCCCTGGCCATTCTCGTCGAAGCGCCCGTCATCATGATGATGAGCGCCTCGACCGCCCTGGTCGATTCGGCCGGCATCTACCGGCGCCTGCGAAATTTCATGTGGATGCTCAACCTGGGCATCACCGCGGTCATGCTTCTCCTTCTGTTCACCCCGCTTTGGACCCTGCTGACCGATACGGGAATGGGCCTCGACAAAGAGGTCGCCCGCCTGACCCGGGGCTCCCTGTATATCCTGCTGCCCTGGCCCGCGGCCATCGGTTACCGGCGCTTTTATCAGGGCTTGTTGATCCGCAACGGGCTGACCCGCCGCGTGGCCTGGGGAACGGTGATCCGCCTGGTTTCGATGGTGGCGGCCGCCCTGGCCAGCCGCGCCGCCGGCCTGCCCGGCGCCTGGGTGGGCGCCGCCGCCTTGACCGGTGGTGTTTGCACCGAAGCGGTCGCCAGCCGCCTGATGGCCGCCGACACGGTGCGGAGTTATCTGAACAAACCATCCGACAACGTGCTCAGCCACCGCGACATCATGGAGTTCTACCTGCCGCTGGCGCTGACTTCGACCATCGCTTTGGCCGTGCAGCCTATGGTCACCTTTTTCATGGGCCAGGCCCGCTTCTCGCTGGAATCGCTGGCCGTGCTGCCGGTGGTCAACTCGCTGGTGTTCATTTTCCGCTCGCCGGGCCTCAGCTACCAGGAAGCCGCCATCACCATGCTGGGCCGCGACTGGAACAACTTTCGGGTCGTGCGGAATTTCGCGATTCTTCTGGGAGTGGGAGCCACCTGTGGGTTGGCCCTGATCGCGTGGACACCCATTTCCACGGTCTGGTTGCGAACCGTCTCCGGCCTGACCGTTGAACTGACCGACTTCGCCCTCAGGCCCATCCGCATCCTGACCCTGATGCCAATGCTTTCGGTGATGCTCTCGTTCCAACGCTCGCTGCTGGTGGCCCGCCGCAAAACCGGCCCGGTTACCTGGGCTTCGGCCATCGAGGTCGCCGGTATCCTGACCGTGCTTTTCATCACCATCCGCATGGGCGACTGGGTGGGCGCCACTGCCGCCGCGACCGCCTTCATGGTCGGCCGGTTGATGAGCAACATCTTCCTGATCGGCCGCACAGGCAAAAATTCATAAACCATACTGTTTCAATGGGTTGAACCACGACTACCCAGGTGCGATATTGACCCCTCACGACGAGACGGGGTGAATGGGTTGTGCCTGGGAGAATGTCCGTGAAGTCTGTAATTTTTTTTATCGTATTGATGGCCGCATGTCCCCTCGCGGCCGCCGAACCCTCTCCTCCGGACACGACCACCACCGAAATCCCCGAAATGACCGTAACCGCGCCGGGCATTCCCTGGGGCGACGGCCCCGTTTCGGACGAAACCCTGCGCGCGCGCGGCGGCGACAATCTGGCCGAGGCCATCGAGCATCTGCCGGGTATCGCGGCGGTGCGCCGGGCCCCCAGCGCGGCCGAACCGGTGATCCGCGGGTTGGGTTGGGAGCGTGTGCAGACCATTCTGGGCGCGGTGCCTTTGTATGGCGCCTGCCCCGGCCGCATGGATCCACCGGCCACCTATCTCACAACCCTGTCCACCACCCGGGTATCGATTTTCCGCGGCGGGGGCTATGCGGCCTTCGGACCCGGAGCGACCGGCGGCGTCATTCACGCCGATCCCGACTATGAACGGCCGGCCGGCGCTCCCACCGGCATGACCCCCTACCTGGAAGCCGGTTATGAATCTGCTCGCGAAGGTTTCCGCACCGAGGGCGGCCTGTTTGGAGGAAATCGCGCGCTGGATTACAAGGTGGGCATCGGCTACCGGCAATTCGACGACTACACCGCCCCTGACGGCACCGTTGTCCCCGCGGGATTGAAATCGACCACCGCCAACGCCGCGATCGGCTGGCGGCCCGGTGAGAACATGCGTCTGTGGAACGCGGTGACCTACGCCAAGGAAAAGGACATCGACTTCCCCTCCATGCCCATGGACAACATCGACACCGATTTCTGGGTCTACAACGCCGGCTGGCGCTCGGAATACGACGGCGGAGCGTTGACCCGGCTCGAGGTTACCGGTGGGTTCTCGGCCATCGACCATTTCATGGACAACAGCCAAAAGCCCAACTACAAAACGATGGAAGCCGGGACGGACGCCAAAACCCGCAGCTGGGCCGGCCATTTTCATCTGGACCTGGAACCCGGGGCTTCCCTTCAACTGAAAACCGGTCTGGACGTAACCAGCCTGACCCGTGACGCCACCCGCACCCGCTACATCGTCGCCAGCGGCGATACCTTTTCCGACCGTCTCTGGCCCGACGCGATGCAGACCAACGGCGGCGGTTTCGCGACTCTTGAGATCCCCATGTCCGCCACCATCCGCCTGACGGCCGACGCCCGCCTCGACGCCGTTGACAGCAAGGCGCGCGCGGCCGACGCACCCAGCGTGGGCGGAAAAACCGTACGTGAGCAGTACGTTCGTTTCTACGGTCCGTCAGCAGCCGAAACCGACCGCACCGAAACCCTTGGTCTGGCAGGCCTGCGTCTGGACGGCCAGTTCGCCCCCCGCCATCAGTATTATCTGCGAACCGGAATAAGCTCGCGCGCCGCCGGCGTGACCGAACGCTACTACGCCTTCGGCCCGGCGCCTGGCGGCTTCCAGGTGGGCAACCCCACCCTGGCCGCCGAAAAAAAGTGGGAAGGCGAAGCGGGCATCACCGCCACCTGCGACAAAGTCGTTGTGGCCCTCAGCGGATTCTACGCCGAGATCAATGACTACATTTTACCCACCGTCATCGCGGTGATGGATGTCAACGGCGACGGCAACGACGACATCGTCCAGGGTTTTGAAAACATCGACGCCACCATGGCCGGCGGCGAACTGGGCATCGAGTACCGCCCCAGCGACAGCCTCTACCTGCCGGTGACGGTGTCCTATGTGCGGGGCCGCAACACCACCGGCGACCGCGACCTGCCCGAGATCCCGCCTCTGTCCGGCACCGCCGAGGTGCGTTACCTGGCCCACCACGGCACCAACACCTGGCTGGGTTTCGGAGTCTACTTCGCGGCCGACCAGGAAAAGATCGACCTCCTGTTCCCCGAAAACCGTACCGGCGGTTTCACTATCTGGCGCCTGGGCCTGGAAACCGAGCCTGTCCGGGGCTTTTCCGTGCGCTTACGCGTGGACAACCTGTTTGACCGGCTCTACAACGAACACCTCACCCGCGAGGCCCTGCTGCCTACCGGCGGACTGGAGGCCGGCCAGGAGATTCCCGCCCCCGGACGCAACCTCAACATTTCGGCACGCATGGAATTCTAGGGCGCTTAGTCCGACCCCTCGTACTTTTTGCCTCGGTCTTTTTTGGTCCGGGACTTCTGTCGCTTTTCGTCCAGACGTTTTTCTTTCGACGCGCGGGTGGGTTTCGTTTTCCGGCGGGGCTTGGGCGGAATCAAGGCTTCGCGCACCATGGCGGCCAGACGCTGGGTCACGTCTTCGCGGTTGCGGCGCTGGCTGCGGTGGGAATCGCCGGCCAGGATCAGGTCGCCGGCCTCGGTCAACCGCGACGCCAACATTTTCAACAGACGCGCCCGCTCGGCTCCATTCAGCGCTGACGATTCCTTCACGTTCCATCTGACCTGGATCCGGGTATCGGACGTATTGACGTGCTGACCTCCGGGCCCGGACGACCTACTGGCGGTGTAGATCAGCTCGCTCAGGGGGATTTCCACCTTGTCGTTGATGACCAGGGCAATCGTCACGGTATCCTCTTTCCGGGTGTGCGTTCTCCGCTTACCGGGCTTATCATATCAGACTTACCCCGATCCTGAGGAGGATTGACTTGATCATCCGCAAACTCGACGACGTCGCCAAAACCTCCGTGGACATGGAGGGCGTCAAGGGCATCACCAAGCAACTGGTGATCGGCAGCGGCGACGGCGTGCCCAATTTTTCCTTTCGCGTGTTCACCCTGGAGCCGGGCGGCCATTCGCCGCACCACAACCATGAGGTGGAGCACGTCAATTTCGTGCTCTCGGGCCAGGGCGCGCTGATGGACGACGACGGCAACGCCAATCCCTTCGGAACCGGCGAATTCGCCTTTGTCCCACCCAACGAAACCCATCAGTTCCGCAATACCGGCGATGAACCCTTCGTGTTCATTTGTGCGGTGCCAAAGGAATACGAGTAATTCCAGGCGCGACTCCCCCGCGTTCATGCCACAGCCGGTGGCACGCGGAGCAGAGGGTGATCAGATTGCCCGCTTCGTTCCCCCCGCCTTTTATGCGCGGCTTGATGTGATGCACTTCCAGAAACCGCGTATTATGGCAACCCGGCGCCCGGCAGCGGTAGCCGTCGCGGGCCAGGACCTCCTGCCTGCGAGCGGGTGGAATGATCGCACGACTTCTTTTCCCGGGCTCTATTATCTGGGCGTCGCAGGCAACTTTCTCCCGCTCGGCCCGGCCCAGTTCCAGATCGCCCCTGCTGGTGGCAATGGTGGCCCGTTCGCAATCCGGGCAGCGATGCACATGTACATGGACCGATGCCCCCCGGGGGGCACCAATCACGGAACTCGTTCTTTCACTGCCCGTTGCCGCCAACGATGTTCCGCGCTGTTCCACCAGCATGGCCAACCCCTGCAGCAAATCCTCCACCTTGTCGGTGGCCCCACCGACTTTGTGCAGCTTCTCCATCAAAGCCTCGTACCGCGCGAACTGCCCCAGGGTCATTTCGAGATGGAGGCGCACGGGAACATCAACCGCCAGAGCTTCAACCCGGGGTTCGGTCAGAAACTCACGCTGGCCGGTGCTTCGCTGCCGCGCCTTGGCCCGTACCCGGCCCACCTTGCGCGCCAGCTCCTGCCTGGTGGATGACCGCGCTTCTGCAACCCAGCTTTTTTCGGTTTCGGGTGTGGCCACTTTGATGATTTCCCTGGCCTTGGTGTAACCAAGCTCGCCACTGGTCACCGATTCCTTCACCGCCGGCAGCTCCTCCAGTTTGCGCGCGAGCCGCACGAAATCGCCCGTCCGGGTTTTGGACCACTTCAATTCGACCGACGCATACTGGTAGATGGATGAGTACCCCAGATCGCGAAACAGGCCACGCTTCAGGATCTCGCCGAACCACAGGACGACCGCGTGTTCGGCTTTCTCGAAAGCACCCACGGCCTGTTTCAGGCGGAGGTCGGCCTCGGCGGCCGGACGGTTGATCTGGAAATCGGGGTTTCTTGACATTTGGACGCACCTCCGCGGAAGATTGATTGGGAGGATACCGTCAATATACGAAAATTTGGCGAAAAAGCAAGGCAAACTACTGGATTATTTTAATTTACTAGAGATAGGCCGCGGGAAAGCATCCCCAATAGATAGTGCCCCCCATATTTCTGTGGTATCCTAATTGCATCAACAAGTCGGGAAGAAAATGAAAATTTTCCGGTATTAGGGTGAAACCAAAATGTCCCCTCGCGACCTTTATTCCATGGACAATGGAGACGACTCCGGGCTTCACAAGCCGGAAAAATTCGTCTTCCGGTTCCCCGATGGGGAATTCGTTCCTGGGGGTGGGACAAAACATGCTGATCTCGAAATCGAAAAAAAGTTTCTCCAACTCACCAGGATCGATACCGAGCAGTTCAAGTACTTCTACGAGAAGTACCACGATGTGATTTTCGATTACATCTACTGGAAAACCGTGGATTACGAACTGGCCGGTGACTTGACGGGGGATGTATTCCTGGAAGCCCTTAACAAGCTGGACAAGTTCACTTGGCAGGGATATTCGTTCGGCGCTTGGCTGTTTCACATCGCCAGGCGAATCGTCAGCAAACATTATCGGAGGGCGACTCATCCGGCCGAATCGGTTTTTGAGTCAGAAAGACGCGATACCGGTCAGCCGGCCACTCCTCACGAGGAGACGATTCGCAAGCTCGACATCCAGCTGGTGCGACTTTGCATGCGGAATCTGAAATCGGACAAGCATGACGCGCTGGTGCTCCATTACTGGTTGGACCTGACGGTCAGGGAAATCGCCCTGATCATGAAAACCAGTCAGAGCAACGTCAAAAAGCACCTGGTGCGCGGCCGCAGGCAAATGCTCAGATGGTTGGTGGATCATGGCATGGAGCACGGACTTTCCCAGTCCGGTATGAAAATGATAAGGGAAGTGGATGCCCACGAATCAGGATGGCATCTGGTTGACGATCTGAATGATAAATCGTAAGGAAACCAGGACGAATCGCCCGGACTGGTAAAGGTCATGAAAAACAATTTGGACAAATGGATCAGGGACGCGAGGGACGATGTGCCCGACTCGGGTGAGTATCGTCGCCTGAACCGTGTCATGCTCAAGGATCGGATGGGCGCCAGCCGTAGCCGCCGGCATCACCGGGTGCTGCTGGGCTCCTTCAGTCTGGTGTTCCTCATGATGTTTTCCGGTCAGTTGAACCAGCTCGGTAGTGACGACTTCGAAATGCTTCGGGAGGACTGGGTCAACCCCAGGGGTGAGACGATTCCCGTCATGAGGAACGAATTCCGCGGCAATACCTTTACGGTACCCAAAGATTTTTCCCCTGAAGACCTGGACGAAATGAATCGATCCATAATTGCCCGTGAGGGAGAATTGGTATGGGTCCAGGGAACATCATACGGGGGTAAAACGAATTGGACGACATTTGTCAACCGGGTGATCAACGGGAAAATCCAAGGAATGGGCGGCAGCCTCGATGACCGTCCCTACGTCGAACCTGACAATTATTTTGAATTTCTTGATAAGTATGCCCGGGAAATCGTAAAAAAGACCAAGACCACCCCTCCCCAAAGGGAAACCGTCATGACCTTCGACGGAGTGGTCTGTAATGTGAAGATCTGGATTTTCCAATATCCCGAATACGGGGAAGTCATCCGCTACGTTGGCACCCCCATTCAAGAATAACTCCTGATTCAGGTTCCTGCCTTTTCTCTTCCCCCCTGGCGGCTATCCCGGCTACAATAACAAGGATTCGATCCGGGTGGACAAAACCCTGAATTAAGGTGTAACCAAAATCCCTTCTCGCGACCTTTATACTATGGACGAGGTATTTTAATGCTGAATGGAAACTCATATTTCGGGTAGGGGATAATCAGGGGGGGGGCTTAGGATTATTTTGATACCAAATTTGGATAAATGGATCAAGGACGCGAGGGACGATGCTCCCGACTCCGGTGAATACCGCCGACTGAACCGCGCCATGCTCAAGGAACGGATGGGCGCCAGGGGCACCGGCCGACGCCGGTATCACCGGGTGCTGTTGGGAGTCCTCAGTCTGGTCTTTCTCATGCTGTTTTCCGGGCAGTTCAACCAGTTGGGCAGTGACGGTTTCGATACGGTGGAAACTACCGTATTCCGTCCCTGGAGTGGAGATTCCATCACCATATATTCAAACGTTTTCAGACCTGGAAGCACAAATCTTCCCAGTGATTTTACTGCAGAGGATAACTATGAGTGGCAACAAAGCGTTGCCACCGGGGAAGAAACCATCTATATGGCCTCCGGAGTATCCTACGGTGGCAAGACTATTTGGATTAAAAACGTAGCCCGGTACATAAACGGTAAAGAAAACAAGGGGGGCCAAAGCCCGACCACACCACCCTCGCAGACTCCTGACAACTATATGGATTTTGTCAAAACCAACTTGAAGAACCTGACCGCAAGGACAAAAATCGATCCGCCTCATGAAAAAATGAAGATGATTGTCGATGGCGTGTTGATCGATTTCGGAGTCTGGACCTATGAGTATCCAGATTTCGGCGAAGTTTCATATTACCTCGGATTCCCGGTCGAGCAATAAAACTCCTGATCTCCTTGTTACCCGCCTCCGGCGGCAGCATCGACCGTCAGCTGAGTCGTAGTGAAATTCCTGGCGACGATAACGCTGCCGGGTTCTTCCGGAGTTTCCGTTGCGGAATTGCAGGTGCATTGGCAATTTTCCTGACGGATGGTTTCGGGTTTCTCCGATTCCTTGATCCTGGTGTCCGAACCCGGTCGCGTATCCAGCTTCGTATACATTTCGGCCCCCTTTTATAGTGGTTTACAACGCCGATATCCTATCACACAACAGTTGTATCATCAAGGAAGGCTTTAGCTTCGGTGGGCATGGACAGGATGGTGGCCATCATCCCGAGGGTTCGCTCCAGGCGCCGCCGCACGCCTTCGCAAACGGCCTCCGGCACGGGGAACCCCACGGTCGCCAGGTCCGAGTTTTCCGCCTGGACCGCAAAACACACCCCACACATCCTCAAGGCGAAACAGGATCCGCAGCGGTCGTTGACCGCCTCGAAGAAATTTTCATGAAGCCGGCGAACCTCCGTGGGACGAATGCCGGATTCCAGATCCCCCAGCTCCAGCAGATCGCCGGTGCGTTCGCAGGGTTGAAGGCGGCCATCGACTCTCACGTGCAGTTTGCGGCGTCCGGGCTGACAGTTGCCCCCCGGAGAGAAGCGATCCCCCAACGGGCTGCGAGACCTGTGATGAAAGCGGATGAGATCCGGTTCGAACAGGGCCCGGGTGACCGGGCTCAACTGCGCGCGCTGCCCGGTTCGGACAGCGGCAATATACTCCCCCTGAGCGCGATCCAATTGGTCGGCGGTCGGCTCTCCTTCGGCCGAGGGCCAATCCTGGCCCCTGAGGTTGGCGAAATTTACCGTGACATTGGGTTGCGCCGAAATCCCATGTCTGACGTAGGGAGGAAACTCCGCGAAGAAATCCGCAACCGCGCTCAGATCAACCGGCGGGGCAAGAGTCGCGACAAAGGCCAACCGTCCCGCCGCCCCGGGATCCCGCGACAACAACCGGTCGACACCTTCGGTGACCTGATCGAAGGTGGCCGATCCGTCAGCGCCAATTCGATTTTTGTCATGGATTTCGCGCGGCCCGTCCAGACTGACCTGAAGATGCATCTTCTCGCGAGCGATCAAATCGGTAGCCCGGTCGTCAAGCAGCACCCCGTTGGTGTAGATGGCGAACGTGACTTCCCGACCCCGATCATGTGCCCGGGCAACATCCACGATTTTTTCGATCAGGTCGATTTCCAGCAATGCCTCGCCACCATAAAACGAAATCACGGGGGCTTTATCCGGGTCGCTGCGGTCAAGGAAGTACCCAACGGCCCGGGACGCCGTCTCGAACGACATCGATTTTACCCCATGATCCCGAACCCAATCCAGATCGGCGCCATGCAGGCAGTACCGGCAGCGAAGATTGCACCGTTCGGTCAGGGTGAGCACCAAATGTCCGAGGTGGGAATCACAAACCCCCGGCTGGGCCAGCCGGGGGTCGGAAGGTTCGAGGAGAGGCTGTCGGGCGATGAACAGCCCCTCCTCGACTTGGGCGGAACTTATTATAGCACATGCCGTTTTGATTTTCGATACTAAATATTCATTTTTAAAATTATTAGTTATTGCACTTTCGGACCGCTTTCCGAACAAAGGAAGTACCGCGGCCAGTTCCGGTTCGACCGCAAGCAATTCATTCGAACCCACATCGTAGACAAAAGTGTTCTTTTCCCACTCAAATATGTGGCAGAACGGGGCTTCTTTCTGTTCCTTCATGAAAGGGCACCCCTCCCTTGCGGCTCGATCGGGACAGCGTCCGACATCATTGAATTTTCATCCCTTTGTAATTTCCCCCTCGAATCCGGCACACACCTTGCGGAGGTTTGGAAGCCTGGGCGCAGTATATAACGCCCAAGGAAGATTTTATAACGAGCCGCTCCTGGCCATGTTTCCAAAACAGGTCGGGGACGGGTTCAAACGGGGGTCGACCATGGCTGCAGTCAAGAATATCACGCTGAACAACCACCTGTTGGCGCTTAAGAACGAAGAACTGGTCTTCGAGAACGCGTTCCAGGGGATAAGCCGGATGATCCTCGACAGCGAGATCGAAAAGGTCGTGGTCAACGGCAAAACCACGTACGATTTCAAGATTTTTCGTACGGGGAAAAAGCATATCGTCGGCCTGTATGACGAAATCAACAGCTTTGTGTCCTATGTGAAGGACGCCTCCGAGGGTGGGTCTTCGGCCGAAATGGCCTACGTGCTGGTGGGTGAACCCGGTAACGGCAAAACCTATTTCGT
>JAUVII010000342.1 GCA_030592845.1 Candidatus Krumholzibacteriia bacterium | reverse complement strand
GATAAAGAAGCGGGGCCGAAAAAGCCTGGATTTACCGGTCTCGAACCCGCGTGAGGAATCGAATCGGACCAGACCCCTGGGCTTGTCGATCTTGTCCATGATGTCGTCGCAGGCGTCGATGCAGGCGGTGCAGCCGATGCACTCGAGCTGCAGCCCGTTGCGGATGTCGATGCCGGTGGGGCACACGTCCACGCAACGCCGGCAGTCGATGCAGTCGCCACCCTTGTCGGCGCCCTTATGCCTTGGCTCGCCGCGCTTTTCGTCATAGCCGATGATCACCGTGTCGTAATCCACCAAAGTCGATTGCAAACGGCCATAGGGACAGATGATCAGGCAGGTCTGTTCGCGGAACCAGCTGTAGTCGAAGTAAAGCAGGCCGGTCCAGAAAAGGCTCCAGATCAGGGCCGTGGTGCTGCCGGGAAAAAAGGGCACCAGATGCAGCATGTCCCGGGTGGGAATGAAGTAGCACATGAAAGCGATGGAGAAGTTCCAGCTCAGGAAGATGAAGATCCCGTGCTTGAGCAGCTTGCGCCAGGTATTGTCGAAGCCGCCCTTCTCGTTGCGCCGGATCCGTTCAAGCCGCCGGCCTTCGATGATCCGCTCGATGGGCCGGAACACGCCCTCCATGAATACCGTCTGGGGACAGGCGAATCCGCACCACACCCGGCCGAACAGCGAAGTGACTACAAACAGGCCGATGCCCGCGCCGATCAGCACGAAGAAAAACAGATGGAAGTCCTGGTTGGTGAAGGTGGCTCCCATCAGGTAGGCCGCGCGTTCGGGAACGTCGATCAGGATCAGGGGGTGGTTACCGAATTTCACCCAGGGCGCCGCCACGTACACGATGATCAGCAGGGCGTATATGAGGTACTTGCGGGTGGTCCAGCGCCCCTTGACGTCGGCCACCTGCAGCATGTTGCGCGAGCCGTCGGCGTTGATGGTGTAGACGGTGTCCAGGTCGGGCTGCCGTTTTTTTGGGCGGGCTGCCTTGGCGTCCTTCTCGGTCATTCCGGATCTCCTTTGGGGAACAATATACAGACCCCAATATTAATGGAATCTATGACTAGACCCAAGGAGGGAATGGTTAAACCACGGTTTCTGGGCGCTATTTTGTTGATATACATCAGAAGTCTCAGCCACCCAACGTAAACCTCTCTTGGTGCAGGGTACCCGACAGGTTGGTAAAACCCGGCTTTTAATGGCCTGTTCAGGCCCGACCTGAAACCAGCCCGCCGGAAGATGGGGCTGCAGGAGGTGGATCCTGCGGACTGTGGGCCGGCCAATCGTTTCCGCAAAACGGCTGCCCGCTGCTGGGCCCTGCCGTTGGCCCGGATCTACGAGTGTTTGCCGTTGTTGTGTCCCAGGTGCGGTGAGTCCATGCGGATCATCGCGTTTATCCTGGAGCCGGCGGTGATTGAGCGGATCCTACTGCACGTGGGGGAGCTGATCGCGGCGCCTGCAAAACTGCCGGCTCGGGCTCCACCACCTGGGGATGAATCACCGAGCAGGATAGGGACTGGGGGAATAGCCCGCCAACCGGAATGAGGGAGGCCTGGGGCCCGGTGTGTCCTCAAGGTGGTCGGAAATTGGAAATGGCGGGGAATCATCCCGGTTGCGGGAATTTGGCGGCGGGATTGACCGTGGAAATTCATCCATGGTAAAATCAGGCATTCACGCGACCGAACGGAGGGCGAAATATGCGGTTGAATTTCCTGTCCCTACAAGATGCTGCTACTCAAGTAGCTTGTCAGGTCCGAACATGGCTCGGGCCCCCTCCCAGTGAGGAGGCCCTGCCTGAACCACGTGGAGGATGCGGATGGTGAATTTCCCCGGCACAAAAGGCCAAAATGGAAAGTCTGGCGAAGACCGGGTAATCGGCCCCTATCGTCTGGTCGAACTGATTGGCGAAGGCGGCATGGGGGAGGTTTTCCTCGCCGAACAGCAGCAGCCGATCCGCCGGCAGGTGGCCCTTAAGATCATCAAGCTGGGCATGGATACCCGGGATTTCGTCACCCGCTTCGAAGCCGAACTTCAGGCTATGGCCAAGATGGACCATCCCTACATCGCCCAGGTCCATGACGCGGGCGCCACCGACCGGGGGCGTCCGTATTTCGTGATGGAATACGTTCAGGGAGTGCCCCTGCTCCAGTACTGCGACGAACGCCGTATGGGAATCGATGACCGTCTCCGACTGTTCACAAAGATATGCGAAGGGATCCAGCACGCCCACCAGAAGGCCATCATCCATCGCGATCTCAAGTCATCCAATGTCCTGGTCGTGGAGGAGAACGGGGAAGCCTGGCCCAAGATCATCGACTTCGGCGTGGCCAAGGTCGTCGGGGAAAAGATCACCG
>JAUVII010000288.1 GCA_030592845.1 Candidatus Krumholzibacteriia bacterium | reverse complement strand
CCTGGCCGAACGCGATCATGCGGGCCTTGACCACTTCGGCCATGGCCACGCGGGCGGGCTTGAGGTAATCGCGGGGATCGAACTTGCCGGGGCTTTCGGCGAACACCTTGCGGATGGCGCCGGTGATGGCCAGACGGTTGTCCGTATCCACGTTGATCTTGCGCACACCGTGTTTGATACCCTGCTGGATGGCCTCGACGGGCACGCCGAAGGTCGTGGGCATTTCGCCGCCGTACTGGTTGATGATGTCGATCAGTTCCTTGGGCACCGAACTCGACCCGTGCATGACCAGGTGGGTGTTGGGCAGCCGACGGTGAATCTCCTCGATGAGATCCATCTTCAACACGTCGTCCGAGGGCTTGCTGGTGAACTTGTAGGCGCCATGGCTGGTGCCGATGGCCACGGCCAGGGCATCGCAGCCGGTCTCCTCGGCGAATCGCTGGGCTTCTTCGGGATCGGTCAAATGCTCGAGAGCCTCTTCACCGGTCAGGCCGGCGCCGTGACCATCCTCTATGCCGCCCAGGCAACCGATCTCCGCTTCGACCGTCACGCCCAGGGCGTGGGCCTTGGCGACGACCTGCTTCGTCACGTCGACGTTGTACTCGTATGAAGAGGGGGACTTGCCGTCCTCCATGAGCGAGCCGTCCATCATCACGCTGGTGAAACCCTGGTCGATGGCGCTGAAGCAGGTCTCGGGGCTGTTCCCGTGGTCCTGGTGCATGGCGATGGGAATCTGGGGATTCAGTTCGGCGGCGGCCAGCATCAGGTGGCGCAGGTAATTGTCTTCGGAGTAGGACCTGGCCCCGCGGCTGGCCTGAACGATGACCGGACTGTTCGTTTCGGTGGCGGCCATCATGATGGATTGAATCTGTTCCATGTTGTTGACGTTGAAGGCGCCGACGCCGTAACCGTTCTCGGCGGCGTGGTCGAGCATGACGCGCATTGGAATCAAAGGCATGATTACATCTCCTTGGGCTGACCCGGGTAACTGGGAATGATCGCTTGGTAGTATGGAGCCAACCTAATCCAATTGAGACAGGGAATCAACGGTGGGGAATCGCCAAGCCGGTTTCAGGACCCCCAACTCCTTTCCCCCGCTCATGCCATAGGCGGTGGCAGGATGCGCATAGCGTGACCAGATTTTCCGGATGGTTGGCTCCCCCTTTTTGCCTCACCACAATGTGGTGCACTTCCAGAAACCGCGTCCGCCCGCAACCCGGAGCCTGGCATTGATGTTTATCCCTGGCCAGCACCTCCCTGCGCACACGGGGAGGAATTGTGGTCGTGTTTCTACCGCCATGATTGCAGACCGCGGCATCACAGTGTAACCGTTCGGCTTCGGCCCGGCTCAATTCGCGCTCGCCCGCGTCTGTCTGAACGGTCATGCGGCCTGTGGCTGCATTTTCATGAACGTGGATCTGAACCGGAGGTCGGCTGGGAATGTGCCCCCGGGGGGATTTCTGGCCCTGTAACTCTTTTGTTTCCACCAATGCTACCAACGCTTCCAGCATCAACTCGGCCCGATCATTCGGCACCCCGCCCAATTTGTGGAGCCGCTCAACAAGCGCCGACCGCCGCGCTTCCTGCTCCGGAGTCAGGTCCATCTGAAAGCGGACCGGTAGTTCCCGCGGCGCGACCACCGGCGGGGATGAAGGAAGCAGCACTCCCTGACCGGGATCCACCTTGGCCGCTGCTTTGGCTTTCTTCACCTGGCGAACCACCTCTTTGCGGGTTCCTTTGGCGACCTGGAGCCAGGTGTCCTGGGTTTCGGGTGTGGCCACCGAAATAATTTCCCGGGCCTTGGTGTACCCCAGGTCGCCTGAGGCCACCGCCTCTTGAACCGCGGGCAATTTGGCCAACCGCCTGCCAAGACGGATGAAGTCGTTGGCCTTGGATATGGAAAAACCCAGTTCCTGAATGGCGTACTGATTCATGGAAGAGTGGCCCGTATCGCGAAAAAGACGACGGCGCATGATCTCACCGAACCACAGGACGGCGCACTTGTGGGCATCGTCCAAGGCAGCCAGCGAATTGCGGAGCGAAGCGTGGACCTGGGCGGCGGGTTGGTCGGGAACATAGGAAATTGCGGACATGGAATTCCTCCATATTCAAGGGTTTGGGGAGGTCCCGTCAATATACGAAAAAAAGACGAAAATAGCAAGAAAAAATTGAAGTAACATTGATAAATTTCAATTACTTGCGGAAAATCACCAAAACGATTAAACTCATTCAATTTCAAGGCGAGGAGGCTGCCCCACCGACACTGAATCCCGCTAAAGAGGTATTAGCCTCTTGCACATCAAGACCCACCCGTTATCATGGTGCACGGCCAAAAACCGATTGCGAGAACGCTTGAGTGATGCCCAAAAACCCAAACCGGCCCTGCGGTTTCCGCTCGCGGCGGCATCCGGCCTGTGTGCGGTCATATTGCTGTCCGGATCGGTCTGGGCCGGTCCGGTAAAAATCACCGTCAGCATCCTGCCGCAGGTGTGGTTCGTCGAGAATATCGGCGGCGACCTGGTCGAAGTATCCGTGCTGGTGGGACCCGGACATTCCCCGGCCATCTACGAACCGACCCCCAAACAGATGTCCGTCCTTGAGCAGGCCGACCTTTTCTGGGCCGCCGGAGTTCCCTTCGAAGTGGGCCTGGTGCCCAGGATCAGGGCTTTGCCTCACGCCCCGCCCATAGCCGGACCCGAGCCCCGGGATCATGACCACCACCACGATATGGATCCGCATACCTGGCTGGACCCGGCCCAGGCCCAGGCCATGGCCGATACGATCAGCCGGCACCTTCAGATCCTCGCTCCGGAGTATGCCGGGGCCATCCGGGAGCGTCACGAGGTTCTATCGGATCAGCTCACCGAACTCGATGAACAGGTCCGCAACATTCTGGCCCCTTTCGAGGGCCGCGGATTCATCGTATTCCATCCGGCTTTCGGACATTTTGCCGCCGCCTACGGCCTGATCCAGGTACCGGTGGAGGCGGGCGGGCATGAGCCAGGACCGCGGCACCTGGCCGAGGTCATCGATCTTGCCCGGGAGGCCGGTGCCAGGTCGGTCATCGTCCAGCCACAGTTTTCGCGCAAGTCCGCCGAGACGGTAGCCGCGGCCATTGACGCCGAGATTGTGGTGCTGGATCCCCTGGCCGCCGACTATCCCGCCAATCTGCTGAAAATCGCCGGGACCCTTGCCGAAAGATTTGCCGCTGAGGATTTCGGTGAAGCCAGGGAGGCGGTTTATGAGTGACGCCATCGTCTGCCGGAATCTTCTGTTTGGTTACGACGACAAACCCATCCTGTGGAACGTGAACATCACCATCCCCGAAGGGGATTTCGTCTGTGTGGTGGGTCCCAACGGCAGTGGAAAAACAACGCTTTTGAAACTCGCCCTGG
>JAUVII010000242.1 GCA_030592845.1 Candidatus Krumholzibacteriia bacterium | reverse complement strand
TGCCCTTGACCTTGCGGCCGTCGGGCGACATTCCGCCGCGCGATTCCGGATCGTAGCTGCAGCGCAATTCCACGACTTCGCCGCTGTCGTCCTTGATCACCTCGTCGCAGGTGATGAAGTAGGCGTGCTTGAGACGCACTTCTTTGCCGGGTTTGAGCCGGAAAAACTTGCGGGGCGCTTCTTCGCGGAAGTCGTCCCATTCGATCCACAACTCGCGCGAGAACGGCACCATGCGGGTTCCGGCCGCTTCGTCCCCGGGGTTGTTCACGCATTCGAGATCTTCGACCTGACCCTCGGGGTAGTTGGTGATCACGACCTTCAGGGGCCTCAAGACCACCATCACGCGGTCGGCGGTGCGATTCAGCTCCTCGCGCAGGGACCACTTCAGCAGGTCCAGGTCCACGGTCGAGTTGCGTTTGGCCAGGCCGACGGTTTCGGCGAACCGCTGGATCGAGGTGGAAGTATATCCCAGCCGCCGCAGCCCGCTGATGGTCGGCATGCGTGGATCGTCCCAGCCGCCGACTTTTTTCTCATCCACGAGCTGCTTGAGTTTGCGCTTGCTCATGACGGTGTAGGTCAGGTTCAGCCGGGCGAATTCGGTTTGATGCGGTTCGTACGGCACGGGCAGGTTCTGGATGAACCAGTCGTACAGGGGCCGGTTGACCTCGAACTCCAGGGTGCACAGGGAATGGGTGATGCCTTCGATGGCGTCACTCTGTCCGTGGGCGAAATCGTAAAGAGGATAGATGCTCCAGGTGTCGCCGGTACGGTGGTGGGCCACCTTGCGGATGCGATAGATCAACGGATCACGCATCTTCATGTTCGTGTGGGCCATGTCGATCTTCGCGCGCAGGGTGTAGGCGCCTTCGTCGAACTCGCCCTTCTTCATCCGCTCGAACAGGTCGAGACTCTCTTCCGCGGGCCGGTCGCGGTCCGGACTGGCCACACATGCTTCGGTCACGGTGCCGCGGTACTGGCGGATCTCGGCTTCACCCAGGCTGCACACATAGGCTTTGCCTTCGCGAATCAGGTACTGGGCCCATTCGTAGAGCGTGTCGAAATAGTCCGAGGCGTAGAACTCCCGGTCCTCCCAGTCGACCCCGAGCCAGCGCACGTCTTCCTTGATGGCGTCGACGTATTCCGTTTCTTCCTTTTCGGGATTGGTGTCGTCGAAGCGCAGGTTGAACTTGCCGCCGAATTCCCGGGCGATGTTCCAGCTCAACAAAATGGCCTTGGAGTGCCCGATGTGCAGGTAGCCGTTGGGTTCGGGCGGAAAGCGCGTGTGGACGCGGCCGTCGTTGGCGCCGGCTTCCACATCGGCCTTGACCATGGTGCGGATGAAATCCAGGTTCTCGCCCGCTTCTTCGGCGGGGGATTCGGATGTGCGGTCGTCGTTCATGACGCAGATTGGCCTTTCGGAACATCGCACCCGTGTCGGGCGGATGGAAGTGGTGGGGATCCGGATTCGTGGAGGTTAACCTAATTCTCCTGTGGCGGGAAGTCGACCCTTGGGCGGATTCGGTCCGCCAGAGCCGGTTCAGGAAGTAGACCAGCAGGGTGACCGTGGCAAAGAATTTCAGGGAGATCAACAGGCTTGCCGGCCCGCCTCCCTGGATGTTGAACAAATAGGAAAGGGGCCAGGCGAGGATTCCGGCGGCCAGTCCCACCGGAACCGCCACCGAAACCGTCATGCGTCCGCGCAGGATATGGATCACCGCCAGAAGGGCCGCCGGCAGCACGAAGACCAGATGATGTTCCCACGACAACGGGGCGATCAGGACGATGGCCAGCAGTACTGTGGCGAATTCCTCGTTCAGGTAGCGGCCCACCGGACGGCTGTTCAGGCGACGGCTGATCCAGGCCAGGATGCCGACGATCAATCCGGCAAAAAACACGGGGACCCACCGGGCCGCGGCCGGACTGAGGACCAGGGCATAGTCGGGATGTAGAAACAGCCGGGCGGTGAACCCGTTGATGCTCTGGTTCCACGGCATGGCGGGCGAAAACAGGTGGAAGGCGGTCTTGGCATATCCCCCGGTGGGCGCGACAAAATGGATCCAGTCGCTCCAGGCTTCGCCCGGAAGAACAACCAGGCTGACCAGGGTCACGGCGGCGGTATATCCCAGGGCCCAGGCCGTGAGGCGGTATTGGCGCCGCACCAGGAGCAGGGGAAGAAAAAGGGCGGGATAGGTTTTCAGGATGATGGCCACAGCCAAGGGTGCCGCCGTCAAGGCGGGTGAGCGGTCTTCGCGCAACCAGGCCCAGAACAGGCAGATCAGAACCATCACGACGAGATTGATCTGGCCGTGGCCCAGCGTTACGGACACGGGGTGGAACCGCAGGATGTACAGGACGAGAACCGGCATGATCAGCCATTGCAGGGATTGGGCCTCGTTCTGTTCATCGGATGTCAGGGACGAAGGCAACCGGAAAATGCGAAACAACAGCAGATAAATAAGGAACAACAGGCTCAGGTGATTGACGACCAATGCGGCCGTTTTGACCTGCGCGTAGGAAAACCAGGAAAGGGGCGCGAAAAACAACAGGCTCGGCGGTGGGTAGAGATAGGGGAAAACCGTCTGCCGCAACTGCTGTTGGGTATCGCTCCAGGCATCGGCCCGGTAGGGCGATTCGTGTTGGTTGAACGTCACATCGGAAGCGAAATAGAACGAGGGAAGATCGATATACTGCTTGTCCGCCCACTGAAAACCATTGGCCGTCAGAAAGGGGATATACAGGAACAGGAAAACCAGGATGAGGGCCAGGCGACCTTTTGCTGCTGACACGAACTCTTCCTCCACCACATGATTGGGGCCATCCAGGGAAATCCCGGCGAATGTTCCCTGATAAAAGGAAGCTGGACCGATTCTGGCAATGATTTAATAATGGGATGCCGGATTTAAATGATCGAATTTACCCCGGCCACCCGGCATATGGTGCATATCCTGAGGGAGAATTGATGGCTGACGGGCGCAACAAAGTCCATTCGGTGATCCTGATGATGCTGAGTCTGGCTGCCGCGGGCCTGGTCGCCTGGGTGCTGTGGACGGGATCCGACTACTACACCACTTCCCTGCCGGAACGGCCTCATCACGAGGATTTTCGCGCCATGAGGCCGGCCGGCCGGGTTGGGCACGGGCTGGGGATCCTGGGCAGCGTTATGCTCGTCGCCCTTCTGATCTACTCCCTGCGCAAACGAATGCGGATCATGCAGCGCTGGGGCGATCTGAGCGTTTGGCTCAGATACCACATTTTCCTGGGTGTGGTCGGCCCGATTTTGATTACCCTGCACACCTCGTTCAAGGTCGACGGCCTGGTGGCGGTCAGCTATTGGTCCATGTTCGCGGTGGCTCTGAGCGGGGTGTTCGGCCGCTACCTCTACCAGCAGATCCCCCGCAATGTTCTGGGCGAAACACTGAGCAGCGATGATATCGAATCCCGCAACGAATCCATCCTGGTCGAACTGTCCGAGAACCACGGGGTGGGGGATAAGGGAGTGGCCGCCCTGGAAAAACTGGCCATTGGTCCGCTGGAAAACAGGCCTGCCCTGGTGGCTCTTTTTATATTGCCGGTTGTTAATTTTATGTTGGCTCGCCAATTGCAGAGTGGAGTGGTAGGGTTTTCGCGCGAGTTGGGCCCCGAGGCCCGAAAATTGGCGCGAAACTGGGTGCTGCAGACCAGAAGGCTGCACCTTTTTCACCTGATCCGGGACCTGTTCCACTGGTGGCACGTATTTCATAAGCCTTTTGCTCTCATCATGATACTGATCATGATCGTGCATGTCGCCGTGGCTCTGGCCCTGGGTTACACCTGGGAATTCGGGAGTCAATGACCTTAGCCGGCAAATTTCCACGGTTGCGCCTTCCCGGAGAGACGGATTGGCCTCCAGCGTGGATAATTTGCACGATGATACTGGCTCTCAATTTCCAAAGTGTTGCTTTGGCCCAGCTTTCCCCGGGTCCGTTGAGCCGTCCCCATGCCCACCTCGAAGGTCTGAAAAAATGTTCCAGCTGCCACAAACTCGGCAGCCGGGACATTGGCGACAAATGTCTGGAATGCCATCAGGAAATTGCGGCCATGCGGCGGGGCGGTCCCGGGATGCACGCGGGAGATGATTACAGCAACTGCGTGGATTGCCACGTGGAGCACCAGGGGGAAAATTACGATCTGATCTACTGGCCGGACGGGCGTGAGGGATTCGATCACCGGACCGTCGGATTCGAAATGACGGGCAGCCACAAGGAACTCGACTGCCGAAAATGCCACTACGCCAAATACGTGGTCGACGCGAGTGCGTTGAAGGCGAAAAACAAGGATCTTGGCCGCACCTACCTGGGGTTGGATCCGGCTTGCACTTCCTGCCATAAGGATGTCCATCGTGCCGCGGATCAGGCGGGGGGTGCCGCGGTGAAAGCCTGTACCGATTGCCATGACACCGGCAAGTGGCGGCCGGC
>JAUVII010000176.1 GCA_030592845.1 Candidatus Krumholzibacteriia bacterium | reverse complement strand
CCATGGCCCAGGGTGAACCAGATCCCCAGGAAGAACAAACCATCTCCCAGACGGCCACCCAACCGGCACCGCCCCCCAAGCCGGGACCGGACCCGGGACCCTTCGCCAAGGGCAAGGTCCGGGTTGGGTTCTACGGCGGCGCGGGCAACACACTTGGCCAGACCTACGTTATTCTCGGCGCCGGGGCCGGCTACTATCTGATGGACGGCCTGGAAGCCGGGGTGGACCTGGAAGGCTGGGTCCTGCAGAGCCCCGCCTTCTGGAAAGTGACACCCCAGGTTCGCTACGTGCTATGGCAGGTCAGCCCCATCAGGCCCTACGTCGGCGCGTTCTGGCGCCATACCTTCGTCACCGGTGACAATTCTCAATTTATTCCCGACTACGATTCCTATGGCGGGCGCCTGGGCATCGCCTATCGCAAGGGCGGCAACTACCTGGCCCTGGGCGCGGTTTACGAGAAATTCATCGACTCTCCCTTTACCGATGACAGTATCTGGTACCCGGAAATCGCCTTCTGGGTCTCTTTCTAGGAGGATCGAACCTATGCCCGGGGATCATCGCAACGCGGCCATCAGGGTATTGATGATGCCCCGGGATACCAATCACCACGGCACCATCTTCGGTGGCGTGATCCTCAGTTACATCGATCAGGCCGGCGCCGTGGGCGCGATTCGCCACGGCTGCCGCCAGGTGGTCACCGTCGCCATGGACCAGGTCATTTTCCACCAGCCGGTGCAGGTGGGCGACCTGGTCAGTTTTTACGCGGATATAATCAAGGTGGGCCGGACCTCACTCAAGGTGCTGGTAACCGTGGAGGCCACCCGGCGCACCGACGGTGAAGTGGTGGCCGTGACCGAGGCCGAGGTCACCTATGTGAATGTCGATGGCGACAGCAAACCGATCCCCGTTCCCGACTGATTCCGAACATCACTATTGGCCTGATTCTCCCCTCATATTCTCAATTACCCAGCCTGATATATTTTTGACAACTCATACTGGTCTACTAGTAATTTATTGGTATCAAACTATTTACAAGAATTTTCCCTTGCATTTCCTTGCCACATGCCGATATTTAACTTAGTTAACATTAAACGAGGTTAAGAATGGGAAAACTGGACAAGGAACTCAGCGAAAATATCCGGATCATGGCCATGGTCATCGCCGATATCTGCCATCGCAGCACCCTGCAGAAAGCCAGTCCGATCAAACTGACGCGAAATCAGTTTACCATCCTGAAGGTCCTGTCCACCGACGGAAACTTCCAGATCAGCGATCTGGCCCGGCTGTTGGACATCAGCAACGCCGCCATCAGCAAGAACATCGACCGGCTCGAGCAGGAGGGTCTGGTGGCCCGGCAAACCAAACCCGATGACCGGCGAAGCCTGGAGCTCATTCTTCAGGCTGATGGGCTTGAGGTTCTCAATGAATTCGACCGGATCCTAGACGAGAAGCAGAAACATTTGATGGAGCAGTTCTCCGGCAAGGAAAAAGAGGCCCTCCTGGATCTGGTGAAGCGGGTCATCACCTTCACTCTCGCCGAGGAACAGAATACCGAAGTCATCTGCCTGCAATGCGGAGGCAAATGCGGGGACAGCTGCGTTATCGAATCATGCAAGGGCCTGTGTGCCCTGCCGGATAAGAAAAAAGCCCCCCGGCAATAGGCCGGGACAATACAAGGTGGTCCGGACAGGGGTCCGGACATAAGGAACGAGGAGGACAACATCATGGTCAGTCGTCGGGATTTCTTCAAAATCACGGGGACGGTCGCGGGCACCGCGGCCTTGACCGCGGTCGGAGCGGAAGCGTCCGCGCCGCATCCCAAACTGGATCCGGACAGGTTCGGGGTTTTGACCGACACAACCCTCTGCATCGGTTGCCGCCGTTGCGAATGGGCATGCGCGGAACAGAACGATCTGCCCCATGGAGATCTTGAATCCTTTGGCGACACCAGCGTGTTTGACCTGATGCGGCGGCCGGATGCAGAATCCTACACCGTCGTTAACCGTTATTCTCCCCCTGCGGGCACCGACCAGCCGCTCGACGTCAAGGTGCAGTGCCTGCATTGCGAGCATCCCGCCTGCGTGTCGGCCTGCATCGTGGGCGCCCTGGTAAAATCGCCCCAGGGGCCGGTCATCTACGACGCCTGGAAATGCATCGGCTGCCGTTATTGCATGATCGCCTGCCCGTTCCAGATTCCGGCCTACGAGTACGCCGACCCTCTCACGCCCCGGATCATGAAATGCACCATGTGCTCAGAACGGACCCTGGCAGAGGGCCGTCCCCCCGCCTGCGTGGAAATGTGCCCCCCGGAAGCCCTGGTTTTCGGCCGTCGGTCCGAACTTCTGGAACTGGCCCACAGGCGCATTATGGAAAATCCCGACCGGTATCACCCTGAAGTCATCGGGGAACACATCGCCGGCGGAACCTCATGGTTGATGATCACCGACCGGCCGGCCGCGGAAATCGACATCCCGGAACTTTCCAACGAAAGCCCGGCGGTCATTACCGAAACCATCCAACATGGGATTTTCAAAGGCTTTACAGGACCTCTAATGCTGTTCGGAATTCTGGGTATCCTGATGAAATCGTCCAGCGACAAGCGGAAGGAAAAGGAGGACGAAAATGGCTGACTCCATGCAACACCACAAGGCCCTTCCCCTGGCCGGCAACTCAGCCGTCCCTTTCTTCACCCCCGGGGTGATCGTGATTGCGATCCTTGCCGCCGCGGGAGTGGCCACCCTGGTGGTCCGGCTGTTCCTCGGACTCGGCGCGGTCACCAATTTCAATGATCAGTACCCGTGGGGTATCTGGATCGGAATCGACGTGGCTTCAGGTGTGGCCCTGGCCGCGGGCGGCTTCACCATGGCTTTCATCGCCCACGTCATGAACAACGAGAAGTACCACGTCCTGGTCAGGCCGGCGCTGCTGACGGCGGCCATCGGCTACACCTTCGTGGGTCTCGGCGTCTGCGTTGATCTGGGTCGGTACTACAACATCTGGCACGTGATGATGCCCTCCATGTGGCAGGGCAACTCCGCCCTCTTCGAGGTCGGCATGTGCGTCATGATCTACCTGACGGTGCTGTACATCGAGTTTTTGCCCATCGTCTGCGAGCGATTCATCGGCCGGGTCAACCTGCCGGGTGTGCTCGGCAAGATGAACGGCTTCCTGGACGGACTCCTGCGCGTCCTGGACAAGACACTCGCCCGCGTGATGACCTTTTTCATCATCGCCGGCGTGGTTTTATCCTGTGCGCACCAGTCCTCGCTGGGCACCCTGATGGCCATCGCCCCCAGCAAACTTTCTCCCCTGTGGCACACACCGGTGCTGCCACTGCTGTTTTTGCTGTCGGCCTTCGCGGTGGGGCTGGCCATGGCCATCTTTGAATCGGTCCTGGCCTCACGGTCCTTCAAGCGGCCCATCGAGATGCATGTGCTCAGCCCGCTGGCCCGCATGATCCCCCTGCTGCTGGTCGTCTACTTCGCCGCCAAGGTCATCGACCTGGTCAACCGGGACGCCTGGCCTCTTCTGTTCGAAGCCAACTTCCGCGCGCTGATGTTCTGGATCGAAATCGGCGTCGGCGTGATCATTCCGACCTTCCTGTTCCTCAGCCACAGGCTCAGGCGAAATCCCGTCTGGCTCTTTTCGTCGGCGGCCATGGTCGTGTTCGGCGTGGTGCTCAACCGGTTCAACGTCTTTGTCACCGGCTACACTCCGCCCTACTCCGAAGGACAGTATTTCCCCGCCTGGACCGAGGTCATGCTGACGGTGGGAATGATTTCCCTGATCGTGCTGCTCTACCGGATCTGGGTATTCATCTTCCCGGTCCTACCTGCCGAAGAGGAGGTCGAACATGCGTAACTCATCAATTTTTCGGTTGTTGTTTATCGGCCTGTTTCTGATTGCGGCCCCGAACTGGACCCTGGGCCAGATCGTGGACCCCCTGCATCCAAAGGATCCCCGTCACGCCCCGGCGATGGAAAAAGTGACCACCTGCGCAAGCTGTCACAAGTGTGATCATCCCACCCAGGACGACCCCTGCATGATCCACTGTCCCCGCCACGGCAGCCATTTCTATGGCCAGCATGAAGCTGATGAAGGTCCCGAGATCGTCATCATCGACCAGTTGGCGGACCTTTACCGTCCCGTGGTCTTTGCCCACCGCCTCCACGCGGACATGTCCAACATGACCGGCGGCTGCGAGAACTGTCATCACTACTCCGAGCAATCGGGCGTCATCCCTCCCTGCCGGGAGTGCCACGACGCCGCCAAGGGTCCGGTCAGCCTCAATCAACCGGCCCTCAAGGGCGCCTACCATCGGCAATGCATGAATTGCCATCGTGACTGGAGCCACGAAAGCGCCTGCGGGTTCTGTCACGAACAGGTTCACGAGGGTATCGGCGCGGCGGTGGCGGACACCACCGACATCGTGGGTATTCCTCACCCCATCATCGAAGCGGTCCCCACCTACACCTACGAAACATCCTACGAAAAGGGGGCTCTGGTCACGTTCCATCACAACGACCACGTGGACATGTTCGGACTCAATTGCGTGGATTGTCACCGGGGCGACAGCTGCAGCCGGTGCCATGACACGGGCAAATCCCAGGTCCAGCGCCTGAACCACCTGACCACCTGCTGTGCCTGCCACGGGGAACGGAACTGTGCCTTCTGCCACACCACGGACCCCAAACCCATGTTCGAACACACGCACACCGCGGGATGGGCCCTGGATCCCCATCACACCGATGTGGCCTGCAACACCTGCCACGGCTCACCCCAGGATTTCCGCACTCCGTCGGACAAGTGCACTTCGTGTCACATCCATTGGGAGGACGGCGCCTTCGACCATAAGGTGACCGGCCTGGTCCTGAGCGAAGATCACCTCGACCTGGATTGCAGCGACTGCCACTTGGAGATGGATTTTGGCACCCGGCCCAGTTGCGAGGACTGTCACGACGAACCCATGCTTCCGGATAAGTTGCCGGGAACCAGATTGTAGCGCAGGGGGGATAAGAGAAGGGGCGGCCTGTCGGCCGCCCCTTTTGTTTTCCGGACCATTCCGGATGATACCCGGACCGGATCTACTCGATGCCCGGACCGAAACTGCCGTGACGGACCCATTTGCGACCGTCGTCGTGGCATTCGTCGCACGTGGACGGGGTCCCAACTCCCCGAACGTGGCAGTCCATGCAATCGGTATCCATATGGACCTCGTCCAGCACAACACCGGTGACACCGTGATTGAAGTGCTTTTCGTCCCAGCCTTCGAAGTGGCAGGTCTGGCAGCGGGGGTCGTTGGCGGTGTACTTTCCGCGCGTGTGGTGACATTCGTTGCACTGCAGCACCTTGTGATAGGGCTGTAGTTCCCAACCGACCTCTGTATGATCGAACAGGTCATTCTGGTTTCGACCGTGGCACTGCTCACAGCCTTTTTCCTCTTCATGGCACTGATAACAGGTGTCGTGCAGGTCGATGTCGCTGATCAGGCCCAAAGGATGCGATTCGGTCCCATGGACATGGCAGCTGGCACAGGTTTCATCCTCGTGGCAAATGCTGCAGTCCCGGTCGTACAGCTCCACGTGGTTGGTGTGGTGGAAAGGCACCTTGTCCCCATCGTCGTAATCCGTCTCGAAAATGATCAGATCCTTGACCTCGAGAGGCGGCGCGTGGCCGGAGAAAGGCAATTTCGCCATCTCGGCGTCGGTCATTCCACCCACCTTCTTGCGATGGCAGAACTCGCAATGGGTTTCGGTATCCCATTCCGTGTGGCACCCCATGCATTGGCGGTGGTAGGCGGCCTTCAGACCGGGTTCGATCTTGCTGTGCAGATTGTCGGCTACGTGACACTCCTTGCAGGCCGGGTGTCCGGCCGAGGGAGGCATGAAATGGTGGCACTCCACGCAACCATTGGACATTTCACTCATCTGGGCGTGCTTTTCATGATTGAAATAGACCGGGTTATAGACCTTTTCCAACTCGTCCATGACCATGATCTGTTGGCCAGGAAGCCCACCCATTCCCTGGGCACCTTTGGACCTCATGCAGAATTCCTTGCTCAGGCAAAGATCCTCGCCCGTCGGAAATTCACAGGTGTGGCACATGGAGCAGACCGTGCCCGCGTTGGCATGGGGTATATATTTGTCAGCAGCCTGAACCGGCGAACTGCAAAACACCAGCCCCACTCCGATCATCAGGGCCAAGGCCCTCAGAGTCACAGCTGCAGCAGATTCCGGGTTGTGGTGATTCCGCATGGCTAATCCTTTCGGGCCGGCTTGTTGCCGCGCTTTTTGGAAGATTCCAGGTTTTTCGTAAAAACCACGAACAAGACGAAGTAGATCAGGACCACCATGTATTCAATACCCTTGGTGGCGAAAATATCTAAATACGTGTACTCAGCCATGATGGCACCTTTCCTAATGATCCATGTCCCGGGCCCAGGCCGGGGGGTCCCCCAGCACAGGCATCCGGTTGACGATCCAACGCAAGGCCCAGATCTCCAGGCAAATGATTGTCGCGGTAACCCAGTATTCCGCCCAATGGGGAGTGTAGGGGTTTTCCGCGAACCAGTTGAAGGCGATGACCGAAATGTTGATCCGGTTCAGGATGATACCGGTCAGGGCCAATGCGGCGGCCACCTTGACCATCTTGACCTTCTCTTCCTTGACGGCCCGGAAGAACAGGGCCAGGGGAACCAGCACGAAACCGATGAGTTCGACCAGGTACCAGGCGCCCCAGCCGGTCATCAGCATGTCCCACTGCTGGCCGTGGATCAGCACCAGCACCTTGAGGAAGAAATAGACGAACATGGCCCCGGCGCAGATCTTGCCGAGCCCGATCGTGAT
>JAUVII010000350.1 GCA_030592845.1 Candidatus Krumholzibacteriia bacterium | reverse complement strand
GTATCCAGCTGGAGTTCGCCGATTTGCCGGGCGAGAGTCGTCTTTCCTACCTGACGGGCTCCAAGGATTGCCACGACCGGGTTCAGATCGAGGCGGCGCATGATCTCCGTTGCGTGTTTTTTACGAGGGATCATGTATTGAGAATAATCAGGAAAATTGTGCACGTCAAGCTCAATTTACATGGTTACTGATTTGAGTTGGGAGCCCAGCCTTGACACAATCTTAAAACAAGATAAAGTGTATCTTGTATAACCTGTAGAAAAACCCGCAATAAAACCCAATAGCCGGGAGGCAATCTGATGGCTGATTACAAATCCGTCCTGAGCGAAGAAATACTGAAGGGGTGCGCTGAGCGGTGTGGGACCCATGACAGCGAAAACAGCTTTTTCTACGAGGATTTCGAACAGCTGAAAAAAGCCGGCTACCTCACCGGACCCATTCCCAAGGAATTTGGGGGTGCTGGTCTGAACCTTCTGCAGTCCTGCCAGGAGCAGCGCAAGCTGGCCTATCACGCGCCGGCCACCGCCCTTGGTCTCAACATGCACCTGTACTGGCTGGGTGTGGCCGCGGATTTGTGGCGGGGTGGGGACAAATCGCTGGAGTGGTTACTGAAGGAAGGGGCCGAGGGGGAAATCTTCGCGGCCGGGCACTCGGAACGCGGAAACGATCTGCCCCTGTTCCTGTCCACAACCAAGGCCACGAAGGTGGACGGCGGATTCCGGTTCACCGGGCACAAGATGTTCGGCAGCCTGACCCCGGTCTGGACCCGGTTTGGCTTTCACGGCATGGACACCGACCACCCGGACGGGCCCCGGATCATCCACGCCTTCATGCCTCGGGGCACCGAAGGATATGAGATCAAGGAAACCTGGGACGTCATGGGCATGCGGGGCACGCGAAGCGATGACACCATCCTCGAGGATGTCTTCGTCCCCGACAAATACATCGCCAACATCGTTCCGGCAGGTGAGGGCGATCCTTTCGTTCTGAACGTTTTTGCCTGGGCGTTGCTCGGCTTTGGCACCATCTACTGCGGAGTGGCGAAGCGGGCCATCGACCTGGTATTGCCGATAGTGCAAGGCAAGTCCTCCTTGGCCCTGACGCGGCCGATGTCCTACCACCCGGAGGTCCAGCATTCAGTGGCGGAAATGATGCTGGCCTACGAGACCATGAATCCGGTCCTGGAACGCATGGCGTCCGACTGGGCCGCCGGTGTGGACTTTGGCCACGACTGGCCCGCCAAGATCGTCGGGACCAAGTACCACTGTGTCGAGAGTTGCTGGAAGGTCGTCGATACGGCCATGGATGTCTCGGGCGGGAACGGCATGTTCAGAGGCAATGAACTGGAGCGGCTCTTCCGCGACGCCCGCTGCGGCCGGTTCCATCCCGCGACCTCGAATCTGGTGCACGAGATCGTGGGCAAGACCGCGTTGGGCATTGATCTGGGTGAGCAGCCGCGCTGGGGATGACCGGGGAACATTGGACGCCGCAACCATTTGTAAAATATAGAGATGGGGAGAAGCGACCCGCCGGCGGGTTTTGGGGGAAAATTCCCCATCCTGATACAACTGCCGGCCTTGGTCATCCTCCTGCTCCGCAAAAAGTCATTTCTTGGTCGGCGGTCCAGATCGGCCAATTGGCGTTATTGAGGAATGACTCTCCTGAGAGTGCAAAATTGTACCATGGGGGTTAAGCTTGAACATCAAAAACAGGGCCACCCGGGGGGCCCTGGGGCACTCCAATACCCAATAACCGACACACTCCTAGAACGGATTGGTCGCAAACACCGAAAACTCCGGAATGAAGCCGCGGTCGTCGATCTCCAGTGCTCCGACGATGGCCGCGGCGATCTCCTGGGCCCTCAGCTTCTTGGGCGACAGTTCCTGCTGCTTGCCGATTTTCGCGAAAAATCCCGTCTGAACCTCGCTCGGGTTGACCAGCATCACACGCACGTTGTGGGGCCTGAGTTCGGCGCGCCAGCATTCGGTCATCCCGCGCAGGGCGAACTTCGATCCCGAGTAGGCCGAAGATGTCTTCCCCCCGGCAAGGCCGGAGGTGGAGGAGATGTTGATCAACACACCGCTTTCCTGTTTCACGAAATGGCGGGCGGCCTCGCGGCCCATCAGCATGGC
>JAUVII010000231.1 GCA_030592845.1 Candidatus Krumholzibacteriia bacterium | reverse complement strand
GGAAAACTCCTCGACCTGAAGGATGCTGGCCCGGTCGTAACCGGGGTCGCTCTTGTCGAGGGTTTCGATGGCCACATCAAGCAGGCCCGCGGTGCGGTAGACCATGGACTCGGCCAGGAACAGGGCGGTGTTCACGTCGGCGATCTTGGCGCGGATCAGCCCGAACGAACACAATGGCTGCCCAAACTGGTGGCGCTCCCTGGTGTAGGGGACGGACGCCTGCAAGGCCAGTTTGCCGCCGCCAAGGGTGCTGGCGCCCAACTTGAAACGTCCCACGTTCAGGATGTTGAAGGCGATGTGGTGGCCCTTGCCGATTTCGCCGAGCAGGTTTTCCACCGGCACCTTGACGTCTTCCAGGATGATGGCGCAGGTCGATGACCCCTTGATGCCCATCTTCTTTTCCTCGGCCCCGATGGTCACGCCGTCGCTGGTCAGGTCGACGATGAAACCGGTGAACTTGTCCCCGTCGATCTTGGCGAACAGGATCACGATTTCCGCATAACCGGCGTTGGTGATGTACTGCTTGGTGCCGTTCAGGACGTAGTGCTTGCCATCGTCGGTCAAAACCGCGGTGGTGGCGGCGGCCAGGGCGTCCGATCCGCTGCCCGGTTCGGTCAGGGCGTAACAGGACAGCAATTCACCGGTGGCCAATTGGGGTAGGTATTTTTTCTTTTGCTCCTCGGTGCCGAAATAGACGATGGGGAGCGTGCCGATGCCGGATTGAGCGCCGTGGGTCACGGCAAAACTGCCGGCCGCGGCAATGTATTCACTGATGATCATGACCGTGGCCTTGTCCGACCCCATTCCGCCGAAGGCTTCGGGAATATCGGCCATCAGCAGGCCCATCTGGCCGGCCTCTTTCAACAGGTCCTTGCCCAGTTCGGTTTTGGCCTCGTATTCGAGCTCTTCGTGGATCGGCATGATGATTCGTTCGACGAAATCCTGGACGGTCGTGGCGAACATCCGCTGATTCTCGGTGAAGTCTTCCGGAGTGAAGACGCTCTGGGGGGAAGCCTCGGTGAGAAGGAATTCGCCGCCGGTCGGGTAACTCTTGTCGGCCATCGTGACTCTCCTTTGCGGATCCGCGGCTCAGCCGCGCCCGATTGAATCGCTCGACTAAATCGCTTCGAATATTCCAGCGGCTCCCATGCCGGTGCCGATGCACATTGTCACCAGGGCGTACTTGCCGCCCCTGCGCTTGAGCTCGTGCAATGCGGTCGCGGTGAGTTTGGCTCCGGTGCAGCCCAACGGATGGCCCAGGGCGATCGCGCCACCGTTGGAGTTCACGCGGGGATCGGCAGGATCCAACCCCAGACCCTTGCAGGCGGCCAGGCTCTGCGCGGCAAAGGCTTCGTTCAGTTCGATGACGTCCATCTGGTCCAGACTCAGTCCGGTCTGCTTCATGACCTTCGGAACGGCTTCGACCGGGCCGATGCCCATGATCTCCGGCGGCACTCCGGCCACGGCGTAACCCACGAAACGGGCCAGTGGTTCGGCACCGATCTCCTTGGCTATTTCCGGGGTGGTCAGCAACGAAGCGGCCGCGCCGTCACTCATCTGGCTGCTGTTGCCGGCGGTTACGGTGCCGCCCAGCTTGAAGGCGGGTTTCAGTCGGGCCAGAGCTTCGACGGTCGTGTCCGCGCGGGGGCCTTCGTCCACCTTGAACTCGACCTCATTCAGTGCCGGCCGGCCGTTTTTCCCTTTGCCCGGCAGCGCTGCCATCACGGAAACGATCTCATCGGCAAAACGGCCTTCCTTGATGGCGGCGATCGCTTTCATGTTGCTGAGGTAGGCGAATTCGTCCTGGGCTTCACGCGAAATGTCGTCACGTACGGCCAGATTTTCCGCCGTCAGCCCCATGTTGGTCAGGTACTCGGGATGCTCGCGCGCCATGGAGGGGCTGGGCATGTAGCGCAGGCCGCCGATGGGTACCAGGGTCATGGTCTCGGTGCCCCCGGCGATTACGATGTCGTCCATGCCCGCGGCGATTTTCATGGCCCCGTAGTTGATGGTTTCCAGACCGGAACAGCAGAACCGGTTCATGGTCATGCCCGGCACGGTCACCGGCAGGCCCGCCATCAGGGCGATGTTCCGGCCCACGTTCATTCCCTGTTCGGCTTCGGGCATGGCGCAACCCATGATCACGTCTCCGATACGGGCGGGATCCAGGTCCGGATGCGAGGCGACCAGCTCCTTCACCACGGCGGCGGCCAGGTCATCCGGCCTGGTGTGGCGCAGCGAGCCTCTGATGGCCTTTCCAACAGCGGTTCGGCGGGCGGCGGCAACAACGACTTCTCTCATGATTAACCCTTCCTTGCTTCCGCACTTAGTTCCGTAGTGGCTTACCGGTCTTGAGAATGTGTTCCACGCGCTCGAGGGTCTTGCGCTCACCCAGCAGACGCATGAACCCCTCGCGTTCCAGGCTCAGCATGTCGGTCTCGGTGACCGTCGTGCCCGGCGGAACCTTGCCGCCGGAAAGTACGGTTCCCAGCTCCACGCCGATTTTCATGTCGTGCTCGGAGATGTAGCCGCCCTCCTTCATGTTGTAGAGCACGGATTCGGCCAGGGCGATGCCGTTGGTCCCCATCACCGGGATGGCTTCGTCCAAAGTGGGCGAGACGTAATTGCCCGCCGCAAGGGCCAGGGCCAGATCCTTGGCGTCGGCCGCCAGGTGGCCGCGGTTCATGGACCAGCTGTCGCCCGGCCTGAGAAAACCCAGGTCCCGGGCTTCGGCTGCACTGGTGGCGACCTTGGCCATGCCGATGGTTTCGAAGGTCTTGCGGAAGGCGGGTTGCAGGTCGCGCTTGTCCATCAGTTGCGCGACGTTGCGCTGGTAGAGCCTCAGGCAGCCGCCCCCGGCGGGGATCACGCCCGCGCCGAATTCGACCAGCCCGATGTAGAGTTCGGCCGCGCCCCGCACCGCGTTGCCGCCCATGGTGACTTCGCAACCTCCACCGAGGGCGAGTCCGGCGGGTGCGGTCACGACCGGGACGGCGCAGTGCTCCAGGCGGCTGGTGGCCGCCTGAAAGGCGCGGACGATCATGTCGATGTCTTCCCAGTTGCCCTCCATGGCTTCCATCAGGAGCATCATCAAATTGGCCCCGACGGAAAAATTGTCCGCCAGGTTCGTCACGACCAGACCCTGCCAGTTCTGCTCCGCTTCAGTGCAGGCGGTCATGACCATGTTCAGGGTGTCCTGACCGATGGCGTTCATCTTGGAGTGGAACTCCAGGCCCAGGATACCGTCACCGAGGTCCAGCAGGCTGGCCCCGGGATTGCGTTTTACTTCCCTTTCCTGACTGCGCAGGAATTCGAAATCGAAGACACGCGGATCGGTGGGTACGGACGCGAACACGCCCGCTTCGGCAGTGGGACTCTGGAGCATGCCGTCTTCGGTCCGGTACAATTTTTCAGCGCCGCTGTCGTACAACGCGTCCACCCAGCCGGGCAGAGGCAGGCCGTCTTCGCGCATCTTGTCGGTGACCTTGCGGAAACCGAGAGTGTCCCAGACCTCGAAGGGGCCCAGGTCCCAATTGAACCCCCAGCGCACTGCCTGATCTATTTCGGCGGCCTGGTCACAGATTTCACCCACACGCATCGCGCTGTAACTGAAACTGGCGGAAAGCATTTTCCAGATGGCCTGTCCGGCCTTGCCCTTGCCGAAGGCCAGCATCTTCAGGCGTTCATCCAGTTCGTCGATGCCCTTGGCCATGGCGATCTCGGGAAATTTGACCTTCTGCTTGTCGCGGTATTCGAGGGTTTCCAGGTCGAGGGTGTAGAATTTCTTCTTGGGCTTCTTTTCCATTTTGTAGAAGCCGCTTCCACTCTTCCTACCCAGCAGGCCTTTTTCGACCATGCTGTGCAGGTAGTCGGGAATCTTGAAGGTTTCCCGGGCTTCGTCGTCCGGAATGAGAGGATAGATGTTTTCCGCAACGTGGACAAAAGTGTCCAGACCCACGAGGTCGGCAAGTTTGAAGGTCGCGGTGCCGGGTCGTCCGATTGCCGGTCCGGTCAGCGCGTCGACTTCTTCGATGGTCAGGCCCATTTCATTCATGACCTGCACCGTGGCCATCATGGCGTGCACGCCCACGCGGTTGGCGATGAAGTTGGGCGTGTCCTTGGCCATGACGATGCCCTTGCCAAGCCGGTCGCGCGCGAAGTCCGCCACGAAGGCGACGATTTCGGGATCCGAGTCGGCAGTGGGAATCAGTTCGAAGAGTTTCATGTAACGCGGGGGATTGAAAAAATGGGTGCCGAAGAACCGGGGCTTCAGGTTGTCGGGCAGGATGGCGGACATCCCGGCCAGGGACAATCCCGACGTGTTGCTGGTGAAGATGGCGTCGTCGGAAATATACGGCGCGGCGTTTTCGAGGACAATCTTCTTGATCTTCATGTCTTCCTTGACCACCTCGATGATCCAGTCGGCCTCCTTCAGGCGCGGCAGGTCGTCTTCCATGTTGCCGACCTCGATGAGCCCAAGGTTGTCCTTGATGAACAGGGGAGAGGGCCGGGATTTTTTGAGGGCGGCCACGGCACCCGTGGCGATGCTGTTTCGGGCTTTGGGATTGTCGCCGGCATCCTTGGGGACGATGTCCAGCACGACCGACGGAATTCCGGCGTTGGCGAAGTGTGCGGCGATGGCGCTTCCCATGACGCCTGACCCCAGTACGGCCACTTTCCTGATCTGCCTGCGCATGTTCCCAGCCTTTCATTGGCCTGTCGGCTAT
>JAUVII010000103.1 GCA_030592845.1 Candidatus Krumholzibacteriia bacterium | reverse complement strand
GGGACAGATGATTCCGCCCAGTCCCAATCCCCTGGTTGACCGTGGTCCCCTCCGCGGAATTGGGTTGGATTTTCCCTCCAGACACGACCGGCGTGTTCAAGAGTTCCGGTCGGCGCACGCCGGTAGCGACCAACTCGTGGGGCCTGCGAGGTCCTGAGGTTTCCGCCGATACAATGACCCGCCGTGTCCTCATGTTGGGTGACTCCTACACCTTCGGCTGGGGTGTCCCCGACACCTCGGGATTCGTGCGGCTGCTGGAAAAAGGGATGGCGGGAGCGCCTGTTGAATTCATCAACGGCGGCCTGCCGGGATATTCCATCTACCAGCAGATCCGCATGCTGGAATTCGTCAGAGAGCGCGTGGAAATCCACGCCGTGGTGGCGACCATCAGCCTGGCCAACGATCCCATCGACGAAAAACGGATTCGCCGCTTCGCGCCGGACCACCTGGAAGATTTCAGTTACGACCTTCGCGATCCCGACTCCCGGACCGCCAGATTGATTGCCTCCAGCCGCCTTTTTACGCTGATGGACCAGCGCACCACTCATCTACAGTTCAGTTTGATAAATACCAGCGGAGAATGCCGGGACCTGGCTGATGAGTCGTTGAAAAACCTGGCGGCCGCCTGCCGTGAAGCGGGGCTGCCCCTGATCTGGGTCATCGTGCCGCGGGCCCAGGAAATCCGGCCCGGAAGCTTCTGGAAGGGGGCCCTCAACGGAGCCACTGAAAAATTGCGCCGGCATTTCCTCGATTTGGCCACCGAACTCGATGTCACAGCGGTTGACCTGAAACCGATCCTGCTGTCGGCCCGGGACCGGCAGGAAGTCTACCTGGAGGCCGACGCCCACTGGAACGAGGCCGGACACCGGGCCGTTGCCGAAGCCCTGTCCCCCGCGGTGGCTGAAATGTTGGGGGTGGAAAAATGAACCGGTACTCTTTTGGCCGGTCTGTATTATGGGCCACCATCATTCTGGCCGCGCTGTTATGCGGAAGTGCAGCGGAGGCGGCTGAAGCTTCTCCGGATTCCGCCGCAACAACCTCCGGGCGCACGTTGGATGCCTACCCCTACGTCTTCTACACGCCGGAAACCAAAATCGCGTTCGGCGGCGGTGGAACCCTCACCTGGCGTTACGCCGGTGAAGATTCCCTCCTGGCCCCCAACTCCATCATGGCCGCGATCACCTTCACGCAGCGCAAGCAGATGATCATTGCCCTGACCCCGGAGATTTTCACCAGAAACCGAAAGTGGCTGCTCAACGGATACCTGGGGTATTACCACTATCCGGATAAATTCTGGGGCATCGGCAACGACACTCCCGATTCGGCCGAAGAGGATTTCGAACCCCGTTACGGTGTGCTCGAGGCCTACGGACAGCATGTCCTCAAGGGTGGACTGATGGCCGGTCTCGCGGGATACTTCATGGAATACCAACCTTACGAAGTTCCCGCTGGAGGAACCCTCGACAGCGGGGATGTTCCCGGCGCCAAGGGAGGGCTGTCATCCGGCCTGGGATTGATGGCGACATACGACACCCGCCATCCCAGATTTTCCGCACACTCCGGCAATTATCTGCAATGGAAATCCGTTTTTTTCAGGGAAGCTTTCGGCAGTGATTACCACTTCACCCGCACCACCATCGATCTGCGTCACTACAAGCCCCTGGGAAAAACCGTGGTCCTGGCCCTGCAGGGCTACGCCCAGTTCACCGGGGGCATTGTTCCCTTCAACATGATGCCCCTGCTGGGCGGCAAGTATGCCATGCGCGGCTATTTCTACGGCCGTTTCCGCGATAATGAAATGATCACCGGCCAGGCCGAGTTGCGGTATCCCCTGTGGCACCGATTCCGCGGAGTCGTCTTCGCCGGTGGCGGATCCGTGGCTCCGTCCGTGAGTAAGTTCACCTGGGGCGGGTTCAAGCCAAGTATGGGACTGGGTCTCAGGTACGTGTTCGACGTGAAGGAAAACATCGTCCTGCGGATGGATTTCGGCTTCGGGGAAAACGGGAACAACGGCCTCTATATCATGATCAACGAGGCATTCTGATCCGTGATGCCTGGATTTCCGGTCAGGAACTGGCCAAATCTTCCCTGTAAGATTAGTCTGTGATTTATTGGAATCCGTATCTGTCCAAGCGATAATGAGCTGTAAGGATGGCCATGATCGGTCGCACCGTATCCAACTACCGTGTGCTTGCCAAGATCGGCGGGGGCTCCAGTGGAACGGTCTACAAAGCCGAACATCTGACCCTCGAAATCCCAGTGGCCCTCAAGTTCATCCATCCGGAATACATGACTGATCCCGAAAACCGGATACGCTTCGCCCGCGAGGCCCGGGCCGCGGCCAGGCTGGACCACCCCTCCATCTGCAAAGTTTTCGATTACGGGGAAAACAAGGATGGCGCCTTTATCGCCATGGACTATATCGATGGGGAAAATCTCCGCGATGTTATTGCCAAGGGCCCTGTGCGGTTGGATGACGCCGTCATGATGGCCATCCAGATCGCCGAAGGTCTGGAACATGCCCATGGCCACGGCATCGTCCACCGGGATATCAAACCGTCCAACCTCATGGTCGCATCTGTTGATGAAGGCCGGTCCCAGATCAAGATCCTCGACTTCGGAGTGGCGCGAAGCCTCGATACCACACGGGTGACAAAGTCCGGCGGAATCGTGGGCACCGCGTCCTACATGTCACCTGAGCAGGCCACCGGCCAGGAGGTGGATTTCCGAACCGATTTGTGGTCTCTGGGCGTCTGTCTCTACCAGATAGTAACCGGAAGTGTTCCCTTCAAGGGGGATTACGAGCATGCCATCCAGTACGCCCTTATCAACTCCCAACCCATCCCCGTGGGGACCTTGCGGCCGAATGCCCGGCCTGAACTGCGGCGAATCATCAACAAGTCGTTGAACAAGGATCCCGCGGACCGCTACCAGAGCGCGAACGAGATGCTGGCCGACCTCCGCGCCCTCCGCCTGGAAATTTCCACAGTCCTTTCCCCGGTCCAGGGGTGGCTCTGGAAATACCGCAACAGGCTGGCCCTGGGAATCGGCGCCATTTTCATTCTGGCCCTGCTCGGTTTTGTAATCACCTCCATGCTGCAGCCCCAATACGAGGAAAACCCTTTCGAGAAGGGCCGCACACGGCAGGTGACCCACTCGTCCGCCTGGGAAGCCCAGCCCAGCCTTTCCCCGGACGGCAACCTGGTCGCATTCACCTCCAATGCCGCCGGAAACCTGGATATCTACTGGGTAATCCTGGCCGGCGGCGACCCCGTGCGCCTGACCGATGATCCGGCCGACGACAGCGATCCTTGCTGGCTGGCCGACGGCAGCGGCATCGTTTTCACGTCGACAAGGCAGGGGAGAACCGGGATCTGGAAGACCGACCTGACCGGCCGCACGACCAGCCTGCTGGTGCCTGAAGGTAAGCATCCCTCCCTTTCACCCGATGGCCTCAGGATCGCCTTCGCCCGGCTGGACTATCTTGGCAACGCCCGCATCTTCGTGGCCGATCTGGATGACCCGACCGACATGACCCAGCTGACCGGATCCGAGGAAGGTTATTGGGCCCACAATTATCCCACCTGGTCTCCCGATAACGAGACCATCTGCTATGGGGATTTTCACAATCTTTGGGTTGTGCCGGCACGGGGTGGAGTTGCCCGGCAGATTACAGAAGAAGGGGGCGCCGACAACCATCCCGTCTATTCCCCTGACGGCCGACACATCTACTTCTCATCCTACCGTGACGGGGCATCGAGCCTGTGGCGAACCGATCCGAACGGCGATAGACTCCAGAAACTGACCCCGGGCAGCGGACCGGAAAGTCATCCGGATCTGCGGAACCGGGGAAACACTCTTGTCTACTCGACCCAGGCCAATAACGGCGGGCTTGTTATTACGAATTTCCGTAACGACAAGACAGCCCTCATGAAAAGCCCCACCAGTAAATACCAACCCTGCATGTCACCTGACGGCAGCCTGATGGCCTTCGTCTCTCTCCGCTGGAATCACCACGCAAATCTATGGATGCATAAGATGGAAGACGGATTTCCCCTGGGTGAACCGGTGCGCCTCGTCGATCAAAATGGATCTGTTTCCCACCCGACGATCTCCCCCGACAACCGCTGGGTCGCATACTACCTGATCCAACAGGAGGTCCAGCAGCGGGATATCTGGATCGCTCCCATTCCCACAGGCCGGCCGATTCAGATCACCGACCACCCTGCTGCAGACACGACGCCCGTCTGGTCACCGGACGGCCGCACTCTGGCCTTCTGTTCGGACCGCGAGGGAGTCCAGGCCATCTACACCATGCCCATCGACAACGGCAGGGCAGCCGGACCGCCGACCAGGATTACCCCCCTGGAAATTTCCACCATGTACCCCACCTGGTCTCCCGACGGGACCACCATCGCCTTCCAGTCCCCTAAAGACAGGATCCAGGAAACGTGGCTTATTCCCGTCGATGGAAGCTCACCGCCCAGGCCCCTCACCCACCGGGCCGACACCTACATAGCCCGTTGGGTCCGGGATCGGAATGAACTCTGGGCCTGTGGAAAATGGGGCGGACCGGTGTATGAGATCCGAAAAATCGACTTGAACGGCGGCCCCACCCTGGCTTTTGCCCCCCCCCTGCTGATGGACCCGGCAAACGAATATCCCAGTTTCTGTCCTGATCAGGGGGGAAACCTGATGGTGCATTCAGTCGATAAACTGAGGGGAAACATCTGGGTTCTGGAAACCGGCGAAGGGGTCCGCTTTTAACCGGAACCGGAGCGGGGTGCGTGTAAAAAAATATCCCCGGGAGCGCAAAACTCCCGGGGATCGAATTTTTGGGTGGGCCCGTTCTTACGGCCGGTTCCCGCTCATGTGGGGCCTGCTCTTGTCCGGGTAGGCCGGCGTGCCGGGGATGTCCCACTTGCCGCCGCTGTTGGCCAACTCGTCCAGCAGATACTGGATTGCATGATCCAACTGGGCGTCCTTACCCTCCACCACGTCCCTGGGCATGTTCATGATCACGATGTCGGGCTCCACTCCCCAACCCTCGATGGGCCAGGTGCCGTCCAGGGCGTACAGCCCGAACTGGGGGGGTGTGGTTCCGCCGCCGTCCATCAGATCCTGGTGGGGCTCGATGCCGATCGACCCACCCCAGGTCCGCATGCCGATGACCTTGGCCAGGCCCTTGCGCTTGATGGCCTCGGCGAAAAACTCGCCGTTGCTGCCGGTGTCCTCGTTGATCAGCACCACCACCGGACCGTGATGAGCCCGTTCGGGATCGCGGCCGATTTTACCTTCACGCGGGATGGTGATGGACCACAGCACCCGCTCCAGGCGATCGATGATCATGTCGCCCACGAACCCACCGCCGTTGTAGCGCTCGTCGATGATCATCGCGTCTTTCCAGGTCTGCGGATAGTAGCTGCGGCCGAATTCCACCAGGCCCGCGTCCATCATGTTGGGAATGTGGATATACCCGATGCGGCTGTCGGTTTTTTCGGTCACGTAGTCCAGGTTGCCGTCGACCCAGGCACGGTAACGCAGACCGTATTCGCCGCGCAGGGTGCGCACACGGGTGGTGGTGGCGCCCTTGGCCTTCGGGTCGTCGTTGGTGGTCAGCGTCACCATCTTGCCCGCCTTGTCCACCAGGTGTTTGTAGACGTTGTCGCCCTTGCGGACTTCCACGCCGTCGATGGCGATCAGGTAGTCCCCCGCGCTGATGTCCACACCCGGCTCGGCCAACGGCGAACGGTAGCGGTCGTCCCAGGGCACACCCGGCACGATGGTGGCGATTTTGTAGAAGTCGCTGTCTTCCTCGGTCGCGAATTCGGCGCCCAACAAACCCGTGGAGACTCTTTCGCCGCGGTCCTCGTAATCCCCGCCGTAAATGTAGGTGTGGCCGATGTTCAGTTCGCTGATCATCTCACCGATCAGATAGTTCAAATCGCCGCGGGTTCCGCAACCGGCCACGAAGGGCTGGTACTTGTCGCGCATGGCCTGCCAGTCCACTCCGTGCATGTTCTGGTCGTAGAACCAGTCACGCTGGATGCGCCAGGCTTCGGCGAAAATCTGCTCGAACTCGGACAGACGATCGACACGCAGCTTGACCGCGCCCGGATCGACCTTGCCGTCACTCGATTTGGCCTTCTTGCCGGCATCTACAACGCCTAGATTGCCGTTCGCGCGGAAGACCATCTTCTTGCCGTCGGCGCTCAGGTGGTAGTTGGCGATCCCCTTCATCAGGGAATCCATTTCCTGGTCGGCGAACTTGTATTTAACCAGTTCCAGCTTGTCGCCGGTGTGGTCGTCGACGTTCTGGTACTTGAGGAACTCGGGTTTATCCTTCTTCAGCATCAGGAACCCGCCCTTGACGGCTTCCAGGCGGAAGTAGTTGTCCGCGTCCACGTCCGGGCAGGCGATCACGCGGTCGCCGATGCCCTCGAGGTCGACAACGATGTCGGATTCGTCGTCCTTCTTGTCCTCGTCATCCTCGTCATCGCCATTCACCGGCACACTCACGTCGTCACCGTAGAAGGGGGAACGGACGCCGGACTCGAGCATTACCAGGTAGGGCCGCGCCATCTTCAAAAAGACGTGGGTCTGGTCCTGCCGGCCCATGATGGGATTGAAAGTGCGGTTGGACAGGAAAAACAGGTATTTGCCGCAACCGGAGAACGACGGCGACCAGTCGTTGGACATGTCGTCGGTGATCTTGTGGTTGGCGCCCTTGGCCACATCGTACAGCCAGATGGCCTCGTTCATGTTGTGGGTCTGCGCGGTGTAGGCGATCCACTTGCTGTCCGAGGACCACACGTAGTCCATGATGCCCCAGCGTTCCCAGGCGTCGTCGTGATCGCTGTGGGCGATCTCGGTGGTCTTGCCGCTTTTGACGTCGACCAGGTGCAGCTTCATGAATTTGTCGCTGAAAACCAGGTACTTGCTGTCGGGCGACCACACGGACTGGTTCATGAAGCCGTGAAAACCGTCGGTCAGCTTTTTCCACTCGTCTTCGCCCCGCTGGTCCACGAGGTAAAGAGCTTCTTCACCGCTCTTGTCGGATGTGAAAACAACCCAGCGGCCATCCGGGCTCCAGGCCGCGTTTTTCTCGCGCGAGCTGCTGGTCCGGGTCAGGTTCAACGCGTCGCCCTCGTCCGCGGGCAGGTTCAGAATCTCGCCGCGGGCCTCGACCAGCACCCGTTCGCCGCCGGGCGACAGCCCGAAGGAACCGCTGCGGGATTCGGCCTTCACCAGTTCCATCCGCATATGCCGGCGGTCGCTGGGGATATTGATGGCGACTTCACTCACGGTCCCGGCGGCGATGTCGAGCACCTTTAGGCCGGCGCCGTGCTGGAACACGATCTTGCCCTGGCCGATGGAGGGATATTTCACGTCGTAATCGGTGAAGTTCGTCAGCCACGTGGTCTCTTTGCTGGCCGTGTCGTAACCGTAGATGTTCAGCGTGCCGTCTTCACGATCGCTGGTGAAGTAGATGGTCCCGCCCTCCCACATGGGGAAGTTGTCGGTGCCGGTCCAGTCGGTGATCTTGTTGATTTCGCCGCTGGCGAAGTCCTTCACCCAGATATCCTGGGCCATCCCGCCTTCGTAACGCTTCCAGGTACGGGCCTGCCGGCCGATGCGGTTGTAGGCGATACCGCTGTGGTCGGGCGCGACCGCAGCCAGCGAACCGCGGTCCACGGGCAGGCGGAAGGGCATTTTTCCATCGAAGAACACCTTGAAGAGCTGACCACGGAAGGGATATTCCCGGTTCGAACGGATCACCACGCCGTCTTCGGCCGGGCACCAGTCCAGCATGGTGTCGCCCGCCGGATGCCAGGTCAGGCGCTCGGGCACGCCGCCCATGACATCCATCATGTAAACGTCGTTGCCCCCATCGTAACTGCCGGTGAACGCCAGCTTGGTGCCATCCTTGTTGAATTTGGCCGCCAACTCGGTGCCGGGATGGCTGGTGATACGCCTTGCGTCGCCCCCGGTCTCGGGCACGAGCCACAGGTCGCCCTCGTAGGTGAAGACGATGTTGCCGCCGCCGATGTCGGCGTAGCGCATGACGTAGCCGGGCGCGGTTGTGTCAGCGATGACCAATCCGGCGGATAGCAGGGCAAGGGTGATGAAGAGCAGGATGAGGCGTTTCACGGGAGACCTCCAGTGCGGACATACGTTAAAAACAGGCCCTGTTCAGGGTCTGCGACCGACAGTAATGCGTAAATTCATCAAGAAAGTTGCACGGAGGAGGGGTCTGAGGCAAGGTGGACCTGATGATCCTGCTGGACCAGAGGATCCTGTTCCTGCCGGATATCCTGTCCAGGTTGGTATCATTGCGGTTAAATTGCGGGCATATTTGCATGGGATGGATTAAATGGCCGTCTCGGGGCCAATATCATAGTTCGGGCGCTGGCCAAAGAGACGGGGTAGGGAGACGCCCACGCCGGCCAAAACCTGCGGATCGCTCCCCCGCGTTCTGGTTACTCGGCGAGCAACGCTTCCACCTCGGTCTTCAGTTGCTTTTCCATGCCGGGAAAGAACCCCGAATGCACGTGTCGGATCACGCCATCGCGGTCGATGATTACAGTGTGCGGGATACCGCTCACTCCGAAAGCCTGACCGGCGGATCCGTCAGTGTCGAGGGCGACGGGCAAGGCCCACCCTTTTTCTTTCAGCAGGGAGCTGATCTTGTCTTTGCTGTCGAGTTGGTTCACCGCGTAGAACGCCACCCCCTTGTCCGCCAGTTCCGAAGTGACCTCGATCACACCCGGCAGAGCCATCAGGCAAGGCTTGCACCATACGGCCCAGAAATCCAGTACCACGACCTGGCCCTTCAGTTCGGCAATACTCATCCGGCCGCCGTCGAGGGTCGCCAGGCTGAGTGCGGGAGCAGGTTCGCCGATGGAATCATGATCACCGTCGGGGCCATGACCGCCACCTCCGGCTATTTCCTCGTTGCTGGGCATGGAATCGCGTTTAGTAAAATCCTCGTTGATCTCGATAACAAAAGCGCCCTCCAGATCAGGGCCGCCGTCCCAGTCCGAATAGGTGATCTCCAGGGCGGGCATGATCATCATGCCGGCGTTTTCGCCCACAGGAGGCGCGGGTGGGTCCATCAGGATGCGGGCAATCCAAGGGGTCGCGCCTTCGGTCACCCAAACCTCGCCCTCAATCCCGGCACCGCTCAGTTCGAGATGTCGGCACATCACTCCGCCCACCTCTTCGGATCCGGCGTCGGTAATTGATTCCGCGGCCAGGAAAGATCCCGACTCGTCTTGTTTTCGGCCCAGCCGAAGGAATTCGGCGCAGCCGGGAACAGGGATGCCCCCGTCCCCTTCCTCGGCCAGTAGCTGATCCATGGGAACGGCGTCCATCAGGACGTAGGCTTTCATGAAACTGATCTCCACGAACCACTGGTCAGCGCTTTGGACGAACGGATCATTAATCATGCCCCCTTGGGGACGAAAAGCCACCCGGCCGTCGCCGGCGGTGACAGCCTCGTAATGAGAGGGCTTCATGCCGCCCGCCATGGCGGCCAACTCCTCAGGGAGCTTGAGGTTGATTTCCATCTTGGCCGCGTAGGCGCCCAGGTTGGCATAGTGGTCGACCGCATCCTCAAGGATCTCACGCCCGGAATCGTCACCGGCGCACACTATATTGGCCGCGAGAACGAGGCTCAGGGCGGTGACCAATACGGGTGCCAATCGGCGGTTGGTGGCAGAAATCATGTAGGTGTACTCCGGGGTCAGGGGAATGTGGCGGGGAACGGGAGTCGCAATCCAAACTTATTCAAGGTTACAGTATGTTGGAAGTTCCGCAATAGAGGAGGTTTTGCACCTGAAATCCTCGTGTGAAACCCTCAGGGAGGGCGGGGTCTGGACAACCCCTGGTTTGGTCGACACTCAGAGGCCGCCGGGTTGACAGAGATCGGTCATCAATGATAGAACAGTGTATTCAGAAAGTACCAATGGAAGGCATAAATTTGCGGTTGAAATTCCTCTTCCCCATGCTCCTAATCCTGCTTCTGTCCGTAACCCAGGCTTGGGCGGATACCGAATCCCAGAACGCTGAAGCCCCACCTGAAGAAGCTCTGACCTTCAGCCAGAAGATCAACGAGGCTTTCACACCATTGGTCGAGGTGCTGAGCGACGTCCTGTTCTGGGATCCGTTCGTGACGGCCGGATTGTATGACGAGCAGGTCTACCATGAAGACGGAAGCCCGGTCCTGGACGAAAATGGCAATCCCGTCCTGGCCCCACTGAGATTCATCGTCCTGTGGCTGTTCGCCGGCGGACTTTTCTTCACGTTTTATCTGCGTTTTATCGGCTTCCGCGGTCTTCGTCATGCCATGGACATCCTGCGGGGTAAATACACCAAACCAGGTGCAGAGGGCGAAGTTACTCCATTCCAGTCGGTTACCACCGCACTGTCGGCCACCGTGGGCATGGGTAACATCGCCGGTGTCGCGATCGCCATCGGGATCGGCGGACCCGGGGCGACCTTCTGGATGATCATGGCGGGCCTGCTGGGCATGGCGATGAAATTCGCCGAATGCACCCTGGCCATTAAATACCGGCATATCAATGAAGACGGAAGCATATCGGGCGGGCCGATGTACTACCTGCGCCAGGGTCTCGCGAAAAAGGGACTGGGACCACTCGGCGGTGTTCTGGCGATCATGTTTGCCGTCCTGGTGATGGGCGGTTCGATCGGCGGGGGCAACATGCTGCAGGCCAACCAGGCCTTCAAACAGCTGGAAACTTTCTTTCCCGCCATCGAGCACTATGGCGCCGTTTACGGCCTGGTGATGGCCGTCGTCGTCGGCGTGGTCATCATCGGCGGCATCAAGAGCATCGGCAATGTTACCGAAAAAATCGTCCCCCTCATGGCGGGCATCTATATCCTGGCGGCCCTCATCATCATCACCATCAATTTCAAGCATACGGGGCATGCCCTGTGGCTGATATTCCACAGTGCGTTTGATCCGGGGGCCCTCAAGGGCGGGATCATCGGTGTCATGATCTACGGCATCCAGCGGGGAAATTTTTCCAACGAGGCCG
>JAUVII010000181.1 GCA_030592845.1 Candidatus Krumholzibacteriia bacterium | reverse complement strand
GATGTCTTCCCCGAGGGCCCCGCCGACAAGGCCGGACTTCAGGTGGGCGACATCATCCTGACCCTGGACGGCAAGCGCATGGAAAACGCGCGGCAGTTCGAAGTGAACCTCTACAACAAGCAGATCGGCGCCAATGTTTCCCTGGAAGTGTTGCGGGACGGACGCAATTTCACCAAGGAAGTGGAAGTCATCGAGAGGTCCGAACCGGATTACCGCTTCTTCGAGATGATCACCAACGAGCGGAACCTGGTGAAGAAAATCGGCATCCTGGCCATCGACCTGGACAAGGACACCACCCGTTTGCTGCAATTCAAAACCCGCAAGACCGAGGGTGTGATCGTGGCCGCCCTGGCCGTCGATGTCAGCCTGCTGGGCGATCATTTCGTTCCCGGTGACGTTATCTACACCTTGAACGGACAGCCGGTCAAGGGGCTGCGCAGCCTCAAAAAATTGGTGAAGGATCTGGATTACGGTGCTTCGGCGGCGTTCCACCTTGAGCGCGGCGGCATGTTGCAGTACCTAATAATGCACGTGGAGTAGGCGGTACGCTGCAGGCTTCGGTTGGATACAAAAAAGAATCGGGTAATCCGCAACGCCGAAGGCGTGAGGACCTCCCGATTCTTTTTTGTATCCAACCGAAGCCTGCAGCGTGCCCCCTATTTTACCAGCATCATTTTTCGGGTGGAGGACTCGCGGCCTGAGGTCAGTTGGTAGAAGTACATGCCGCTTGGTACGCGGGAACCGGAATGATCCGTGCCGTCCCAAGTCACCACATGGTCCCCGGGGCTCCGGGTATCACGCACCAGGGTTCGGATCTTCCGACCGCTCACATCGAATACGGCCAGCTCGACCGGACCCTCTTTGTCCACCGTGAATTTAATGCTCGTGGTGGGGTTGAACGGGTTCGGATGGTTCTGCCCCAGGCGGAACAGCTTGACCGGCACCTCTGCCGTAATGGGAGCGACCGGGTTGTAGACGGCGATGGCGGCATCGGCGTTATCGCGCAATTGGGCCAGGCTGTTGCCGAACACCAGGGCGTAGACCACCAGGCCCTGACCCCCGTTGGCGTCCAGGCTCATGACGGACGAGGAAAGGCCCGACCAGTCGTCGGCGATCTTGCCCACCGGGTGGGTCAGGGTTCCGGTCAGCAGGTCGAACTTGTTCGCGTCGGTAATCGCGCTGGTGGGAAACACGTAGAAAATATTGTTGACCACCGTGAGGTTGGCCGGAGTCCCGCCCCCGAGCAGAACGATGCCGTAGTAGTGCCCCAGCGGCTCGTACAGATAGGTCATGTTACGGGCGAAATCGGTCCCGCCCATGTTGTTCGTTGAATCATTACCGATATCGAAATCGCAATAGACTCCGGCATACAAAGCGGGAACAGGCGCGGCGCTGTTGTTGGTCAGCCGGTATTCCAGGATCACGAAACTGCCGAGACCAGGGGTTTCGAAGGCCATGGTCAACTGTTCCACCATCAGGGGCATCGGAGAGGCGTGCCCCCCGTCGGTGAAGATGGCCCGGAAAGTCTGGTCGCTGTTTACGGGCCCGAGGTCGCGCACCCGGCCGTTGGGATCCGGATCCGATACGATCCACTCAAAGTTTTCGCTGCCCAGGCCGTTGTAGTCCCGGTTGCAGATATAGGCGGAACTGGTCCCGGCCCAGAACGAACTGACGAACAGGTCGCTCGGAAAACCTGACGGTCCCATGCCGACACCCTCGCCCCCGCCCTGGTCCATGTAGCCGATGATTCCCTGGTCTGTCACTGACAGGTACACGTCGCCGATTTCATGGGTGCGGAAGTCCGGCAGACCAACCCTGCCGGTAATGTCGTAGGTCTTTTGGAAATAGAGATCGGCGGTGATCGTCAACAGCAGGGTAAACTCATACCCCTGGGGCGCGGACGGATCGACATCGAGGCTGAACGTGCTGCCCAGGTTGTCCCCCAATCCTCCATTGGCCGCGAGACCGGGAAAAGTTCCGGCACCGTCGATCACCGAAACATAGGCGTTGGGTTTGACCGCCAGGACACCGCTCACCGCGGAGGCGGGAACCAGGGGATTGCCGTTCATCAGCTGGAAGGCGACCTCGCTGACCTCACCGGGATCCAGAACCCCGTCTCCCACCGGGTCGGGATAGAATTCCGTCCAGGAGATATCCGGAGCCTGGGTCAGGGGAGTGGCCGCAACCACGGTCAAGGCGTCGAGTCGGCCCGATCCGAAATCATTGTCCTTGCCCACCGGACCCAGGTCGATGGCCCACTGTTCCATGACCGAATCCACTCCGGCCGGAGACAGGGTCGGATTTCTTTCCAGCATCAGGGCCGCGATACCCGCCGCGTGAGGGCAGGCCATCGAAGTGCCGCTCCAGGTATCCCCGCTGTATCCGCTGGGAATGACCGTCGAGTTGACCCAAACCCCGGGCAGAGCCACATCGGGCTTGATGATCCCCGGTCCCGGCAGGTAAGGCCAATCATTCCAGGGATCCACGTTGCCCCAGTGGGCGGGGCCGCGCGAGGACGACCCGTAGATGTCGTCGTTTTTATAACCCGTTCCGCCGACGGTGATGATGCCGCTGGTGCTGCTGTGGGGATAACCGGCCGGCAGCCACGGTGGCGGGGTCCTGGCCGTCAGGCTCAGTTCCAGTGGCGGAGAGGTGATAAAATGATCATTGCCGGCGGAATTGAAGAAGATCGCCCCGGCATCGCGGAGGTTGTTGTTGTTCAACCGCTCGTTGCGCATGAAGTAGGCTGGGATATCACCCGGAATGCCCAGGGACATCGTGATAATGCGCGCGCCGTTTTCCACACAGTACTGTTCCGCGGCCCAGATCATGGCCAGGGTGCCGCCCGAGCCGTCGGCCTGCCAGACCTTGGCGGCCATCAATGTCGCGCCCGGGGCCACGCCCGTCAGGGTGCCGCCCGTTCCGTCACCGGCGACGGTGCCCGCAGTGTGCGTGCCGTGCCCGGGATCAAGACTGTCATCGTTGGGGTCGTTGTCCCCGTCACCAAAATCCCAGCCGTTGATGTCGTCGATGAATCCATTGCCGTCGTCGTCGATCCCGTTGCCGGGAATTTCCCCCGGATTAACCCACAACCTTGACGCCAGGTCGGGGTGCGTAAGGTAGATGCCGGTATCGATATGGCCCACGATGATGCCGGCGCCGGTGTAGCCCATCTGGCTCCAGACCTTGTGGGCGTTGATGTATTTGACGCTCCAGGCGGTATCGGTGGCCGCGGGTGAAAGAGGCGCTTGAGAAGCGGAACCCCGGGTCGTTCCGTTGGTCAAATCATAGGTCTTGTCGAAAAAGAGGGTGGCCGCGTCCGGCAGGGAACCCATCGCCATGACAACTTCGGGAGCCGCTTCGAAAGCCAGGGCGTTGGCCAGATACAGCGTCTGGATGCGGCCAACCCCTTTGCCGTGGACGGGGTCGGCAAGAAATCCAAGAACACGGGCCTGGTTTCGGTGGGCTTTGCCGCGCAGGTTTTCCAGAACCATCCGCCGACGCTCCTGATGCGAGACCTTCTCCAACCGGGAGCGGATTTCGTCCACCCCGACCGGATCGTCGAACAGCATCAGGACCGGCACCCTGTCGGTGGAGCTTTTGGCCTGCAGCAGGTCCTGAAGTTCCTGATCGATTTCAACGGCGCGGGCGGACACGGGTATCACGGACATGCCGGCCAGGGCGAACAGGCAGACAATTAGGGCGAACCTGCGGAGCATTCAACTCTCCTTGGAAACGATGCGGGATTATGGAAAATCGGGCCGAGCCCCGTCGATGAGTTTACGGTTTCCTATAAAAAAATCAAAATACTCCGGTTTGGCGACCCCCGGAGGAAAAATCAGGCTTCGATAATGTATTCGTGTGAGATTTCCACATCCGGTCCGAGCATGGCCGATACCGAACAGTATTTGTTTTCCGACAAGTTGATGGCCCGGCTGACCTTCTTTTCGTCGAGCTCACCCTGCAAACGGTAGCTCAGATGTATTTTCGTATAAACCTTCGGATGTTCCGGGGCCCTTTCATAGGTGGCCGACACTTCAAGGCCTTTCAACGGCTCCCGCATGCGTTCCAGGATGCTGGCCACATCCACGCCCGTGCAGCCGATCAATCCCAGGATGATGAGTTCCATGGGCGAGGCCGCGGTGCCTCCGCCTCCGTGGTCTACGGAGGCATCGGTCAACAGACCGTGGCCGCTGGCCGATGTGTAAACGAACCGGAAGCCACCGGTCCAGGTGGCAGTCATCATGTCGGACATGGTTCCAGATTCTCCTTCACTTCAAAAGACGAACCCGATAGGACACATCGTCGTCCTCATCGAATCGTCTCATAAGGGAATTGATCTCGGCGCCCATCAAAAAGACGAAACCGGAAATCCACAACCACACCATCAGGATGATCAGGGCGGCCAACGATCCGTAGGTCTTGTTGTAGGTACCGAAATACCGCAGGAAAATCCGGAAGACCGAAGAGGCCAGCAGCCACAGGATTGTAGCGGTGAAGGCGCCAGGCAGGATGCTCAGGAACCGCTGCCTCGCTTCCGGCGCGAAGTAGTAGAGAATCGACAGGGCCAGCAGGTTCAGCATGAAAGCCATGGGAAGGCGCATGCTGGTCCAGAAGGTGTTTGTTTCGCTGGCGATGCCCATGAATTCGAAAATGGTCTGCGTAATGCCCGGTCCCACCAGGATAATGGTCATGGACATCAGCCACATTCCCGACAACATGAGAACCAGGATGATGGACATGAGCTTCTGGGTCACCATGTTGCGCCGGGGACGGATGTTGTAGGCCCGGTTGATGGTGGTGATCAAGGCTCCGACGGCCATGGACGCTCCCCACAGGGAAGCCAGCAGACCGACACTGAGCAGTCCCTGGCTGTAGTGCGGCAACAATTCCAGCACGATGCCGGCCACGTATTCAGCTGATTCCTTGGGCATCTGCTTGCCTAGGGCATCGAGCATCTCCGGTTTGAGGGATTCGCCCAGTGGGAAGGTACTCAGCAGACTGAGCAGAAAGATCAGGAAGGGAAAAAGACCGAGCATGGTATAGAAGGAGATCTGCGCGGCCATGCCCATGCAGTCGTCATAAGCCATCTCGCGTTGGAGACGGATCAGGAACAACCAGAATTTTTTTAAGCGTCGGGTAAATTTCATAACACGCCAAGAATGGCCGGAAATCACCGGAAAATCAACCCATGGATGGGGAAGAAAAGGTCCGGCCGCGATTTCGAGGAAAATCGCGGCCGGACCTTTGTTCTGTCAAACAATCACTCCCCTACTTCAGGAGCATCATTTTTCCCGACTCGCTGAACCCGGAACCGGTCGTCAGGCGGTAGAAATAGGTACCGCTATTGACCGGAACGCCCCGGTCGTCCACGCCGTCCCACTTGTACTGCTGGTCGTATTGTCCGGCCGGCAGGACCGAGTCCACGATGGTGCGCACCTTGTGGCCACGCAGATCGAAGACCGCCAGGGTCACCCGATCGGTCTTGTCCAGACTGAAGCTGAAGCTGGTCCGGGGGTTGAACGGGTTGGGATAGTTCGCGCCCAGGGCGGTCTTGAGACCCGCGCCCGGAACCGGACTGACCACGTCGTTGGCCGCGCCGGGAGTACCCCGGTCGCCCGAACCGAAGGCGGGAGCCCAACGGTCGGCCCAGTTGGCGCCGTCGTTGTTGTCCCCGGTGCCGTTCCACTGCATGGAATACCCGATGGGATCCGGCCAGACCGGACCGCCGTCCCAGGCGATCGCGGCCTGTTCCACGGCTCCGGCATCGGTCAGGATCAATTCATCGTCGCCGTTGCCCAGAGTGATGCCGGCGTACTCGTAGAATACCGCCACACCCTCGCCTGCCATGAACGCGGCGCTGCGAACGAACACCTTGTACTCGCCCGGGCTGATGACCAGGGGACCGCCGTTGGCGATGACATGGGAATCAAATCCGAGATCCGAAATGGTCCAGCCGTTCATGTCCACGGCGCTGGCGCCGGCGTTGTACACCTCGAACCATTCGCCATCCGAATCACTCAGGATATAGGGATTCTGCATGACTTCAGTGATGACGATGTCAGCCGGCGCGCCGGTTTCGAAGATCAGCATGGTGGTGGCGGCGGCGATGGGATTACCCGCCACGTCCTGCACGTTGTCCACCTGCACGGTGTGCGAAATTCCGCTGGCGCTGGCGGCCAGGGTCAGCAGCACTGTCACGTTGTCGAGCTGCAGGGCTGCAGCATTCACCGTTATGGTGTTGCCCGGAACGGCGGTCTGGAAGACTTGGTAATTGCCCGCGGTATTGGCTGTGGTCGGATCCAGGGGCTCATTGAAGGTGAGATTCACGGTCGTAGGAGCCGAAAGCGCCGCGCCCGTCAGCAGCGGCGGCGTGTTGTCGGGACCCTGCCCGTGATTGATCAACTTGGAAGCCAGCCCCACGATGATCTGGCCGGCACCGGAGAAGCTGCCGCCCGCGCCGGAGGCCTCGAGCACATCGCCCACCAGCCAGGTCGGCATGGCCGCGTCAATATCGTCATCGACGCGGATCACGACATCACCCGAACCGTCGTTCACCGTGAAGTTGTGGGCGGAATTGGAGCCTCCGGTGGTGGAGATCGCGGTGATCGGACCGGAGCTCTTGATGTAGGTGCCCTCATTGGTCAGGGCGGCGGCCGCGATCGTGCTCAGGGTCGTGGGTGTCAATTCGGGATTACCCGAGCTGATCAGTTCGACCTCGTAATTCACGAGCTCCACCGTGGCGAAATAGTAGTCCACGTAGCCGGAAATCTTGACGATGGCCGATGTGTCGTTCAGCAGGGTCAT
>JAUVII010000162.1 GCA_030592845.1 Candidatus Krumholzibacteriia bacterium | reverse complement strand
CAATCAGGATTGATTCTGTCATACTATTTTCACCTGAATAGTTTCGAAATCGGGCAACGAGTTGATCGTCAGTCCCGGGGTTCGTCTCATTTCCTCAACAATTTAGGGGAGCTTCGCCATGTATTCCCGTTATTGTCGATTGATCCTCCTTCTGGCCCTGGCCGCCCTTCTCATTCCTACCCTCAGTTCGGCCCGCAACCCGTTCCGAAATGCTTTTTTCGACCGTTATCCTGGAGCCGAAACCTCCGTCCTTGATGATGTGAACAGCAACAAGGGCCACTGTGGCGTCTGCCATTTCGACTTCGATGGCAGTGACGCCCGCAATCCCTACGGCCTTTCCCTTGAGGTTCGCCTGTCCGCAGGCATGACTGCCGCCGAGGCTGTCATCGATGTGGAAAATGACGACCCCGACAATGACGGATTCAGCAACCTGATTGAGATCACTGATACTATCAATTGGTCGAACACGCCGACCTTTCCAGGTCTGAGTACTGGTAACGTAACATCTGCCATCAACGTGGATCAGGCCGATTTGTTGGGTTTTCTGACTCCCGACGGTTCCACCGACAACACTCCGCCCGAGGTCACCATCACCTCACCGGTTGGTGGCGAGATGATTCCTTCGGCCACCTACAATACGGTTACCTGGACCGCCACCGACGCGGGTGGGGTTTCCCGCATCGACCTGTACCTGAGTGACGACGGTGAAAAATTCAAACAAATGGCCAAGGGTTTGCCCAACACAGGGACCTTCGAGATGTTTTTCCCCAACCTTCCCAGTCCCACCAGTATCCTTAGGGTGGAGGCCTACGACTTCGCGGGAAACGAAGCCTATGACGACAGCCCGGCCGTGTTCACCATCACTCCGGTGACGCACGGCGTGGCGCCGACGACCTTGCGCGACTTCGACCTGGGAGGCACCAATCCCTTCGAGGGCAGCCCCCTTGACGATCCTTCGGTTTCCTGCATCCAGTGCCACGGCGGGTACGATACCGACATCGAGCATTGGCACAATTGGCAAGGCAGCATGATGGGCCAGGCCCAGCGTGACCCCTTGTTCATGGCCACCGTCGCGGTGGCGGAAGAAGTCGTTCCGGCCGTGGGTGACCTTTGTCTGCGCTGCCACACGCCCGGCGGCTGGCAGGAGGGACGTTCCTTCGACACCTCGGGCGCCATGCTGACGGAAAAAGATCTTCAGGGAGTCCAGTGTGACTTCTGCCACCGGATGGTTGATCCGGTTTATGTGGCGGGGGTCAGTCCGGCAGGCGACGACGATATCCTCGGCGATCTGGAACTTGCACCCCTGGAAGCCGCCAATGGCCAGTTCGTCACCGACCGCGACCAGATCATGCGCGGACCTTATGACGACGCCAACGCCAGCCACCAGTTCCTGGACTCCAACTTCCACCGCAGCGCCCAGTTGTGCGGGACCTGCCACGACGTGAGCAACCCGGCTTTCGTGGCGGGCGACGCGCCCGGCAAATACGATGTCCAGGCTCTGGATACACCGCATCCGGACGGTGACCGGCGCAACATGGTTCCTGTCGAGCGAACCTTCAGCGAGTGGGAGGCAAGCGAGTACGCGTCAACGGGAGTGTATGCACCCCAATTCGCGGGCGACAAGCCCGACGGCATGGTGTCCACCTGCCAGGACTGCCACATGCGGGATGTCACGGGCGTGGGCTGCACCGAACCGGGCGCTCCGACGCGCACCGATCTCGGCCTGCATGATCTGACCGGCGGAAACACCTTCCTTCCGGATATTCTGCCGATCTTTTACCCGGAACTGGATGTCGCCGCCCTGCAGGCAGGCAAGCAGCGGGCCATCGCCATGCTCACCATGGCCGCGACCATGGACCTGACCGTCTCTCCGGTGGACGGCCAGCCTGCCGTCACGGTGCGGATTACCAACGAAACAGGTCACAAACTGCCGTCGGGTTACCCCGAAGGGCGTCGTATGTGGCTGAACATCAAGGCCTACGATGCCTCAGACGTCATGGTCTATGAAAGCGGTCACTACGACGGCGATACCGGTGTACTCAGTCACGATGAAGACGCGAAGATCTATCACATCGAACCGGGGATTTCGACCAGGTTCGCCGCCATCATCGGCATGGATGCGGGGCCGTCGTTCTTCTTCCCCCTGAGCGATACGGTCTACTCGGACAACCGCATCCCTCCGCGCGGCTTTACCAATGCAGCCTTCGTGACGGCGCAGTCGCCCGTCGTGGCCTACTCCTACGCCGACGGCCAGTATTGGGACGACACGGAGTACATTCTCCCGAATTCGGCCCGGCGCGTGGATGTCACTTATTACTACCAGACCACCTCGAAGGAATACCTCGAGTTCCTGGTCGAAAACAACCACACCAACAACCTGAGCCAGGAAGTCTACGACGCTTGGAACAACAACGGGAAAAGCCCCCCGGTGATCGTGGCCCAGCAGTCCGCCATCCTGGATGTTTCGGCCGCGCCGGATCCGGTGGTGCCACGTATCACGACCCTGGCCCAGAACTACCCCAATCCGTTCAACCCGCAGACCTATATCGACTTCAGCCTGCCGTTCGAGCAGACCGTCTCGTTGCGCATCTACGATGAGCGCGGTCGGTTGGTGCGGACCCTGGTTGATGGCCCGGCCCGGGAGGGTGAAAACCACGTCATCTGGAACGGCAAGGACAACGGTGGCCGGGGCGTGGCTTCGGGGGTCTATCACTATGTGTTGAAAACCAACAGCGGAGACCTGCGGCACAAGATGACGCTCATCCGCTGATCCCCCAAGACAGGAAAAATGAATCCGTCGGCCCCTCAAAGGCCGGCGGATTTTTTAGGGGATTTCTACTGCTCCCTGTATTTCATGATCTGACGAATCCTGGCCAGATCCGAAGTGATCCGGGAATCGTGTGGTGTCAGTTCCGCGGCCTTTTCGAGATCGGTCAGCGCCTCGTCGTAACGATGGTCCTGAAGATTCAGCAACCCCCGGTTGTGCCAGGCCGCGGTCAGGGTCGGATCCAGTTCCAGTGCCTTGCCGAAGGCTTCGCGGGCCGGATCGCGGCCCAGTTTCCTTAACCTGACCAGTCCCAGGTCCGTCCAGACACCGGCTTCTTCCGGGAAATCGACGGCCGCCTGTTCCAGGACCGGCAAGGCACCATTGTAATTTTCCCCCAACAGGAAGATATGGCCTTCCACAGGGTTCAGGGCCGGTTCGTCGATGCCGAATTCCTCGAACCACGCCCGGGCGAAGGTGATATCGTTTTCCGCCTCCATGAACAGGTCGAGTTCGAGGAAGGCTTCGCCCCTCCACAACCGAGTCCAGGGCCGATAAGGGTATCGGTCGACGGCGGCGTTGCCTGCCCATACCACCTTATGGGCCCAAAGGGTTTTCTGTTCGGGTTCCGATTTTCCCTTCATCCGGTCGTGGCAAAACCCCTGGTAGGCCAACAATGAACCGGTCACATAGCCGTCGTCGGGATTCACCCAGAAGGGCATGGGGCCGAAGCCGGGTTTGGCTCCGGGAACCTCGCGTTCCAGGCGCCGCAACCAGTCGCCGTCGCGGAAAGGATGTTGTTCCTCGCTTATCTCGTAAGCCAGGATGGCCAGCGTTTCCACGTCGCGCGTTTCCTGGAACAGGCCATTGTCCCGCCACCGGAGAACCTCGTGGTCCGGATCCTGGAAGGTAGCAGTCTTGTAACCGAGATATTCAGGTGCAACCGTGGGGACATTGTGGAGGTGCTGCCACATGTTGTAGGCCCACTTGCGGTTCCGTGGGCGATTGGTGTTGTGGTCCAGGGGATAAAAGGCCCGCAGACTTTCCCGCATTTCCTTGTCCCTGATATCACAGCCCGCCCGGGTCAACCCCGCAATCAACTGGGCCCGCAGTCCTCCGTCCAGTTTGATTGCGCGTTCCGCCCGCGCATTCCCGTCGGCCCAGTCGCCCTGGTCGTAGTCGAGCCAGGCCCTGGCCAGGGAATACTCGCGGCCGTATATTTTTTTGTCCTGCCCGCTGGATCGTTTCACCATGAAGAGGGCGCTGTCCAGCGCCAGGGTCGCTTCGGTCCGGTATCCCATCGAACGGAGGACTTCGGCCAGATCGATCCAGCCCGACGGGTGTGTCGGATCCAGGTCCACCGTACGGCGCAACTGTTCCACACGGAGGGGTCCATCGGTAATGTCGTGCGCGCTTGTCCGGAGTTTTTCCGCTTCCTTCGCCCTGGATTCCTGTTGGTCGGTTGTAAGAGATTGGAATGCGGCCCATCGCACTGAATCAGCCTTGGCGGGGGAATCATTCAGGCAGATTGCCATGGATGCCAAAACCAGGCAGAAAATTTTCAATCCGAATTGATTTCGTTCAACAGCCATGTGCCCCCTTTTTGCCCGCATGGATATTGAGTATTCAGGGCCGTGATCGTATTGACAATAAAAATATGGAGTTTCGCGGAATCAAAAAACCCGGCCGGGGTGGGTGGCACCCCGGCCGGGAAATTTCATCATCAGAATATTTGCTAGAACTTGTAGAGCATGTCGATCTGAAGGCGGTTCCGCTTGGAGTTCCTGGTCGAATCCGAAAACCCGTCGCCGGATGCGATGGCGTCGGAACGGAAGAACTGGAGGCCCAGGTCGGTGTTTTTCATGACCGTTTTGGCCAGGAAGAAAAACAGTCCCTCGCGATTGGTGTACCCGTCCAGGAGGTCACTGTCGATGAATTGGGAAGGGAAAGCGTTGGCTTCGATGTGGTACCAGCCGAGGCCGCCCAGAAGGGCCTTTTTCTTGGTTCCGGCCTCAATGCCGAAGTTGTAGGCGACCGAATTCTTGCCCACGCCGTCGTACATCACCGAGGCTTTGGCGCTGGTGTTGTCCGAATATCCGCCGGACAGGGTCAGGGGAACCGAGCCAAGACCGGTGGAGACGAAGGCCTGGGCCTCCACGACCGCAAGCTTGCCGCCCTCGGAATCCCCGGTCAGGCCGTCTTCGATGTTGCCACCGGAAACGGTGGAGCCGTCGGAGCCGTCAGTGTTTTTTCCGTTGACGCCCCGGGAGATGAAATTCGCGTCGAGTTCCGCCATGTAATAGTAGGAGCCGCGGACGCCGGCGGTGGTCTTGCCGCCGCCGAAGAGGATGCCGCCCTGGACAGGGGCCAGGTAGGGGTCCGGGGATTCACTTTTGCTGTTCTCGTCGATCGCATAGTACCCGGTGGTGATGAAAAACTTCCCGCTGTCGCCCAGTTTGTGGGAAAACTGGGTCCCGGCTCCGGCCAGGGCGAGGTCCCCGTCCCACATCATCATGTCCTTGCCGTGCCCCTTCCACTTGTAGGGGTTCTTCACCCGACCGAAATCAAAGGACCATTGCCCCTTTCCACTGGGAAGTTTGCCTTCCGCCCAGGGGCTGATGGTCAAGGCGGCGTAGCGGATGCTCAGTGCATCGGTCCCGAAATCCACCGGCCCGCCGAGGGTGACGTTTCCACTGCGGCTGTCGGTCCCGCTCACCAGACGGAAATAGGCTCTGGAATGGGGATTGATTTTGGCTTTTCCGTCCAGGCGCAGCCGGTAGCGTAAACGGCCGAGATCGTCTTTCTTCTCACCGGCAGCGTCATTCAGCCAATTGATGTACTCATAACGACCCCGGATGCTTCCTCCGAATTCAAAGCTCTTGTCATCATCTGCGGCGCGGGTCTCAGAAACGAAACCAACGGCCAGAAAAAGCAATCCGCTCGCGATGAATGTCAAGATCCTGTTCTTCAAGGTTTTGGCTCCTTGTTGAGGTCAATGGATGTTCCGGGGCGAATCCCCGATGGTCTTCAAGATCCTCAGCACCGGGAAAGTAATAGAATTGAGTTAACGGGTTGAAAAGAGAATGTAAATTTCTCGTTAAACGATGATATGAAAATTTCGCCGGATAACAAGAGGGCGCCCCGGTTAACCAGGGCGCCCTAGTCATCTATTTGCCGGATTTTTACAGGGCATCGATGATGGCGTTGAAGGTCGCGCTGGGGCGCATGGCCTTTTCCGCCGCTGCCGTGTCCGGAAGGAAGTACCCGCCGATGTCGACGGCTTCACCCTGGGCTGCCAGCAGTTCCCCGTTAATTTTCGCCTCGTTCTCTTCGAGCTCGGTGGCAACTTTGGCGAAGCGGTCCTTCATGGCGGTGTCCTCGTCCTGGGCGGCCAGGGCCCGGGCCCAGTACATAGCCAGGTAGAAGGTGCTGCCCCGGTTGTCGATCTCGTTAACCTTGCGGGACGGATACCGGGCGTTCTCCAGGTAAGAGCCGATGGCCGCGTCCAGGGTTTCCGCCAGGAGGGCCGCCGTATCGTTGCCTGATTGAGCGGCTGCCATTTCCAGCGACGGCACCAGGGCGCAGTATTCGCCCAGGGAATCCCACCTCAGGTGACCTTCCTTGAGGAACTGCTGGACATGTTTGGGGGCCGATCCGCCGGCGCCTGTCTCGAAGAGCCCGCCGCCCTTGAGCAGCGGCACTATCGAAAGCATGCGGGCGCTGGTCCCGAGTTCCAGGATGGGAAACAGGTCCGTCAGATAATCCCTCAGGACATTTCCCGTCACCGCGATGGTGTTATCGCCGCGCCGGACGCGCTCCAGGGAGAACTCCATCGCGTCGATCGGATTGAGGATACGGATATCCAGACCCGTGGTGTCGTGCTCGGGCAGGTAGGCGTTCACTTTTTTGATGATCTCGGCGTCGTGACCGCGTTTTTCGTCCAACCAGAAGACCGCGGGTGAGCCGGAGGCTTTAGCGCGGGTGACGGCCAGTTTGACCCAGTCGCGGATCGGCTCGTCCTTGGCCTGGCACATCCGGAAGATGTCGCCTGTTGCGACCCCTTGTTCGAGCAGGGTATCGCCCGATGCGTCGACAACCCGGATCGTTCCCGCAGCCTGGGCGGTGAAGGTCTTGTCGTGGGAGCCGTACTCCTCGGCCTTCTGGGCCATCAGCCCGACGTTGGAAACGCTGCCCATGGTGGCGGGATCGAATTGTCCGTTCTTCTGGCAGTCCTCGATGACGACCTGGTACATGGTGGCGTAACAGCGATCCGGAATCATGGCGATGGTGTCCTGCAACTTGTCGTCGTTGTTCCACATGCGGCCGCCGTCGCGGACCACGTTGGGCATCGACGCATCGACGATGACGTTGTTTGGCACGTGCAGGTTCGTGATGCCCTTGCGGGAGTCGACCATGGCGAGGGCGGGCTGGGCATTGTAGACCGCTTCGATATCGGCTTCGATTTCCGCCCTCTTGTCTGCGGGAAGTTTATCGAGTTTTTCAAGAACGCCGGCCAGGCCGTTGTTGGCGTTGGCACCCACCATGTCGAGAACGGCGGAGTGTTTCTCCAGGGCCTGACCGAAATAAACGGATACACAGTGGCCGAACATGATGGGGTCGGAGATCTTCATCATGGTCGCCTTCAGATGCAGGGAAAGTAAAACACCCTTTTCTTTGGCCTCGGTGATGGTGCGGGCGTAGAAGTCGCGCAGGGCGGCCACGTTCATGACCGAGGTATCGATGACTTCGCCTGGAAGCAGGGCCACGTTTTCCTTCAGGACGATCACTGTCCCATCGGCGTCGACGAACTCGATCCGGGCCCTGTCGGCGTTCTCCATGGTGGTGGAGTTCTCGCTGCCGTAGAAATCCTTTTCGCTCATGTTGGCGACCCGGGCCTGCGAACCTTCGGTCGGCCAGTCCTTCATCATCTTATGGGGATTTTTCTGGGCGAATTTCTT
>JAUVII010000336.1 GCA_030592845.1 Candidatus Krumholzibacteriia bacterium | reverse complement strand
GGAAATCACGAGAAAAGCGAAGGAAAGCAGAAAAAGCAGTCCGTAGTTGTTGGGGAAAACGAGGTCCGGATTGCCCAACACGCGCTTCACGACATAGGCCGCGCCCAGTGCCATCACCCCGCCCCACAGTTGGCGGTGGCCGAAAAATCTGCCCCGCATGGTGGCCGGCAGCGCTTTGGCCCAGAGATCGTTGAAGGGTATGGACGCCACACCCCCGGCAAACGAGAAAATGAACAGCAGTGCCAGCAGAGCAATCAATACCAGCGTGGTGTCGCCGCCTCGCCAAAAAAACACCAGAATGCCGAGAATTCCCCATGCCGCCGCTCGAACCCAGATGGCAACCAACAGAACGGGTTTCTTCCGACGTGCCCTTTCCAGACGGTTCGCCACGAAGAGAAGGGGCAGCGTGCCGCCGCCTTGTATCAGGGCTGAAAAAACACCGATCATCGTAAGCGATCCGGTGAAGTGGCTCAGGAACACCGGCAACACGCTCGTGGGCTCGGAAAATGCCATCCCCGCCCGGTAGAACACACCGTGCAGCAAGCCGCAAATGAAGTTGAACCTCACGTTGTCGTTTCCCGGACGCTTCAATTCCATCGCGGCCTGCGCAGATAGTATCTATGTCCCGCGTATTCGACCTCACGGAGACTTCCATCGCGCAACAGTTCCTCCACAACGGCCCATGAAGCTCCCGCCCTGTCCAGCAGTTCGGCCACGGCCTGGTCGCGCATCGGATGGACAGCGGTTATTCCCAGCAGGTTCTCCCTGGGATCGCCGGCGGCCGAGAAGTCATCGCCTTCGTACCCCATCAGGAACTCCACGATATCTACCTGTTTTGCGAAGATATCATGGTAACTCACCATCGCATCACTGTCCGGGGGTTCGACCCACGTCTGGGAGGGCGGCCTCGTCGGAACGGCCAGGTAGGCTTTGTCGGGTTTGAGACGTGAAAGGAAGACTGCTGTATCCACGGCATGCCGGCCCGTGTCGTTCACTCCGGCCACAAGCATCGTTTCGGTCACGAGGGTCCCGGAGAACATGCTCCTAAACGTCATCATACCCTCAAGAATATCGGGCAGATTCAACGCTTTGTGGGGATGGTTCAGCCGGCGCCAGACATCCTCGTTCACGGAATCCACCTTCAGGGAAACCCAGTCGGCCGTCGCCAACTCTTTCCGGACATCCGGCAAACTCAGGAGTGAGGAGTTGGTGATCACCGCGATGGGCAATCCGAAAGTCCGCAAAAGTTCGATCTCCTGCCCCAGGTTCACATCCAGCGTGGGTTCGCCGTCGGGCACGAAACTCAGGAAGTCGACAGGATCGCCCACTCCCTGGACTTCCTCCAGGCGGTCGCCGACCTCGCGGGCAATTTCCTCCGGGCGATAGAACTCCCGCCGCTCAATCTGCATATCGAGCGTGTGCCCGACCTGGCAATAGGCACAAGCATAGGTGCAAGCCTTCGGCGGAATGTTGTTGACGCCCAGGCTTCTGCCCAGACGCCGCGAGGGCACTGGTCCGTAAGCGATCATCCCGTCTTCCCTTCTCCGCGCGGCGGGACCCATAGCAGGATCCGGGGCGGATTGCGCTTCAGAATCCCAACGCGAGAGCGAATGCACCGACACCCAGGCCGATCGCCAAATTGATGAGCTTTATCTGGACGAAATCCCGTCTCGAGTGGGCCAACAGTGGCAACATGCCGTGGCCGTCCTGGACGATCGAACTGGCCAACAGAATGCTCAACGGCACGGAGCCCTGGACATAGAGTGTCAAGAAAACAAGATGGGGTCCCGATTCGGGTATCAAGCCTACCAGGCATGCGATCACCAGGACGACCCAAAGACTTTCGCGGATCAACCCTTCCAGTTGCAGGTACTCGGTCAGGATGTGCATGAACAGGAGAGTCCCGAAGGTCCAGGCGAAAATCCGGGGCAAGTGCTGTCTGGCTACGTGATTCCACAGGTGATGCTCCAGGAAGTGTTCCGGGACCGTACCGACGATCAACAGGGATAAGATCGTCAGGGTCATGATCGTCAACCGGATCCAGTTCCACTGTGTGGGTCCGATCAGACCTGTTCCCACGGCGACGATCAGGGCGGCCAGGGTTGCCATCAATATCCCGCGTATTGGAGACATATCTTTTAGCTGGTGCAGGATCATCCCGTGATTGAAGCAATGGCATTGCTCCGGGTCGTGGACCTGAAGACCGATGCATCCGCCGGTCCGGTCACGAGCGAAGACATCGGTAAGGGCACCGGCGAGAATCCCCAGGACCAGCAAGCCGAGGCTCAACAGGACCGCCTGTCGAGGCATCACCGCGAGCATCACGAAAGCCTCGTCCCCGCTGGTTGCGATCATGGCGGTAACCAGGGCGCCCAGGGAAAGCATACGGTGGGAATACATCCCCACCACCATGAAGGCGCCCAGGCAACCAGGAGTC
>JAUVII010000232.1 GCA_030592845.1 Candidatus Krumholzibacteriia bacterium | reverse complement strand
GGGTTTACCGACACCCGCGACCACTCCGGCCCGGGCCCCGGCGGCAAAAATTGCGACAATCAAAAGGGAACACAGAAATGCCCTGCGGAAATGCATGCGGATCCGATCGGCGAGAGAAGATTGAATTTGTCTTATATTAAGCTAGGATGGCGTTACGCCACCCGCAAGGGGGTGGGAGCCATCAACCCTAAGCGGGTTTAACGGGTTCTTCCATCAGAAGCCCGGTTTCCTTCAGCGTCTCGATGAAACGTCGTTTTTCGATGGGCTTGACCACGTAGCCGTCGGCCGAGGCGTTCAGGGCCTCCATGATGTACTGGTTGTCTTCCATGGCCGAAGTCATGATCACCTTGGCGCCGTGCCCGAGGGGAATTCCGTGTTCCTCTTCCAGTTGGCGGAGAATCACGAGGGCCTGCTGGCCGTCCATGCCGGGCATCATGATGTCGAGGCAGATCAGGTCGAAATATTCGTCGGAAGCCAGGGTACGCCGAATCACGTCGATGGCTTCGTTCCCGTTGACGGCCTCTTCACACACCCCGTAGGGCTCCAGGTAGCGGCAGAGTAATCGGCGGCTGATGTAGTCATCTTCTACGACAAGTATCCGCATCAAGAATCCCTTGGCTGCGTGTTTTCGTACATTGGGCGAGTCGGGTCGGGGATAAACCGCGCCTTTCAGGAACAATTATTCACCAAACCCGTTAGGGGAAATTATCGGCTATCATTAATCTGTCTTGAATAAATCTTTGGGTTTTCAGGTACTTCTGGTGGATTTTTTGCCTGGATTTATCATGTTCAGGTCCTGTTGGCCGGATTTCGTCCGGTATTATCGTGGAAAGTGAGTTGGTATGGGTTTGTTGGGCACATTGATCGGCGGCAGCCTGGGTTTCATGATGGGCGGCCCCTTGGGGGCCATCATCGGCGGCGCCATCGGATCAAATATCGGCGGTAACGGCGGAGCGCGGGTTCACCCCGGCGCCCGGGTGAACGGAAGTGGATTCGGCGGCGGAGCCTACCGCACCAGCCCGATGGAGGCCCAGCAGACGTTCATGGTCGCCATGATCAGCCTGGCGGCCAAGGTGGCCAAGGCCGACGGCTCGGTGGGCCCGGCCGAGGTCCGCTCCTTCGACAAGTTTCTGAAGGACCAGCTGGGCATGGCGTCGGCTGAAAGAAAGGTCGCCGCCCGCATCTTCAACGAGGCCCGCGACTCTTCCATCCCCGCCGAAGATTTTGCCCGGCAGATCCGGCAGCTGCTCGGCCACCAGCCGGCACGTATGCGCGATCTGGTTTCGGTGTTGATGAGCATCGCCATGGCCGACGGTCATTACCACGAGGCCGAGGAGCGTTTGATCAGGTCCATCGCCCGCGAAATGGGATTGACCGAACGCGACTATGAAGAAGCCGTCTCGATGTTCAACCCGCGCGAAAGTCTTGGCACCTCCTACACCGTTCTGGGCGTCACCATGGGCGCCACCAACGACGAAATCAAGAAGGCCTACCGCAAGCTGGCGAAGGAATACCATCCCGACGTGGTGGTCAACAAGGGCATGGGCGAGGACTTCCAGAAATTTGCCGCCGAAAAAATGCGCGCCATCAATTCCGCCTACGATTCGGTCAAGGAAGCACGGGGTTTCTGATGCCGGAACTGCCCGAGGTTGAAAATGTTGCCCGGGCCTTAAGGGACAACCTGACCGGGGTCCGGTTGACGGGCCTTCAGGTCGGCTTTGCCGGGATCCTGGGGCAATCGGCGCGGAAAACCCGCTCCGCGTTGGTCGGCAAGGTATTAACCGACGTTTATCGGCACGGAAAATACATGATCCTGTGGTTCGAGGGCGACGACGGGTCGATGGAATACCTGATGGTCCATCTGCGCATGACCGGACAGTTTTTCATCCTCGACGATTTTGTTCCCGACAAACACGTCCACCTGATTTTCGAGTTCGACGGTCTGGACGTTCACTACCGCGACATCCGGAAATTCAGCCGCCTGGACCTGGTGGAAGACGGCGTGGCGCCCGCCGCCCTGGCCCATGTCGGGCCGGACATGATGAAGGTGCGGTTTTCCGAGTGGCACAAGCGGATCGGTTCACGCAAGGCCCCCATCAAATCTCTGCTGCTGAACCAGGGAATCGCCGCGGGGTTGGGTAATATCTACGTGGATGAATCGTTGTTTCTGGCCGGGGTTCATCCCGAAACGCGGCCCTGCGACCTGGATTCCGAAACACTGCACGACGTTTTGAAGCGCGGCAAGCACGTGATGCGCCTGGCCATCAACCACGGCGGCACCACCTTCATGAATTTCAGGAATTTCTACGGCAAACCCGGAAATTTTCGACGCAAGCTGCGAGTGTATGGGCGGGGCGGCCAGCCGTGCCGGGATTGCGGTTCGAAGCTGGAAAAAACCGTGGTCGGCGGGCGGGGAACCGTTTTCTGTCCGGAGTGTCAGGCCCTGTCTACCTGAATATGGCCTTCATCGAACCCCAGCTCATCGACTCCAAGGCAACACTCTCGGGATCTTGCCAGATCAATATGATGAAACCTTCATAGGGATCGATAGTCTCCCATTCCTTGGCCGACTGGTACGCATCCACCACTATCGAAACTTGATATAGTCCCGGATCCAGAACCAGTTCAGCTTGGTCGGGGCCGGAGCCCGCGGGAAAGACCTGTACGCTGGAGCCATCAGGGTAGTCGATAGTCACCGCGTGTATATCGCCGGTCAGGCTGCCCGTGACCGCGCGGCTGGCCGAAAGGCGTGTCTGCTTGGAAATGTTGACCGAACAGGCAAGAACCGATTCGTAATGGCTGGTGTAAACCAGGCTTCCGTCAAGCTGCGGCCATTGACCCCGGTAGACCAGGCTGTCGCCACTGCAATGAACGAGCCACTGATCGGCACAGCCGTTATTTCCCACACCATCGGTGTTGGTAGCCTGAAGCGCCGGACCGGCGGGATCAGGCGTTCTCCAATCGCAATACCTGGGGGTGGGGCTGGATGTATTGGTGAACCAGCGGGTGAGGTAGCCGCCCGCCACCTCCGACTCCACGCCATCCCAGGCAAGCGCCGGCACAGCGGTGACGATAATTGAAAATATCAGAAATATTAATCTGGTCAGCGTCATAAATAATCCCCGGATAAATGACCACTAGGAACATAGTAACTGATTTTGGACCATTTGGGGCTTTTTTGGGGATAAGAGAGCCCTTAATCCTCCGCCAATGACAAGATGGCATTTACGGAACGCCAATTGCGCGCCGTCATGGTTACGCCGAGAGCCTTTTCTGTCTTTGCTGCCAGCTTTGAACGCCCAATGCCCTCGGGTGCAAGAAGGTAGAACACCGTTCCATCCAGTTTGAATCTTTCTTTGGTGGTTTTGAGGGAGGTCAGCAGCGCCAGGTCAGGATTGGCGGGCGATGATTCCAGGAAGGAGAGATGTAATGATTTTGGTTCACTCTCGCCTTCTGGAAAAGGGTTGGAGACTATGGCGTTTCGCAATTCCGGAATGGAGAGGAGCAGTACGTGTGGAGCAAATCCATGACTTTTTTCAATTGCGGCCCTGATTTCGCCGGTGATTTTCCGCTTACCGCTGGTCGAAGTCTTGAAAACGACGTTGCCGCTTTGAATATAGGTTTGGACATTCTTCAACCCCAGGCCCTCGAGAACGGCAGAGAGCTCCTTCATGGGCAGGACATTTTTCCCGCCCACATTGATGCCCCGGAAGAGTGCGATGTATGTTTTCATTTTCTTCCCACGGCCCTCATTTGCGTGGCTGCATAACGTTGGGTCCCCTGCAAAGCCGCTAGGCCCGCTTCCGCATGATGGTAACCAGGTTGCCTTTTGCGAAATAGCGAGACCTGCGTTCCAAAAGAAACTTTGGCGTTCCACTGCCTTCATGCACGCGAAAACCGATTCGAGAATAGAATTCCGTCAGATGTATGTAAGGGACGCACCAACACTCGGCCGAATCGATTGCCGCTGACGCGGATTCGAGCAACATGGAGCCGACCCCCATTCGGCGGCGCTCCTCAGCGACATACATACCACGCAGGACGAGAAAACCCTCTTCGTTACAAAGCCGAACCGCGGCCACTATTCGCTGGTCCTCTCGAGCAACCAGGATACAGTCGCGTGAATGGCTTCCCCCACGGTATCCGACACTTTCATAGAAGGAATCCACGGCATCCATGTCCACTGCTTCGGACAATTCAATTCGATCATGCGGCGGTTTCATTTGCGGCTCCCGCTGTGCGCCTCATTCACCCCTGCTTCTTAAGCGAAAGCGAAATCCTCTTCCGGTCGATATCCACTTCCATCACCCGCGCCTGAACTTTCTGCCCCACCTTGACCACCTCGTTGGGGTCGCGCACGAAGCGGTCGGCCAGCTGGCTGATGTGGGCCAGCCCGTCCTGATGCACGCCAATGTCGATGAAGGCGCCAAAATTGGTCACGTTAGTCACGATGCCCGGCAACACCTGGCCTTCGACCAGGTCGGTCATCTTGTCGATGCCTTCGGCGAAGCTGAACACCTCGAAGGGATCGCGGGGGTCGCGGCCGGGCTTGCCCAGCTCCACCACGATGTCCTGCAGGGTGGGCAGCCCGATCTTGTCCGTAACGTAGGGGTCCAGATCAAGGTTGCGAAGCGCCTGTTCATCACCGATCAGATCGGCTACCTGGTAGCCGAGATCCGAGGC
>JAUVII010000280.1 GCA_030592845.1 Candidatus Krumholzibacteriia bacterium | reverse complement strand
CTACCCGGCCTCTAGCGGTAAATGCTCTTCACCAACCCCCAGCTGTGCACTTCCGTGGCCACCGGCGCCTCGATCATTACGGTCGCCGGCCCGCAGCCGGAAACTCCATCGATGATCAGGTAGTACCACCCTGCGGCCTCGGCCACATAACTGAAATTTTCAGGATCATCCCCGCCCGCGACGCACGAATCCATGTCGAGGCAGTCGGTGAGCAGATAAATGGAGGCATCGTAGGTATATACATCCTCGCCGGTCAGCACGACGGAAAAGGTTTCCCCCTCCGCCAGATGGATTTTGTATTCCAGGTCTTCGCTGGGCGCGCCCACGGTGAACCCCGTGCAGCTGTTGGTCGGGCTCAGGTCGGCGCCGCCCCCGCAGGTATTGATGTCGAAGATCGGCAGGCTCTGTATCTGAAGGTCGATCGCGTCGGCGCACGGCGGCACGAACTCTTCCAACGTCAGATTGAACGCTGGGGTGCAGGCCGGCGGAGGCCAGGAGTCGATCATGATGAAGTAGGTTCCCGCCTCCAGGGCGAGGTTCATGACCTTCACGCCGGTGCCTTCCCCTTGGAAGATGGCATTGCAGGAGAGATCGGCCGGGCATGTGTCATCGACCAGGATTCCGACATACCTGGTTCCCAGGGGATCCAGAGAAATCTTGACGTAAGTCATCGCCGCCAAAGTAAACTCATAGACGATGTCTTCCCCTGCGTCCCACCATCCCAGACAAGTCGCGTCGTAATTGTTCCCACGCCCGCAATTGGTCTGGTTCGTGTCGGTGTATGGGAGACCGGGAATCACGATGGGGTCGGTGCAGTCGTCACCCATGGCCGTGGTGCCTTCAGGCGAAAGGGGGACAATTTCCGTCGGGCCGTGGTTCGCGCCAACAATCTTGCCGGCGAAGGCTGGTTGGCTGATCAGCAGCAGCAAAAAAAGTAATATTCCCGTGGCCTTGATTGTTGTCATGGCGGTTGCTCCTCGAAAAATATTCTGAACCCCCTGAAGGTCAGGTTGAAGGCAAGTGCAATCAATCCCGCGACTTTTTATTTGTTTAATTATACCAGAGTTTTCAAATTTAATTAAACTTCCATTCAGGGGCGGAAGGAGCAACAGGATGATTGTGTAGATATACCAGACCTTGCCGGACAGTTGGTGCAATTCACTGGACTTCCCACACTCTCGTAGACACCTATTTCTGTGATCGGGATAGGGGGAGACCTCGCGATCCCCGCCCAGCCATCGGCTGTTTCCGGATAGCCCCGAAGTCTCCCTCCCAGAACTCCCACAGAACCGGACGTGAGGCATCAACGCCTTTATTTTGTGTCAAGCGCTAGGAATCAAAAAGCATAGAATCCAAGACTAAGAATCAAATTTCGAGGTCGTCTACGAATGGGGTGTTAAGTAGAGAATTCTGAAAAATCCAGCATCCAGACCGCCCTCTTCCGCTAACCCCTTACCCCAAGCCCAGATAGGCACAAAAAGTAGGGCGCCCTGAGACCTACCGTGAAAAACCCATTTTTCGTATTTGAAATTTCCGGGTCCCCGAGCGGGACTCAAACCCCACAATCTCTCCTTAACAATCACCTATCCCCCCCAGGCGAAACCACCCCAGTCTCAATATCCACCGCATGCTTAATCAGCACCGTAATAATAAACAGCCCAATCCCCCAGATCCCCAAAGCCACCATCACCTCGTTGCCCGACGGCATGTACTCCACGATCTCACCCAACGGGGTAGGAATAAAACCGGGAAACACCAACCCCATCCCCTTTTCGATCCAGATCGCGACAATGAGCATCAACAGCGGAATGTTGCGCACCACGACCCCGCGGCTTTCAAACTTCCGCGACACCAGGGCCAGCAATGCCAGCACGTTCAGGGTGATGGAGGTCCAGATCCAGGGCACCAGCGCGTTGTGCCCGTGAAGCCCGAAGAACAGGTAGCGCGCGCTGGCCACGTGGGCGCTGTCGGCGTAGAACTCGGTGAACACCTCGGATATCAGCAGGAACACGTTGATCAGCCCGGAAATCAGGACCACCATTCGCAGAAAACTGATCACCCGGTCTCCCATGGGGAACCGGGTCCATCCCTTGACGATCTCCAGGACCAGGATGATGAAGGCCGGTCCCGCGCAGAACGCGCTGGCGATGAAACGGGGCGCCAGGATGGCCGCGTTCCAGTAGGGCCGTCCGGCCAGGCCGGTGTAAAGAAATGCCGTCACCGTGTGGATGCTGATGGCCCACACGATCGAGATGTAGACGAAAGGCAGGTACATCCACTTGGCGGGTTCCTCGCCGCGGTACCGTTTGTAGAGCAGGTAACCTGGCACATGCAGATTCAGTACCAGATAGCCGTTCAGGACCAGAACGTCCCAGGCCAACATCGACATCGGAAAGTTGAACTTGCCGAACGGCGGGATCATGTGCCACATGCGATCAGGCCGGCCGAGATCGGCCACAACGAACAGAAGACACATGACGATGGCCCCGATGGCCACCATCTCGCCCAGCAGCACTCCGCCCTTCACTTCCTTGTTGTGGTAGAGGTAGCCGGGGATCACCATCATCACCGCGGCGGCGGCCACGCCCACCAGGAAAGTGAAGTTGGCGATGTACAGACCCCATGACACCTGATCGGTCATGCCTGACACACCCAGGCCATGGACGGCCTGTCGGTAATAACCAAAGATGCCCATCCCGATCAATACCGTCAGGAATGCCAGCCACGAGTAATATCGCCCGCTGCCGGTGAACATGCCTCGCACCGACTTCAGAACAAAAGTAACATAGGGAACCAGCCCGCCCGGGGTCGGCTCAATCGAAGAAGTAGTAGAAGCTCGGATCGGTCCCCACCTCCTCCTTCAGTATGTAGATGCGTTTGGTGTCGATGATCGTGCGGATCACGCTGTCCGGGTCCAGCAGGTTGCCGAACTTGCGGCTGCCGGTGGGGCAGATGTCGTGACAGGCCGGATTCAAGCCCTTGCGCACCCTGTTGATGCAGAAAGTACACTTCTCCATCACACCCTTGTAACGCGGGCGGTTGCCCAGGTAATGTGTGTCGGGATTGATTTCCTCGGTCGGAAGGCGGGGTTCGATCCAGTTGAACTTGCGCGCCCAGTAGGGGCACGCCGCGGCACAGTAGCGGCAACCGATGCACCAGTTGTAATCCACGACCACGATCCCGTCGGGCTCCTGCCAGGTCGCTTCCACCGGACATGCCTTCACGCAGGGCGCGTCGTTACAGTGATGGCACTGCACCGGCATGTAGTATTTGCCTTCGGCCGGCACTTCATGGTCGTAATCATGCACCGACTTTTCAATGTCCAGCGAACCTTTTTCCATCTCCAACACGCGGATGTATTCAACCTGGTCGCCGCGTTCTTCGGTGCCCCGGTGCTGGTTGTTCTCCTCGACACAGGCGTGCACACATTTCCGGCAGCCGATGCACTTGGACAGATTCAGCGCGTAGGCGAATTTCACACCCTGCTGGGGACCGTCGGCCACCACCGAAAAATCCTCG
>JAUVII010000017.1 GCA_030592845.1 Candidatus Krumholzibacteriia bacterium | reverse complement strand
TTCAGGTCCTGAATAGTTAGGTTGTGCCTCTGAAATTGTGTTTAGTCGGTTTTATCCCTTGGTTGGACTTTCAGATCTTTATCTCAATTGTTATTAATAACTTACATTTTTCAAAAGTGCCCCCGGGGGCACTTTTATGAGCTATGTTATTTGTTTTCAACATATTAAAATTTCAATTGGGTTACTCCTGCATTAATGACAACATATATATTGTCAAATAGAAGATTCTGACAACATATATATTGTCACAAGGGGACCCCCCGGGGGGCCTTTTTTGCAATGATATCTATTATCCATGCGTACAAACCCGCTGGCGGGTTTTCCTGAATTGATATCCAATATTCCAGCGGGCCTGGAACCGTCGAAAAGGCGGTGGTCTGGTCAGACACAATTTCAGAGGCACAACCGAATAGTTACCGGTAGGGTATATATATAAGAAGAAAAGGAAACGGACCCTTCGCCCTGGGGTCCGTTTCCCTGTCTCGTCTCGCCTTGTCAATGTTCGCCGTGGCCGAAGGAGGTGCACCCGAAAGGGGGTTGCGTCTGGTAAAATCTTCGTCACGATGTATTCTACGGACCCGCGGGCGAGAAGTTCCACCGGATGGGAATTTTTTTGGAAGGAACCTGAAAAAATGTCGACGCTTCGCCAGGACCCCCTGACCGGGCGCTGGGTGATCATGGCCGCGGGCAGGGGTGACCGGCCCAACGAATTTCGTCTGATGCGCCGGGACACGGAGGCCGGAGACAACTGCCCTTTCTGTCCCGGCAACGAACATCGCACCACGCCGGAGATCCTGGCCCTGGGACGGGAAACCGGCGCACCGGCCGATGGACCGGGTTGGCGCATGCGGGTTTTCCCCAACAAGTTTCCTGCCCTCCAACCCCAGGTTTCCATGCCGGAAGAAACCAGGCCCACGGATCGGATTCGGGATCTGTTCCCCCGGCGGCCGGGAGTGGGGTCGCACGAAGTGATCGTGTATTCCCCGGATCACGCGGCGGGTCTGGCTTCTTTGACGGAAACCGACCTGTTCGAACTGCTGAAGGTTTTGCGCGGCCGTTCCGATGTTCTTTCGCGCCTGCCGGGCCACCGTTACATCTCACCCTTCTGCAACCACGGTCCCGAGGCGGGGGCCACCTTGGCCCATCCCCACATGCAGATCATCGGCACCCCCGAAATCCCCTCCCTGGTGGTCGACAAGGCGGTCAGGATGGCGGACTATCGGTCCCGGACCGGCCAGTGCCTTCTGTGCGATCTTCTGTCCACCGAACAAAGTGCCGCCGAAAGGGTGGTGCGAAGTAACGACCAGTGGACCGCCCTGACGCCCTGGGCCAGCCGTTTTCCCTGGGAAATGCTTCTGGTCCCCACGGATCACATGGCCTACCTGACGGATGCCGACGATGAAAACCTGAAGGCCCTGGCGGAAGTTCTTTCCTTTTGTTTACGAAGCCTGTCAGCCATTCACGGGGATCTTTCGCTGAACCTGGTGGTCCACAGCGCCCCGTTGACGCCGCCGGCCGGTGAAGAGTTTGGTGACCAAAGGCTGGATGAGCTGGCATACTCGCCGGCAGAGGATTTTCATTGGCATCTGGAGATCATGCCCCGCCTGAGCCGCCCTGCCGGTTTCGAGGTGGGGACGGGGTTCACCATCAATTCGGTGATTCCCGAAACAGCGGCGCGAAGGCTCCGCACCGGAGGATGATGACGTGAACGTGCTGATGGTCAGCGCCGAAATGGCTCCCTTCGCCAAGGTCGGGGGCCTGGCCGATGTCGTGGCGGCCCTGTCGGCGGCGATGGCCGCCCGCAAACACGATGTCCGCGTTGTTCTGCCCCTGTATGGGCATCTGGATCGGGAACGTGAAAAAATCAGGCCTTTGGCCAAGCTTCCGCCCCTTTCGGTGCGGGTGGGCCAGGAAGTGCACGACATCCGTTTTCATATGCGCGGTTCGCCCCGGTCCGCGGTCAAGGTCTACCTGGTCGAATGCCCCTCGCTTTTTGATCGGGAAGGAGTTTATGCCGGCAAGGACGGCGCCACCTTCACCGACGGCCTGGCGCGCGCTTCTTTGCACGGACAGGCGGCCCTGCTGCTGGCCCGCCTGCTGGAATGGCCCGTGGATGTGATCCATGCCCATGACGCCGAAGCGGCTCCCGCCATTGTCTACAGGCAAAAGTGGTATGCGGGCCGGGGATTGCCCGGACCCGCGGGCACCCTGTTGACCATCCACAACCTGGCCCACCAGGAAATTCATCCGGCAGCCGGCGCGGATACCCTGGGATTGCCCCGGTCCATGGCGTCGTATCCGGGACTGCTCGAATTCAACGGCAACGTCAATCTCCTGAAGGCGGGAATCCTGGCGGCGGACCGGGTGAACACCGTCAGCCCGACCTACGCCGTCGAGACCATTACCGATCCTGATTTCGGCTGCGGTTTGGAAGGCATTCTGTCGGGCAGGGAAAAATCATATTCCGGTATCCTGAACGGAGCCGATTACACGACCTGGGACCCCCGCAAGGACAAGGCGCTGCCGGAGGATTTTGGTCCGGCCGACCTGTCCGGCAAGGAAACCTGCCGGCGGGAACTCCTCAAGGAACTGGGGCTGAAGTCCGTCGCGGATAAGCCCCTGTGCGGTTTCGTGGGGCGTCTGGTGCACCAGAAGGGCCTGGACCTGCTCCTGCCCCTGCTGAACCGTCTGGCTGAAGACGGATTCACTTTCGCGTTGCTGGGTACCGGGGACAAGGCCCTCGAAGACGAAACGCGCAAGGCCGCGGCCCGCCATCCGGACAGGGTGGCTTTTGTCGGGGCCTTCGATGAGTCCCTGGCGCACCGGATCTACGCGGGCAGTGACCTGTTTCTCATGCCCAGTGTTTTCGAACCCTGCGGCCTGTCCCAGATGTACTCCCTGCGCTATGGGACCCTGCCGGTGGTGCGCCGGACCGGGGGTCTGGCCGACACCATCGTCGACGCCTCGAAAAAGAACGGCACCGGGTTCGTATTCGATGACCCGACGCCGGAGGATCTGCTGGCCGCCCTGCGAACCGCGGAAGGCTGGTGGGAGTCTCCCCAAAAATGGCGCAAGCTGCAGGAACGGGGAATGAAATGTGATTTCAGCTGGTCCCAATCCGCGGCCAGGTACGAAAAACTTTATCGGGCCGTCGGCCGAACCAGGGGTCGTTAACCGATGTCACCGGACAAGGAAAGTGAAGTGAACAACCGGGGTTTTCTGCGACGCAGGGCGGATCTTGCCACGGCTGGTTTCGAGGCGGCCGAATCGCCCATGCTGGTCATCGGCCCGGACGGCGAAATCGCGGTGGCCAGCAAGGGCGTCGGGATTATGCTGGGCATGGATAACCGGGATCTTGTGGGGCTGTCCCTGGAACATCTGTTCGTGCCCGCGTCCAGTGTGGCGCATTGCGGGGAAGAGGGCCATTGCGGTTCCAGCGTGTTGCGTCAGCTCCAGGTGCGCCACGCCAAGGGAGACATCATCCCGGTCGAGGTCCAGTGTTCGCCCTTCGTGGCCCATTACGAAGGGGTTGAACCCGGTGAGGATCCCCAGAGGAACAATCATTGTCTCATGCTGCTGGCGGACATCCGCAAGCGGGATCATGAAGACCAGATGCGGGCCGCCCGCCTGGCCAAGCTCTCCCTGTTGAACCAGGTCAGCGAAGCCCTTTACGGGGCCAACCTGTCCCTCGACCAGATTCTCGAAGCGGTTCTCATCTGCATGACCGCGGGCCAGGGACTGCGGTTCAACCGGGCTTTCCTGTTGCTGATCAACGAAACCGGCGACCATTTGCAGGGTGAAATCGCCATCGGACCCAGCAATGCCGAAGAGGCCTCCCGTATCTGGAAGGATCTTGCCGATCAGCCCGGCGACCTGTTCGAGATGATGACCAGCTACGACCAGTCGATCAAGCAGACCGATGTTGCCGTCAACGAAATTGTCAATCATATGTCCGTTCCCATGGAGGATCAGGATCATATCCTGATCAGGGTGATGGCCGACCGCCATGTCCTGCGCGTGATCGGCGCCACCACCATTCCCGGGGTTGAAACGGTCCGCCGTTGGCTGGGCTGCGAGGAATTCGCTGTGGCCCCCCTGACAACACGGGCGGGGTCCATCGGGGTCATCGTGGCGGACAATGCCATCAGTGGGACGGAAATCAGCGATCTGGACCTCGAGTTTCTGCAGATGTTCGCCAACCAGAGCGCCGGCGCCATCGAAAACAGCCGGCTCTATTCCGAACTCGAGCAGAGGTTGATCGATCTGCGCAAGGCGCATCAGAAACAGAAGGACAACCAGGTGACCCTGATGCGCATGGAGAGGTTGAGCGTCATGGGGGAGACCTCGGCCATCGTCGCCCACGAACTCCGGAACCCGTTGGTGGCCATCGGGGGATTTGCGCGCACGCTCATGCGCAACCTGGAGGAGGGCGATCCCAACCGGCAGTACGCGGACATCATCTCCAGCGAGGTCGCGCGCATGGAAACCATCATCCATGACCTGCTGGATTTCATCAGGCCCAAAAAACGGCTGCGCAAGGAGGTGGTCATCGACCGGATCGTGGGCGAGACCGCTGATAAATTTCAGGAGGAACTGAACGACAAGGGCATCCGCCTGGAGATGAACCTGCAGACAAATGGAATCGCCCTGGCCGTGCATCCGGGGGAAATCCAGCAGATTTTGCAGAACTACATCATCAACGCCATGCAGGCCCAACCCGATGGGGGCCGGATCGAAGTCTGTTCCCTTTTGGTGGATGGCGGGGTCAAGGTCGAGGTCAGGGACGATGGCCCGGGATTTGCTAAAGAAGTCGGAGACAAGCTGTATTCACCGTTTTTCTCCACCAAAACCACGGGTTCGGGTCTGGGCTTGACCATCTGCGCCCAGATCATCAAGTCCCACGGCGGGGTAACGGGGGCGGAAAATCAGCCGGATGGCGGTGCGGTATTTTCCTTCATATTACCACTTCCCAGAAATGATCCGGGAACCTAGAATGGTCTGGTGGCGGCTTTGACGGGGATGATATAGAATAAACCCTAGGGACGGGGATTCCAGGTGCCCACTCACCTGGAAAATGGGCAAAGGAGGCCGGTCGTGAGCAAAGTATTGATTGTCGATGATGAACCCCACCTCAGACTGCTGTATGAAACGGAACTGCGCCGGGCAGGATTCGAGACCATGACGGCCTGCAATGCGGCCCAGGGTCTGGAATTTGTAGAGACCATGAAGCCGGATCTTGTTATCCTGGATATCAGGATGGCGGGTATGGACGGCATCGAAGCCTTGCAACGCATCCTGGAACGCGACAATTCGGTGCCGGTGGTTTTGAACACCGCCTATTCCAGTTACAAAGACAACTATCTGACCTGGGCCGCGGATGCCTACGTGACGAAGTCGTCGGATGTCTCGGAACTTCTGGATACGGTCAAGGGCCTGGTGGAAACCCGGGCGGCCGCCAGAAACTGATCCACCCGCCGGTTTTCGGTAAGTGGGCCGCGTGTCCGCTGACCGGCGGAGTGTGAAATTGAGTGTCCGACAACTTGTCCGCGAAACACTGACCCTGGTTCTGGCCGGCGGTCAGGGCGAAAGACTCTACCCATTGACCAGGGACCGGTCCAAACCCGCGGTCCCCTTCGGCAGCGCCTACCGCATCATCGATTTCACCCTCTCCAATTGCATCAACAGCGGTCTGCGCCAGATCTATGTCCTGACCCAGTACAAATCGTATTCGATGGACAAGCATCTGCAGCGGGGCTGGAACATCTTCAGCTATGAAGCCGGCGAATTCATGTACCGCATTCCGCCCCAGCACCGGGTGGGACAGAAGTGGTACCAGGGCACCGCCGATGCGGTTTACCAGAACATCTACCTGCTGGAAAACCGGCGGCCCGCCCATGTGCTCATTCTGTCGGGGGATCATATCTACCGCATGGACTACGGCGAGTTGCTGAGGTTTCACTCCGGGACCGATGGCTGCATGACCCTGAGCGCCGCGGTTGTTCCCCGCGAAGGGGCCAACGAGTTCGGGATTCTCGAGGTGGATGAATCCTGGCGCGTGATCGGATTCGAGGAAAAACCGGAGAACCCGAAAACCATCCCCGGTGATCCGGATCACTGCCTGGTCAACATGGGCGTCTATATTTTCGATACGGAAAATCTGGTGCGGGAATTGTCCAATGATGTCAAACGGCAGGATTCCCGGCATGATTTCGGCCGGGACATCATTCCGGAACTGGTGAACTGCGGGGAAGTCTACGCCTATCCCTTCCGGGACGAGGAAACTGGGGAATCCCTGTACTGGCGTGACATCGGAACCCTTGACAGCTATTACGCGGCCAACATGGATCTGGTCAGCCGCCGGCCCAGCTTCGACCTCTATGACTCGTCCTGGCTGTTCCGGGCCTGGCAGCCGCCCGTTCCTCCCTGCAAATCCGTGCACGGCTTTACCGAGGACGGCACCCTGCCCGGCATCGTGGAGGACAGTATTGTCGGTGGCGGGGCGGTTATTTCGGGGGGACGAGTGGAACGGTCCATTCTCGGCCGCGGCGTCCGGGTCAATTCCTACAGCAACGTGGCCGACAGTATCGTGATGGACAACGTGGAGATCGGGCGGTACGCCAAGGTCCAACGCTGCATCATCGACAAGAACGTCGTCATTCCCGAGGGCTTTGAATTGGGCTTCGACCTGGAAAAGGACCGCCGCCTGTTCAATGTCTCGGCCGGCGGCATCGTGGTCGTGCCCAAGGGAATGGACCTGTCGGATCAGGAACGGTAGGACTCGGGCCGCCGGTCTTGCCACAGGTCGTTGCGCGGCGTGAACAGCTTGTCCTTTTCGATGAGGGTCAGGGTCGCGGTCGCGGCTCCTGTCTCGTCCTTGTCCAGTCCCGCCAGGCGTTCTCCCACCCTTGATACCACCTGACTGCGACCGCTGAAAGTAAGCGCCGTGCCCGTTCGGTTTTCGGTGCCCACGCGGTTGCTGGTAATGGCGTGCACCATGTTTTCCTGGCAGCGGGTGATCATGGCCGCCTGGCACCAGGGCAAAAGCAGGTTGGACGGATGGCAGATGATTTCCGCGCCAGCCAGCGCCAGGCTGCGGGCCGCTTCGGGGAAGATCCAGTCGAAACAGATCATCATCCCGATGGTCGTTCCACAGGCTTCGAAAACGGGAAAGCCGAGATCCCCCGGATCGAAGATGGATTTTTCGTCCAGGAAAAGGTGGACCTTGCGGTAGATTTCCCGGCTACCGTCGGGCCTGAACAGGACCGATGAATTGAACAGCCGGTCGCCGTCCTTTTCCGCCAGGCCGGCCACGATCGTGGTTCCCGATTCCGCGGCCGCTTCGGTCAGGGCGCGGCACACCGACCCCGCGGCCGGTTCCTCCCGGAGGTTTTCGGCCAGGCCGACCGCGTCGGCGCGGGAAGTGAACTGGTAACCCGTGCTGAACAGTTCGGGCAGAACGGCCAGGTCGCATTTTCTCGGTACAAGCTCCAGGGCCACGGCCAGATTCTTTTTCATGTCACCGAAAACGGGATGGGTCTGGATGGCGGCGACGGTCAGGCTCTTCATTCGGGTTGTCCTTTCTCGGGTGGAAGCGTCGGTCCACCTGTCAGCTCCAGAAGGCGGCTCAGGGTCCGGTGTCGTGAAAACCTGGCCACGATCCGTTCACGTCCGGCCCCGCCGAGCCTGCGGCCCAAATCGGGATCGCCGAGCAGCCGGGTGATGGCTTTGGCCAGGTTTTCAGGGTCGTTCGGCGGAACCAGAAGTCCGGTTTTCTCGTGGCGGACGATTTCCGGCAGACTGCTCGCGTCCGTGGCAACGACCGGCACTCCGCAGGCGGACGCTTCGGCGGCGGCCAGGCCGAATCCTTCAGCCAACGAAGGCATGACCAGCAGGCTCAGGCCTTGGTGGAAGGCTTCCACCTCCTCCACGAATCCCCGCAGTTCAACTCTTTCGGGATGTTTAAGGGTACTGCGCCAGATCAGGATTTCTTCCCGCAGCGGGCCCTCGCCGGCCAGGCGCAGAAGGGGACGGTCATCCCGGTCGGTCCTGTCGATTTCTCCCCAGGCAGCCATGATATCCCCAAGTCCCTTGCGTTCGATCAACTGGCCCACGAAGCCCACCACGGGGGAGACCGGAACATTGGCGGGGGGGTGGAACCGGTCAATATCGATTCCCTTGTACAGGAGGTGGACCCGGTCCGGGTGAAGCCAGGGCGCGCTGGAAAGAACGGTCCGGCCGGTGGCCTCGGAGTTGACCAGAACCCCGGTGGCCAGCCTGTTGAAGTACCACTTGTAGTAGAATTTGCTCTTGAGCGGGAAGTCACTTTCCCGTGAGGCAAGGATGGTGTCCACCCCGGCCATCCGTCCGGCCACCGACGCGGCCTTGAGGTCCTTGGTCAGGTTGGCCCAGATGGCGGTGGTTCCGGTGCCGCGAAAGTGACGGACGAGTTTGGCCAGGGTCCACGGCGCGGCGTCGAACCGGATGGGGATGGCTGCCGCCGGGACCTGCGCCAGGCGGGCGCGTCGCAGCAGCTCCGACCCCGGCTGGGCCACGATATCGGCCTGGAAGCCCAGGTTCCGCAGGGCGATGGCGGTTTCCAGCACCCACACCTCGGCTCCGCCCCAGGTGCGTATTGAATCGACAAAGGTTATTCGATATAATGACATCAGGTCCGTCCGCATTCAGGGGAAAAAGTTTCCCGCCCCGGTCACTATATCGGGGGCGCCCCGCGGACGCCAGCTCATTGGGGGAAAGTCATGGCCGGCCATAAATATTTCATCGCGTTTTTATTCCTGGTGATGCTGGCGGTGCCCCGGACGGCATGGTCCGCGGATATTCCCACCGTTCCCTATATCGAGGTATCTTTTGCCACCGAGGGTCCCTTGTCTGTATTCAGCGCCCCGGACGGTTCGGGGTACGCTTTCAACCAGGCCTTTGACCCGACCGGGCAGTTTGTCGACGGAACCCTCACCATCATACTCTACAACGACACTCCGCCCTGGGGGGTTCCGGTGCCGTTCTATCCCCGGGAAGACATCTTTTTGGTGGATCTGACCGGAGACCTGGTCCCTTGCACCGAGGGGACAATTCCCGACGCCAACACCGATGCCGACGGCGTGACTTCCTGGTCGCACCCCATGTTCACCGGCGGCTGGGTGGAGCCGGACGGCGTCAACCGGCTGGCATTTTTTGTCAGTGGCTGGATCCTCGAAAGCGCCGGGCTCGAGGAATTGCGGATCAACAGCGCGGACATGAACGGCGACTTGGTGGTCAACCTGACCGATGTCGCCAGTTTTTCGGAGAGTTACTATGGCCTTTATGGTTACGCCAGCGATTTTCGCTGGGATGGGGTCGTGAATCTGTCGGACGTGGCCCTTCTGGCGGCCTCTTTGGGCACCTCGTGCCCCTGAAGATCGCCGGACGACCCTGACCTTCCCACCGGGCGCATTGCCAACCGGGGTGCCGGAGCTTAATTTGCCCCTGTCCCTTTAATTCCTTTCAGCGAAGTCCCCCTCAATCCGAAAGGCTCCCAACCGGTGCCCGCCCAGTTGCCACGCAAGGAAGTCCGTTTCGATCCCCGCCTGCCCTGGTTGCCGGGTGTACGCAATATGCTGTCGCCCATGGCCGGGGTCACGGACCGCCCCTTTCGGGAAATCTGTCGCGGCCTCGGCGCCGACATGGGCTTTTGCGAATTCGCTTCGGCCAGCGGACTGACCTACGGTGGCGAGGCCACCTGGAAACTGGTCGACACCGAAGGCGAAGAGGGACTGGTGGGCATCCAGATTTTCGGATCGGACCCGGAGCACATGGCTTCGGCCGCGCGGTTGCTTTCGGGCCGCCGCATGGACGTGCTGGACATCAACTTCGGTTGCCCCGCCAAGAAGGTGGTCAAGAAGTGCGGGGGGAGCGCGCTGCTTGCCGACTTGCCTTTGTTGGAGAAGATCACCCGCAGCGTCATAGCCGAATCACTGGTTCCGGTAACCGCCAAGATACGCACGGGCTGGGACGAGGAGTCGGTCAACTACCAGGAAGTCGGGCTTCTCCTGCAGGAGTTGGGCGTTCCCTGGGTCACCATGCACGGTCGCACCCGATCCCAGAAATTCAGCGGCGAGGCCGATTGGGATCGCATCGCGAGGCTGGTCGAGACGCTGGATATTCCGGTCATCGGAAACGGGGACGTGGTGGACGGCGCATCGTATCGGCGCATGGTGGAGCACACCCGCTGCCACGCGGTGATGATCGGCCGCGGCGCCATCGGCAACCCCTGGATTTTCTCCCGGATGAAAGCGGTGGACGAAGGACGGGATGAACCCGTGGTGGAGTTCACCGAGATGTGCCGGGTTACCATCGACCACATCCGCGGCGAAGTCGCCATGCGGGGGGAGGACCAGGGATGCCTGGTCGTCCGCAAGCACATCGCCAAGTGCTTCAAGGGATATCCGGGCGCGGCCATGCTGCGAAGAAAACTCTATGCCACCCAGCAGATCGATGAAATGATCAACATTCTGGAAGACGCTGCCCGCCGGGGGGACCCCCGGGTGGTACAGCCATGATGAGGAAAACGACCATGCACAGGACGGGAATGAAAAATACAAAACGTGTTTCCGTTGCCATCTTAGCGGCCGGGCTGCTCGGACTGATGTTGATGGCCGGTTGCGCCAAGAAGGTCACCACTCCGGTCGGTGACGAGCCGCATAAGCCTGCCGGGTCCCAATTCATCGACCACACGGTGGCCGACGGGGAAAGCCTGGCCCAGGTGGCCGATAACTATTACGGCGATCCATCCCTGGCGGACCGCATCGCCCGCGACAACAAATTGTCCGACCCCGACCGGGTCATTCCCGGTTCGGTGTTGCGGCTCTGGTTCAACAAGAACGAGTGGGAGTCGGCCCGCAAAAGGTCAGCCGCGCTGGTTCCCTACAACAAGGGTGTCGACCTGTTGGGTAACGAGCGTCTGGCCGAGGCCGAAAAACAGTTCCGCCTGGCCCTGGAAACCGCGCCCGACCTGGTCGCCGCCAAATACAATCTGGCCCTGGTTCTTCTGAAACGCGGGAAAGCGGATCAGGCCCTGGTTCATCTGGAGGAACTGACCGCCCTGAGGCCGGGGGACACCGACTTCCTGTTCGCCAGGGGGAACGCCCTGTTTCAAAGTACCCGCTTCGATGATGCGGCCGTTCAGTTCCAGGCCGCCCTCGATATAGATCCCGGGCTCAAGAGAGCGGCTTTCGGCCTGGCCAGAAGTCTTCAGGAAGGACAGCACCCCGAGCAGGCCATCGCCGCCTGGCAACATTATCTCGAGCTGGACGGCACCTCGAGTTGGGCCGCGGCCGCCCGCCGACACCTTAAGACGCTGCAGGATGAAGGTGACTAGCGACCCCGTGCTCTCGTTGCGGGACTGGTCCCTTGTCCGCAGGGTCCCGGGTGGCGAAAACACCATCCTCGACCGGATCGATCTGGATATCCGCCCCGGCCAATGGCTGGCCGTTCTGGGCGCCAACGGTTCCGGCAAATCATCCCTCCTGAAGTACCTGGCTTCGGAAGAGTCACCCCTGGCCGAATCCGCTTCGATCATGTTCCAGGATCCCGACGAACAGATTTTTGCGGCCAGTGTCGCCCGGGAAATCTCCCTTGGCAGGCCCGCCATGCAAACCGGTCGGATCCTCCGGGAATTCGGGTTGGCCGACCTGGAGGAAATGGATCCCCGGCTGCTGTCCGCGGGACAAAAGCAGCGGCTGGTGCTGGCGGTGGCGATGGCGGCAGGTCCCCGGGTTCTTCTTTGCGACGAACCCACGGCTCTCCAGGATACCCGGCAAACACTTTGGGTTCTGGACCGGCTGGAAGGCTGGCTGAAGGAGACCGGTGGCGCTCTGGTTACGGCCACCTGTGACCGTCTCGAGGCCGCCCGGAGTGATTGGATGGTTGTGTTGGCGGCCGGGAGAATCATTCGCCAGGGCCCCACCTGTGAGTTGCTTGATTCTCCGGAGGTCCATGAACTCCTGGGCGGTGGAAACAGTCGTTCCGCGCCGCCGGTCCGTTCTTCGCCTACCGAACGGCCTGCTCTCCTGGAAGTCAGTGGTCTCGGCTGCCGTTTTACCGGCCCCGGAAGTGGATTCAGCAACGTGGATCTGGATGTGGGCCCAGGCCAGAGGATCGGCATCACCGGTTTCAACGGATGCGGCAAGAGCACCTTACTGTCGGCCTGCGCGGGAATGCGGAGGCCCGATGCGGGGTCGGTCAACTTGCGGGGGAGGAGGCTGTATGTTCGGAAAGACCGGGAACTGGATCACGGACTCGCCATGATTGCTCCCCAGTTTCCGGAATACATGTTCACCTGTTCGACCGCGCGGCAGGAGATCCGGTTGGACCCGAACCTGGCCTCGCGGGATACGGAGGAATTTCTCGCGGGTTTGGGACTTTCGGAAAGCCTGGCCAACCGGAATCCTCACGATTTGAGCAGTGGGCAGAGGCGTCGTCTGGCTTTGGGGATGGTCATTTTTTCCGGCCGGCCCGTCCTGTTGCTTGACGAGCCGACCGCTGCCTTGGACCGGAAGGGTAGGGATCTGGTTCTGGAAATGCTGGATCAGGTGTCCGCCGGGACCGCGCTGGTCATCGCTTCGCACAACCGGGAATTCCTCGAGGCGGCGGGTTGCCGCATCGAAAACCTGGGCCCGGGGGGCCTGACCCCAGCCGGAACCGTCATCCAGCCGGAATGAACCAAATTACCTGAAAAGAACCTTGATGCTGCCCCAACTGTCGAATTCCACAGGTGAAATCGGGTCCCCGGGCAAGGTGCAATCCTCGTTGATTTCTTCCCCGTTGGTCCGGCCGTCCCCGTCCGAATCCATCGATTCGATAAGGGCGAAATCATTGTTGGCTTCCTTCAAATCATCGCCGTACGGATTGAATCCGAATCCGGACGTGTGGCAGAGAATGCAATTCTGGGCGTTGGTGGTGGCGTCTTGCAACTCCTGGCAGGCATCCGGGTAGTTGCTGCGCCAATTATCGCCGATGTTGGTGAAAGCCATGCCTTGTGAAGCCGTGATGCCGACAAAGCACAAAACCAGGCTGAATTTGATCAGGCTGTGCAGTTTCATTTTTAACCTCCTACAGGTAAAATCCCATTAATAGAGTGGGAAATGCAAGGATCATTCCCCATTATAAAAAAAGACAAATGACAATCAATTCTATAATCATACAATGTATTTATTTACAGCGCGTTACCGGCTAATGGCTCAGGCGGGGGCCAAGAATATTTTTCAGGCCCAGAATCCCCTTGCTGGCTGCAGGAGTGATTGTTAAGTTCCGGCGAAGCAAACCTGCATGAATCCGTGAAGGAGGCTCCGGCAAAGACACGCATGACCAAGACGGCCATGCTTTTTTTTGCCTGCCGGCGGAGTATTCATCAGGGAAGTATCCATCATGAAGGAATCGCCATGAAATTTGCCGAAAAAGCCGTGATCATGAACGCCAGCGAGATGAATCGGGCGATCAAACGCATGGCCCACGAGATCATCGAGGCCAACAAGGGCATTGATAACCTGGTGTTGCTGGGTGTGCAGCGGCGCGGGGTGCCCCTGGCCAGGATGCTGGGCGAGGCCATCAAGGCCGTCGAGGGCAGCGAGGTTCCGCAGGGGGCCCTGGACATCACCTTCTACCGGGACGACTTGTCCACCCTCGGACCGACGCCCCAGGTGGCCAGCACGGAAATGCCCTTCGACGTGACTGGGAAAATCATCATCCTGGTGGACGATGTGCTCTACACCGGCCGCACGGTGCGGGCGGCCCTGGACGTGATCATGGACTGGGGTCGGCCCGAGGCCATCCGTCTGTCGGTATTGGTGGACAGGGGTCACCGCGAACTGCCCATTCGCCCCGACTTCGTGGGCAAGAACGTGCCGACTTCCCAGCGCGAGATCATCAAGGTCAAGGTTCTTGAATTCGACGACAAGGCCGAAGTCGTGGTCGGGGAGGTCGCCGCGGAATGATCCTGAAAAACAAGGATGTGCTCGGCCTGGAGGAAATATCGGCCGAGGAAATCCTGGGCGTCCTGGAAATGGCCTCCCGTTTCCGGGCAGTGTTCGACCGGCCGGTTCGCAGCGTTCCGATCATGCGCGGCCGCACGGTGGTCAATTTCTTCCACGAGCCCAGCACCCGCACCCGCATCAGCTTCGAACTGGCTGAGAAACGCCTGTCTGCGGACATCATCAACTTCAGTTCGGCCACCAGCAGCTTCACCAAGGGTGAAACCCTTCGCGATACAGCGGAAAACCTCGCCGCCATGAAGATCGATATGCTGATCATCCGGCACAACTCAGCCGGCGCGGCGCAGTACCTGGCCAAGGTTCTGGAGTGTTCGGTCATCAACGCGGGGGACGGGGCCCACGAGCATCCCACCCAGGGGTTGCTGGACATCATGACCATGCGGCAGAGGTTGGGTGATCTGCGGGGCAAAAAAGTCACCATTATCGGGGACATCAGTCACAGCCGGGTGGCCCGGTCCAATATCTGGGGTCTGCACAAGCTGGGTGCGGAAGTTACCCTGTGCGGCCCGCCGACCATGGTTCCCGGAGGCCTGGCCCGTCTGGGTGTCAATATCGAGTACGACCTGAAAAAAGCGGTGGCCGACGCCGATGTGCTGAACGTGCTTCGCATTCAGCTGGAGCGGCATTCCAGCGCGTCCTTCCCCAGCAATCGGGAATACCACCGCATGTACGGTATTACCGAAGATGTTGTGCGGACCCTTAAGCCCGAAGCCTTCGTCATGCATCCGGGCCCGATGAACAGGGACGTGGAGATTTCCAGCACCGTGGCCGATGGGCCCCGCCAGGTCATTCTCGATCAGGTAGCCAACGGCGTGGCCGTGCGCATGGCCCTGATCTATCTGCTGTCCGGCGGTGATCCGGGGGCGCTGTCCCCGGCGCAGGAATAATTATTGGGTTAATCGGAAAGAGGTTCGGAAATGGAATGGAGCTGGCAGCGCATTCCCTCGGAATTCCTTGTGACCGGCGTCAAACTCTGCCGCCGGGGAAAACTCGGCAAGCGCAAGGGATTTCTGCATGTCCGCAAGGGCAGGATCGAGGGTCTGGGCGTAGGTATTCCCAAAGTCGAGGGTGTTCCCGCCCTGGACGGTGAAGGGTTGATCTGCGCTCCCGGTTTTGTGGATCTGCACGCGCATTTCCGTGAACCCGGCCACGAAGAAAAAGAGACCATTGCCTCGGGCTGCAAGGCGGCCGCCAAGGGTGGATATACTTCCGTCGTCACCATGCCGAACACGGATCCGGCCATCGACAATTCCGGGATGATCCGCTATCTCATCGACCGCGGGCGGGAGGCCGGCCTGTGCCGGATCCATCCCACCGGATCGGTCAGCCCGGGTCTGAAAGGCCAGGGCATGACCGAATTCGGCGACATGGTGAACGCCGGGGCGGTCGGATTCACGGACGACGGGATGCCTGTGGAAAACGGTGGCCTGATGTCAAACGCCCTCAAGTACGCCGATGTCCTGGGTGTGCCGATCATCACCCACGCCGAAGACAAATCCATCGTGGGCAAGGGCTGCATGCATGGCGGATATTGGTCCGCCCGCCTGGGTCTGGTCGGCATGGCCAGGGCCGGAGAAGACGTCGCGGTCTTCCGGGATGTCGAACTCGCCCGCTCCTCCGGCGCCCACCTCCACGTTGCGCATGTGTCCACCAAAGGGGCGGTGGAAATCATTCGCCGGGCGAAAGCCGAAGGGCTGCGCATCACGGCCGAGGCCACACCGCACCACATCAGCCTGGATCATTCACGATGCCGCGATTATTCCCCGCTGTTCAAGATGAATCCTCCCTTGAGGGAAGCCGACGACGTCAACGCGGTGGCCGAGGGTCTCGCCGACGGGACCATCGATTGCCTCGCCACGGACCATGCGCCCCACACCGATACCGAAAAGGAATACCAGTTTGACCAGGCCCCCTTTGGTGTTACGGGTCTGGAGACGGCTCTCGGAGTGGGAATCACGTATCTTGTCAATACGGGAATCATGGATATGGGCAAGCTGATCCAGTGCATGAGCGAAACTCCCGCGCGCATTTTCAACCTGCCGGCGGGCCGGTTGGAAGAGGGGGCGGAAGCCGATTTTGTCCTGTTCGATCCGGAGCGCCAATGGGTGGTTGCCAAGGATGATTTCCAGTCGCTCAGCCACAACTCCTCTTTTCTCGGGGAGACACTGACCGGCCGGGTGACGGCGACTTTCCTGGGTGGGCGTCTGACCTGGCGTGACCAGGATTAACAGCCTGCCAGCGCCGGCGGTTCGACCGGAACGGATATTGCAGTTGCAAAGGGATGTTGGTCCTCGGGGCCGGGTTTTGACAATCGTCCGGGTGAAGGTAAGTGGTGAATTCTCAGAATAGTTACAATTCCAGGACTTCCTCCCTTGAGGATGCGGGTTTGCCTGATGGAGGCCGGAGGGTGCCGGAAACCACCTGCCTGAAGGGGTCAATCCGTCCGCGAAACAGGACGCCCCGGCTGTTGTGGCCCACGGGAGCGCTGGTCCTGATCGTGTTTCTGGTCGGCTGCGCCAAATACAATACGTTTTACAACGCCCAGAAAAACTTCGACAGCGCGGAACATGTCAGGGAGGAGGCCATCCGCCAGCATAAGGATCCGCCCACACCGGTCGGTACCCAGAAGGCGGAATACGAAAGCGCCATCAAGAAAGCCCAGAAGGTCCTGGACGAATATCCGGGCCACGACCTCACCGATGACGCCCTGTTTCTCCAGGCGAAAGCCTACTTCCGGCTTGAATCGTACCGGATGTCCATTCGCAAGTTCGACCTGCTGTTCACCAACTTTCCCCAGACTCCCTATCTCGAAGAAGCCCTGTACCTGACCGCCCTGGATTACCTCCTGATCGGAGCTCTGGGCCGCAGCCAGGAATACCTCGATCGTCTGGCGAAACTCTATCCGGAAAGCGGTTACCAGGCCGAAACGCGGAAGGTGAGCGGCGACAACTCCTTTGCCCTGGAGGACTGGGAGGTGGCGGCGGAAAACTACCGCGCCTATCTGGAGCTTGATTCCGATATCGAGGAAAGGGACCGGATCGGCTTGAAGCTGGCGGAGTGCTATTGGGAAATGGAGGATTATCCGGTCGCGGCGGAGGTTCTCCAGGAGGTCAGCGACAAAACATCAAGCGCGGATTTGGGTTTCCAGGCAAAGCTGCTCAGGGCCCGGGTGCACGTGCGCATGGGGGACTTCGAGATGGCCGACCTTCTGCTGGTGGAGCTGAGGGATCAGGCAGGGATTTACAAGTCCCAGGGAGAGGTCCTCCTGGTAGAGGCGGAAAGCCTGATTTCCCAGGGAAAAGGTGACGATGCGTCACCTTTGCTGGAGAGTATGCCGACCGAATGGGAGACTCCCGCGGTCAAGGCCCGCGCATCGGATCTGCTCGGTTACCTCTACATCGAACGCGGAGAATTGGAAGAGGCCAGGGCCAAATTCCAGACAGCCATTCTCAGACGTGATGAGCTTGACGATGAGGACCGTACCAGGCGCCTCAATGACAACCTCAAGGACTATCTCGCGGCGGACATCGCACTGCCCGATGCCAGCCCCGAACGGATCCCCGGCCTGTTGATCCTCCAGGCAAACGCCATGCTGTTTGGTTTCGAGAAACCCGCGGTTGCCGTCCATCTCTATGTCCGGGCGGCCGCCGATACCGCGGCCGACAGTACGGCGGCCGCCCGCGCCCTGTACGGCGCTTACATCACCTATGACCGGTATCTTGAAAAACCCGATTCGGCGGCAATCTTCTCCAGGGAACTGGAAGAAAGATTTCCCGGGTCTCCCCAGGCCTTCGAGATCCGGACCAACCAGGACAGCAACCTTCTGGGATATCTGCTGGCCCGGCAGGAAGCCGAGCAGTTGGAACGGTACTCGAACCTCACTCCCGAAGAGAGGGAGGCTCTCATCGAGAAAACCGATTTCAGCTCTTCCCTGGTCGGCATGACCCAGGAGATGGCCGGTGTCCGCCGGCGCATGGTCTATCTGTCACGCCGGGCGAATATCCTGTTCGAACCGCCTCAAATGGCTGTCCAGGCCGCCCAGACCAGGCAGACTCAGGCATTTGAGGCGGCAGTCAAGGACCTGGAGGCCCAGGCCACGGCTGATTCCCTGCGGGCGGTGACCGGTGCGGGAACCGAGAATTTGCCCGATGGAGCCCCGCCTGTCATCACGGATGAAAATATGGGGGCCGCCGGTACCGGGGCGGGACCGGAGGGAGCCCCGGAAGAGGTTGTTGACGGGACGACGGACGAGGATGCGGAAAAGAAAAAAGAGGAAGAAGAAAAGGAAGAGGATGAAAAGAAGAAGAAAAAGGATGAGAACTGGGATTTCCTCCGTTGAGCCTGATGCAACCGCCGGATGGGCCCCGGACCATGATTGACCTGCCCGTGATGCCGGCCGCCAGCTGTGAGGGCGTGGTGGTGGCCAACGTTCCGGTTTCCAGCGGTCTTCTCCAGCTTGTGGTGGAATTTGATTCCCCGGTCACGTTTCAGCCGGGACAATTCGCCATGCTCAATCTGGCTGGTGACAGCGCCCTGGTTTTCAGCCGTCCTTTTTCAATCTACGAGGCGAAAGACCGCCGGATGTCGTTTCTGTACCGGGTGGTGGGACGGGGAACCCGCGCGCTGAACGCCCTCGAGCCAGGGGCCGCCCTGGTATTTCTGGGTCCTCTGGGCCGGCCCTTCCCTCAACCTGATCCGGACCAGCCGGTTGTTCTGATCGCCGGCGGTGTGGGGCTTCCCCCCCTGGCCGCATGGTTGGACCGCCAGGCTGGGCGCCATGCCGGGGAAATCGACGCCTTTTTTGGCGCGCGGGATGGCGGCGACGTGCCCTGGGACCTGTTGGGGGACAGATGGAATATCAGCCTGGATTCCCTGAAGGACCTTCCGGCGGGTCGCCAGGGGTGGCAGGGGCTGGTTACGGACCTGGTTGCCTCGCGCCAGGACCTTGGGAACCGGAAAGACAGAATGGTCCTGGCCTGTGGTCCAACCCCCCTTTTGAAAGCGGCTTCCAGGCTTGCCTCGGCGCGGGGCTGGACCTGCTGGCTCTCCCTGGAGGAGCACATGGGGTGCGGCTACGGTGTCTGCAAGGGGTGTGTCGTGCCGGTGCATGATGCGTCCGGGGGTCCCGGCCACGTGCGCAACGCCACCTGTTGCACGGAGGGGCCGGTATTCAACGCAGCTGATTTGGCCTGGCAGGACTGATCGAAGCAACCACTAACCGAAGAGGAATCACCTTGTCACTTCCTGGCTGGTGGACCATCGACCCCACCGAACCCTTCACTCTGGGGCCACGTCAATTTCCCGGACGCATCTGGACAGCGTCCGGATGTTTTGCCTACGGGTTGACCGGCCACGAGATGAAAGCCGAGGGATTTTCATCGCCCTATCAGGGTGTCGGGGCCGTGGTCACCAAGACCGTGACACCGCAGGCCCGCCCGGGCAATCCCATGCCGCGCCTGGTGGAAACCAACGAAGGGGCCCTGAACAGCATCGGTCTGGAAAATGTGGGTTTCGAGGAGTTTCTGGCCAAAACCCTGCCCGCTCTGGAAGAGATGGGTGTTCCCACGGTGGTCAGTCTTGCCGCTACGCGTCCGGAAGAATTCGGAGACATGGTATCCCGGTTGCACCAGGCCGCGGTGGGCTTTGTCCACTGGCATGGGGTGGAGATCAATCTCAGTTGCCCCAATGTTGCCGAGGGCGGGCACGATTTCGGCAGGGATCCCGACACGGTGGCCGCTTGTGTCCGGGCCGCCAGGGAATACCTTCCCGACCGCGCCCTGTTGGCCAAGCTGACCCCGAATGTTACCGACATCAGCGGCTTGGCCACGGCCGCGGCCGCCGCCGGGGTTGATGCGGTCAGCGCCATCAATACGGTGGTCGGGCTGGAAGTGGATCTGAAATCGGGAAGGCCTGTCCTGCCCCGAAGATTCGGGGGGTATTCGGGACCCGCGATCCGCCCCATTGCCCTGGCAAAGGTTGATGAAATCATTACCCGGGCGAAGGTTCCGGTGGTCGGGGTGGGGGGAATCGGAAATGACCGGGACGCCTTGAAATTTTTTGCGCTCGGAGCTGTTGCCGTCCAGGTGGGCACGGCCCAGATGCGTGATCCCTTCACTGCGGCGCGCATCGCGAAAGATTTGGCGGGTGTGTGATCCGGATCAATCTTCGTTGTTGAAGTAATCGATATCTTCGTCATCCTCGTCATCGGCCCCGGCGGGTTTTTTCTCGATGCCTGCCAGATCTTCCAGCTTTTTCAGGTTTTCAAGTTCGTCCAGATCCCAGTCGTCGTCGGTGTCGTCGGAATCCCCGGGGACTTCCTCGAGGATGGAGACGTCCTCATTGTTTTCGTCGGGCAGCCCGTCGGGGAAATCAGCTTCCAGAAGATCGGCGAAGGATTCTCCGCGGGAGAGAATCTGCTCGGCGAGACCGCTGCCCACGGCCTCCGCCTCATGGATTTCCCCGTTGACGGCGATGCGTTTGGTTCCCGGTCCGGTGGTGCCGGTGATGACGACTTCGTCATCCGCAACCCGCGCCAGGGCGCCGACGGGAAGGTCCTGGTCGGAAATCATGCGCCGGCAAAAGGCCTGCTCGGTTTCCAGCTCGACCGCCGTGTCCGCTGAATGGAGATCGGCCAATAGTTCCCTGGCCTCCATGTCGTTGCTGCGGCCCAGGACCACCAGGGTGCCTTGTCCCGGTCCCGGCAGAATGAATTCGGGGGCGAAGATTTCAGCGACGATTCCCTGGATGCCGAGATGTTCGGTGACCGCGGCGGGCAGAACAAGGCCATCGATTTCGGACAGCCGCATATGGATTTCCATGGCCTGGTCAACACCTCCGCGGAGTATCCGAAAGGAGATGTCCGGCCACCGCGATCGCATCTGGGACCGCGACCGCATGGAAAGGACACCGACGCAGCAGCCCGGGTCCATTTCGTCCATGATTAGGCCCTGGCGGTTGAGGTAGGCGTCAAAAGGGGTTGCCCGGTCAGGTACGCACATGACCGCGATGCCCTCGGGAAGTGGCAGGACCATGTCGGCGGCTTCAACCACCACGAGGCGGGCCTGTTCGTTGACCAGTTGCTGCTCCAGGAATTCCATTTCACCACGGCTGGCCGCGACAAACGGTTCGTCGGCCTTGGCCACCTTGCTGATAGGCGAATCCCAGATGTTCAACTGGCAGGTCAGGCGGGGCTGGCGCTCCTGGATGCGATCGATGACGGCCTGGGTCTGGTTTCTGGCAAGGGGAGAAGCAAGACTGCCGAAACTGATGACCCTGGACTTCAAACCGAACCTCGCTTTTTCCTAGTTGCTGGCGGTTTTTTCTTCAACCGCCAAAAAATCCTGAACGATTTTTCCGACGCGGTGGGCGTCCTCGAAGGGAAGGGCGGCATGGACGGGGAGGATCAGAACCTCCCGGCCGGCCCGTTCGGCTTCGGTCATGTCGCTGCCGGTGCGAACGTACTCCGCCAGTTCATGACGGTGCAGGGGAGGATCGTAGAAGATGGCCGTGTCGATCCCGTTATCATCCAGCAGGTCCCGCAGCTTGTCGCGTTGCGTACACCGGACCCAGTATTGGTGATGGGTCACTTTCATGCCCTCTTTTCCAATGGGGTACTGCAGGCGATGGGCCTCGGGGATGTAGCTGTCATAGATGGCCGCCACCTGGTCGCGGTCGCCCTGCTCTTCGTTGAAGCGGCCGTGACGGATCCGGATGACCATGGCCTGGATTTCGTCAAGCCGGCTGTTCCAGCCGGTGTAGAGACGGTCGTTGGCCCGGACGGCCTTGTGGGCGCGGATTTTCCGGATCCGGTCGGCGTCCCGCTGATCGCGGCACAGGACCATGCCGCCGTCTCCGATGCCGGGCAGGTTTTTTGTCGGGTAGAAACTCAGGGTGCTCATGCGGCCGAAGGAGCCCATGGCCTGGCCTTTGTACAGGGTGCCGTAGCCTTGGGCCATGTCCACGACCACTTCCAGGCCGTGTTTGGCGGCAATCTCGTTGATGGGATCCATGTCGCACGGAGCCCCGAAGATGGGCACCGGCATGATGGCCCTCGTCTTGGGGGTAATGGCCGCCTCGATCAGGCCGGGATCGATGTTCAGGTCCTCGGGACGGATGTCCACGAAAACCGGAACCGCGTCCAGCAGGATGATGGCTTCCATGGTGGCGTCGAAAGTGTACGGAGTGGTGATGACCTCGTGGCCCGGACGGACGCCGGCCATGGCCAGGGCGACGAACAGGGCCGAGGATCCCGAGGCGACGCCAACGGCATCGACCACGTCGCAGGCCGCTGCCAGCTCTTCCTCGAGCAGACGCACTTCCTCGCCCAGGATGTAATTCCCGGACATGAGAAACTTCTCGAATTTTTCCATGATCTCGTCCTTGCAGGGCAGCATGGGCGTGATCAGGTCGTAGCGGCCAACCCGCTTGTCGTTTTTTGCAGACATGATTTCCTCAACTGGCGGGGGAGGAGTGATCCGCCCGGCCGAAACAGTCGTACTTGAAACCGAATTTTTCCAGATGCGGACGATCATACACGTTTCGGCAGTCCAGAAAAGCTTTTCCTGCCATGGCCTCGGCCAGCCAGTTGAAGTCGAGCTGGCGGTACTGGTTCCATTCGGTAACCAGGATGGCCAGGTCGGCGCCCTCACAGGCTTCGTAAGGTGATTGGCAGTAACCGAGGTCAGGATGAACCTGCTTGAAGTTCTCCATGGCGGCCGGGTCGTGGGCCGTCAGACGGCAGCCTTTGGCCTTCAGGAGGTCGACCAGGTCGAGGCTGGCGGCAGAGCGGATATCGTCGGTGTTGGGTTTGAATGCAAGACCCAGCAGAGCCACGTTTTTCCCCGACAGGTCCCCAACCAGCCTTTCGGCCTTGGCGATGGCCCGTCCGGGGATGTCCCGGTTGACCTCGATGGCCGCTTTGACGATGGACATTTCGCTGCCGGCCTCCTGGGCGATGTGGACGATGGCGTTGGTGTCCTTGGGCAGGCAGCTGCCGCCGAAACCAAGGCCCGGATGCAGGAACTTGCGGCCGATGCGTTTGTCCAGCCCCATGGCCTTGGCCACGTCGAAAACGTCGGCGCCCACGGCCTCGGCCAGTTTCGCGATCTCGTTGATGAAGGAGATCTTCACGGCCAGGAAGCTGTTGGAAGCGTATTTGACCAGTTCGGCGGTTTCGATGCCGGTCCTGACCATTGGGGTGTCGCTCAGGTACAGCGGCCGGTAGATCTCACGCATCAATTCCTCGGAACGGTCCGTCTCGACACCGATGACCACACGGTCGGGGCGCATGAAATCCTCGATGCTGGAGCCTTCCCTCAGAAATTCGGGATTGCTGGCCATGTCGAACTCCACGTCGGCCTTCAGCCTGGAGGCGATGACTTTCTGGAGAGTGCGGTTGGTCCCGACCGGAACGGTACTTTTTGTGACGACCACCATGTAGCGGTCGAGAAGTTCACCGATTTCCTCGCCGACCTTCATGACGTACTTCAGGTCCGCTTCCCCTGACTCGGACATGGGGGTCTGGACGGCGATGAAAACGATGTCGGCGTCTTTCATGCCTTCCGCCAGGTCGGTGGTGAAAAACAGTCTCTGTTCTTCGACGTTCTTCAGGACCAAACGATCAAGACCCGGCTCGTAAAAGGGGATGACACCCTTGACCAGGCCCTTGATGCGTTCCTCGTTGATGTCCACGCAGGTCACGCGGTGGCCGAAGTCGGCCATGCACGCCCCTGATACCAGGCCGACGTATCCGGTGCCCACCATGCAGATTCGAATCATTGAAATTCCTTTCGGGCCGCGTCCAGCAGCTCAATGAGTGTGTTCTTTATTTCCCACTCGGGTTCCCACCCGGTATCCCGTCGCAATTTGGAACTGTCACCCACCATGAACGGAGTATCCGAGGGCCGGCAAAGCCCAGGATCACGGCGGATGGATATGGGGCATTTCGCGCTGCCCACCAATATCTCGAGTCCTTGGCTTATCGTCAAAGGAATCCCTGAACTTACGTGATAAATTTCTCCCGGGCGCCCTTCCTTGAGCAAAAGGCGGTAGGCGGCCACGACGTCGCGGACATCGAGAAAATCCCGCACCGGCGATAGATCGCCCGTAACGATTTCAGCAGGCCCTGTGCCCGCTTCGGCCGCGGCGATCTGGCGGGCGAAACTGGGGAAGGCGAACCGGGTATCGTGACCCGGGCCGGTGTGGCTGAAGGAACGCGTCATGACCACGGGCAGATCATACGAACGGACATATTGCCGGCAAAGAAGTGTCTGGGCGACTTTGCTCACGCCGTAGGGGGATACCGGATTCAGGGCGGTGTCCTCCCGCAGCGGGTAGGCATCTTCAGGCTGGGGGCCGTATTCCTCGCAGGAGCCGATCGACAATACCACCGGCCGTTCCACGTCGGGGATGGCGCGCACCGCTTCGAGAAGATTCAGGGTGCCTTGCACGTTGGCGGAAAAAGTGCCGGCGGGATCGCGGTAGGAAACGGCGGCGGAACTCTGGGCTGCCAGGTGGTAGACCATTGTGGGGCGGAGGCGGTCCAGCAACACCGCCACCGGATCCGGATCCTCGAGGGGGCAGGGCACATAGAAAAAACTGCCGAAGTCCGCGGTGTAGACCATGGCCCCCGGCCAGTCGGCCGCCGGCCCGGACAGAGCGAAGGGCCCGACGGTCTTCGGGAGGTTGTTGTCCCCGGTGTAACGGTCCAGCCCCACCACCGGATGGCCGGCCATCACCAGGCTGCGAACCAGGTGTCCGCCCACAAAACCAAGGGCCCCGGTGACCAGGTTGCACGGACGGTGGAAAAACTCGTTGGCCTTGAAGTCGTTCATCCGGTCAGCCGTTCATCAGCCGCAGCCACTCTTTGTAGAGGCAGCGGTCCTGGATGACCTCGAGGCCTGCGTCGCGGGCCTTGGCCGCGGCTTCTTCATGAACGACCTCCTCCTGCATCCACACGACCTTGGCCTTGATGGCGATGGCTCCGTCCACGACCGGCGGCACGGTTTCGCTCCGCCGGAAGACGTTCACCACGTCGATGGACCCGGGAACATCGGTCAATGACTCATAGACCTTGATGCCCAGGACTTCTTCCTTGAGGACGGGATTGACTCCGACGACATCAAACCCCTGGCCAACCAGGAATCGGGCGATGCCGTGGCTGGCCCGGTCGGGTTTGGCCGAAACTCCCACGACGGCCACGCACTTCATGGCGCCGAGGATCTCGCGGATTTTCTCGTCGGAGGGATTGCTGGGGCTCTGGCTCTTGTTCATGAGTCGTCCTTCCTGGATCCACCTGTCCCGGTGCACCCGAACCTGTTCTTCAATAAGCTCTCCAAAAATCTATCTTCCCGGAGCCTGCTTGTAAACAAGGGAGAATTGAGGGAGGTTCATACAAAAAAAATATTCATAATTGAATTATTCGCTTTAAAAATCATGAGGATTAGGATAGAATTCGTAATGGATCAAGACTCGCCCCAAAAAAATGTAGTTGGATTCCTTTATGCCGAACTTCTGGCGAGCAGTCGGGGGATTAGGGGAGATTTTCATGGTTCGTTCCCGTATTTGTTTCTTCAGCCTGGTCCTGGTGGTATCGGGAATTCTTCCGTTTGCCCTGATACAAGCGGCCGTCGCCCAGGAAGTGTTTGTCGATCCCACGCTCAGTCTGCCCACGGAATTGGTTTTTACGGTGGATATCGCCATCGATTGCAACGGGCAGGCCGTCAAGGGGGTGGAGGTCATTCTGGCCTTTGACCCCTTCCTGCTGCAACTCGATAACATAGAGGCGGGACCGTGGTATACCGGAACCGGCCAGGATTACTTCTTCTTCGATTATACGACCGTCGATCCCCAGGGCATCATCCATTTCTCCAGCTCCGTCCTCGATGGAGCCAACGACCAATCGCTGACCATCGCCGTCTGTCATTTCACGGCCCTTGATTTCGGTTCCACTCCCCTGATCTTCCAGGATGTGGATGTTCGTGGTCCCGACAATTTGGATCTGGGGTTTGCCAACAGTATCGGTGACCTGATCCTGATCGACTCCGCCATCCCCGTCAGCCAAACTTCCTTTGGTAATCTGAAGGCCCTTTTTCGGTAAGACATTTTTCTGGGATTCAGGGGACCCATGCTTTATCCTCACTGAATAAGCATTCAGTTAAGGTTGAGGGTGCGGTATGCAGCGCCCGAGATGTGTGTAAAAGGAAGGGGTTCCCGTGAATCCGGTTTTCATGACCATCCTCCTGTTCCTTTCCATGTCCATGTTCATCGGAACATTGGCCGACCGTTTCTGGCTGATGCGTGCCGGCGAAAACCAGAACATGAACGACCGGCCCTGGGAAAGATTCAAATCCCTCATGATCATCGGCTTCGGCCAGCAGCGGTTGCTGTACAAACGCTGGGCCGGTCTGATGCACGCGACCATCTTCTTCGGCTTTCTGGTGATATTCACCCGGACGGCGACTTTGGTCGGCAGGGGCTTTTCTCCCGATTTCCACCTCCCGTTGCTGGGCGGGAACCTGGGTCTGGTCTATGCCCTGTTCAAGGACACCTTCGCGGTCCTGGTCCTGCTGGCGATCATGTACGCCATCTGGCGCCGGCTCGTCGTCAAGCCCAGCCGCCTTCACCTGAGTCTCGAAGCCCTGTTTGTCCTGGTGTGGATCGCCGCCCTGATGGTGACGGATTTCCTGGCCGACGCGGCCATGTTCACCTTGCAGCCAGACCACGCGGAAAAGGGGTGGGCCTGGGTATCGACCCTGACCGTGGGGGTCTTTGAAGGCCAGTCCGAAGCGGTGGTCACGGCCTGGTGGCAAGGTATGTTCTGGATTCATGTGGTCTTGCTGCTGGCCTTTTTGAACTTCCTGCCCTTTGGCAAGCATTTCCACGTCATCACCGCCCTACCTGCGGTTTACCTGCGGCGCCTGACCCCCAGCGGTGCCCTGGAAAAGATGGATTTCGAAGGTCGCGAAGTCTTCGGGGTGGGCCGTCTGGAGGACTTTTCCTGGCGCCGCTTCCTGGACATGTACACCTGCACCGAGTGCGGCCGGTGCGACGAGATGTGTCCGGCCAATCTCACGGACAAACCCCTGAAGCCGCGTTCCATCATCGTCGACGAACGGGACCAGGCCTACGGGATGGCCGAGCACCTGATCGCCGTCGGCAAGCTGAAGGCCCAGGGAAAGATGGCCGAAGCCGCCGCCGCCGTCGAAGCGATGACCCGCCCCGCCTTGATCGGCGAGGTCAATGACGAAGAGGCCATCTGGGCCTGCACGACCTGCGGCTGGTGCGTGGATGCCTGTCCGGTCATGATCGATCACATCCCCAACATCATCGACCAGCGGCGCCACCTGGTCATGATGGAGGCCAAAGTGCCCGCCGTCCTGCAGGGTGCGTTGAAGGGTTTGGAGAACAACAGTAATCCCTGGAACGTCAGCGCCGCGGGGCGCGAGGACTGGATCGGCGAACTGGACGTTCCGCGCATGAGGGACAAGGGTCAGGCCGACTATCTGCTTTTTGTCGGTTGCGCCGGCAGTTTCGACAGCCGCAATTCCGATGTGCTGCGAGCTCTGTGCACGCTGCTGAATACCGCGGGCGTGGATTACGCGGTGCTCGGCACCGAGGAACTCTGCTGCGGCGATCCCGCCCGCCGGGTGGGGCACGAATATCTTTTCCAGATGCAGGCCCCGGCCAACATCACCACCTTCCAGAAATACAAGGTGGGCAAGGTTCTGACCGCGTGTCCGCACTGCTTCAACATGATCGCCAACGAATACCCGGACTTCGGGCTGCAGGATGTGGAAGTCATCCATCATGGACAGCTTCTGGCGGAACTGATTGCCGCTGGAAGGCTGAAATTGAAGGGTGGCGAAGCGTTGGCCGTCACCTACCACGATTCCTGTTACCTCGGGCGTCACAACAACATCTACGATGCTCCGCGGGAAATCCTGGGCGCCATCGACGGTATCGAGCAGCGCGAAATGCCCCGGAACCGCCGTGAGGGATTCTGCTGCGGGGCCGGTGGCGGGCGGATGTTCATGGAGGAAGACCTGGGCACCCGTATCAACCACAACCGGATCGATGAAGCCGCATCCACGGGGGCGGCCGAAGTGTGCACCGCCTGCCCGTTCTGTCTGACTATGCTCGGCGACGCCATCAAGGAAACCGATCGCGGCGAAACCATGCGGGCGCGTGACATCGCCGAAGTGATGCTGGATAATTTAGCCTGATCAGGCCGTAAATACGAAGAACCGGGGATTTGGCCATTGGTTGCAAAACCCCGGTTCTTCTGCTATTACATGGGATGATTGAGCAAACTTGTTATACACTGGCCTATCCGATTATTCCGCCTCAGGAGGATGACCATGAGCGCACCGAACCCCGTTCGGTCCACCGAAAACCTCGACCGGATCTGGAGCCGAGGGAAAGAATTTCTCGGTTCCGAGTTGCCCATCATGTGCGGCGCCATGACCTGGATCAGTGATCCCAAACTGGTCTCGCTGATGAGCAACCTGGGTGCCTTCGGTGTCCTGGCGGCGGGTAACATGCCGCCCGAACTGTTCTCCGAGTACGTCGCCGAGACCCGGAAGTTGACCGACCGTCCCTTCGGCGGAAACGTGATTACCATCGCGCCCAACTATCAGGCTCATCTCGACATTCTTTGTCAGGAGAAGGTCGGGCACATCGTTTTTGCCGGATCGCTGCCTCGCGGGTCGGAAGTGGCGCAGGCCAAACAGAGCGGTGCCAAGGTGCTTTGTTTCGCCTCGACCAGCAGTATCGCCAAACGGATGATCAGCTACGGGGCGGACGGCCTCATTCTGGAGGGCAGTGAAGCCGGTGGTCACATCGGCCATGTTTCGACCATCGTGCTTTTGCAGGAAATCCTCTTCAACTTCCCTGAAGTCCCCATTTTTGTGGCCGGCGGCATTGCCACCGGACGGATGATCACCCATTTGACCCTGATGGGGGCCGCGGGGGCACAAATGGGCACCAAATTCGTCATGGCCGAGGAATGCAACGCCCATGACAAGTTCAAGGACGTGTTCATCCGGGCCAGGGCAAGGGAAGCCATTTCCACTCCCCAGTACAGTGCTAAGCTTCCCGTGGTGTCGGTGCGGGCCCTGAACAATCACGCCATGGACCATTTCGGGGAATTGCAATTTGACCTGTTGTCCCAGCTGAAGGATGGCAAAATCAATCGCAAGGAAGCCCAGTTCAAGGTGGAAGAGTATTGGGTCGGGTCCTTGCGGAACGCCGCGGTGGACGGCGATGTGGAACACGGTTCCCTCATGGCCGGGCAGTCCGTCGGCATCCTCGACAAGGTCCAGCCCCTGCGCGATATCCTGCAGGATATGGTAAATGAAGCAGATTTGGGTCTGTCCGAGGTCAGGCAGCGGTTGGGTGTTTAATCCCGGGTATCCAACCATGGATTCCAGGTTTTTTGCAGGGTTTCGGAACCGGGGTTCCTGTTGGCATCAAACTTGTTAGGTGTGCTGGGCCCCTGCCCTCGCCACAGGCGGGTGGGGCCGGGCCGTAGCAACGAAATCAGGTCTTTCGACCCATCGGAGAACCCGCGATGCATGGATTCACTCCTGTCCGTCCTTTCATTTTCAGCTTTTTCGTCATGCTTGTCCTGGCTGCCCTGATCCTTCCGGCAGTTTCCATCGCGGAAGTGACCTCCAGGGTCGAAGGCCGCGGTTTGATTGCGGAAAACCCGTTGGATCCGGCCTCCTACATCCATTTCAGTCGTTTTCTGATGAAGATGGGGGAACTGAAGGAAGCGCAGGAAATACTGGTAACCGGGAAGAATAAGGCCAACCCTTCCTCCAATCTACTGGTCGAACTTGCGAGGGTCTACGAAGCCCGTGAAAAGATGTCCCAAGCCGAGGCGGCGGCCCGTGATGCCGTAGCCCTGGGTCCCGGGAATATGAGAGCCCATTTAATTCTGGGTGAGATTCATTTCCGGACGCGATCCAAAAAGGCGGGGGTGGCCTCCTATCGCCGCGCCTGGGAACTTTCGCCCGAGGATGCCTTGCCCAGGGTTCGCCTGGTCAATGGCCTGATGGATATCGGTGAAACCCTTGAAGCCGAGGATCTCTGTCTGCAGTTCATTTCCACCGATCCCGACAACCCCGATTTGTGGCTGGCCCTGGGGCGTTCCTTTGAAAAACAGGGCAAGAACCGGGAAGCCTTCACCACCTATGGACAGGTTCTGACCCTCGATCCCACCGAAGCGGAGGCCCATGCCCGTCAGGGAAGGTTGTTCTGTCGTTTCGGTCAGTTCGACGCGGCGGAAGCCAGTTGCCGCATGGCGCTGGCCCTTGACAGGGACAATCTGGTGGCCCACGCCTATCTGGGTATCGCCTGCAGTTACCTGGACAACGGCAAGGATGCCCGCAAGCACGCCCGTATCGCCGAAGCGGGTGGAATGAACATGGGCGCTGTCTGGGACCAGCTGGGGAAATAGGGGATCCGGAACCGGGCGACCTCTGGTGATTTTGTCCCTCTCGGTCAATCAGTCAATAGTGTTATAAATTAAATAAAATAGAGTCGTTGGTTTAAATTTATCATTTATGTCGGATAATTATGCTTCTCCGTTGACAAATCTCCACAGTTCTGGGATAATATTCGTGGGGGAAGCTTTCGCTCGGTTCCTGGGCGAATTGCTTGAGTACACCGAAATAATCAAATCAACGTCACACGAAATCCATTTGTAGGAGGACGAAGGATGAAGAGCATTCGCATTCTCGCGCTATTGCTGTCCATCGGGCTTCTGGCTGTGGGTTGCAGCCAGGAACCTGAGATGACTGCACCACAAACCCAGACCCAGTACCATTACGACAAGAACGGTACCGAAACACTCGGCACACCCACGATCGCCATTGCCTCGGGCAGCTGTTTTGCCCAGGGCGGCGTCGGCATGGTGGGAGTGGATGAAGGAATCATCACCATCGACGTGCCCATGGGCTCGACCATCAACCAGGTCCTGCTTTACTGGGCCGGCGGCACCACCGGAGCACCCGGTGACGACATCATCAAGATCGACGGCGCGGACGTGACCGGCGAATTGATCGGCGGGCCGACCAATTTCTTCTCCAACTACTGGTTCTCCGCCTACCGGGCGGACATCACGGCCATGGGCATCGTGGCCAACGGAGTCAACAACTTCACCATCAGCGAATTCGATTTTGACTATTCCGGCGGATCGCTGGACGAGAACAACGGCATCGGCATGATGGTCATCTACGATGACGGCTTGCTGGCCGAGATCTCGGTCCTCGACGGTCTGGACATGGCCTATTTCGATTTCGAACCCACCCTGGACGCGACCGTACCGCAGACCTTCACCTTCGGAGCCGAGCCTGTGGACCGGATGGGCCGTATGGTGATCTTCGCCGGCAGTGTCGGTTTGGGTCGTCCGAACGCCATCAAATTCACCACTTCGGCGGGTGACGATGTGCGGATGGATCTCCTGGGCAGCGACGACGGTCTGTTGTGGGATACCCTGTGCCTGACGGACATCCTCATTCCCGCGGGTGATACCTCGGTCACGGTCGAGTTGATCTCCACCATCACCGAACTCGATCCCGTCGAGGATCGCGGAGCTTCGATGGCCTGGGTCGGCGCGGGATTCTCCATTCCCGTTACCCCGCCCCTGGCCTGTCTCGGTGATTTCGTCTGGCACGACCTGAACGAGGACGGCATCCAGGACGACGGCGAACCCGGAGTCGAAGGTGTGACCGTCTATCTGGAGGATTGCCAGGGCAACGAACTCGACAACACGGCCACCGATGCGGCCGGCTTGTACCTGTTCTGCGACCTGGAGCCGGGCAATTACAACGTCAGGTTCATGCTGCCGGCCGGATATGTGTTCAGCCCGCAGAACATGGGCAGCGACCCGGCCAAGGACAGCGATGCTGATACCCAGACCGGTATTGCTGCTTGCACGACCCTCGATCCCGGTGAAACTGATCTTACCTGGGACGCGGGTATCTTCATGCCGGTAGTGGAAGATGTGGGCTGCCGGATGACCGGTGGCGGCAACGATGAATTCTTCTACGGTGACGGTGGCTACAACGATTATACCTTCGGCGGCCAGGCGGGGGCTCCTCTTGCTTCCCAGCCTCAGCCGTGGGGTAACTGGACACACAACCAGAAAAAGGGTGACGCGGGATCGTTCACCTTCCATGCGGGTACGCCCAGCGCTCCTGAAGGAACCG
>JAUVII010000031.1 GCA_030592845.1 Candidatus Krumholzibacteriia bacterium | reverse complement strand
TGCTCAACTTCCCGCTGAACGAAAACTGGGGAGCCACGAATACAGCATTCACTTCGGCCCGGGAGCCGGTCATGAACGATAATCCCGCGGCGTTGTAGAACAGGGCCGAACCGTCATCTGCGGTGGCGGTAAACGCACAACCGAGAGCGGTGGCCTTGGAGCCGGCTTCGTAGATGCTGAAACCCGAGGCCAAGGCCGAGCCCGTACCGAGGGTCAACAACCCGGCAACCACCAGGGCGCAAATAATCCTTTTCCGCATTTCGCCTCCTCTGCATTGCGTAAACAGACCCGGGTCAGTCACTTTGTTATCTCAGTCGAACGGCGACCCGCGAGAATCCGCATACATTGAATTCGGACCGTAGCACAGGGCATGAGGGGTGCAAAGACCTTTTCAATCAGGTGAATGTGGATCATATTAGGTCAGTTAACAACCGAGGGAGGATTAATGCTTCTGGTCCAATACCCACAGGAGTTTGATAGGCTTGTCCCGGGATTTTTGCCCCGGGCCACCGATATGGCCGGCCCTGAATTCGCCGGGGCGTTTGATGCCGCTTTGTGGAGGGCCTTGTCGGGTTCCAGTGAAACGGCGGTCCTTATCCCTATGACTCCGTCTTTTGACGGCAGCGAATTCTGGTCCTCATTCCATCTGGTCAGCAAGGCTCCGGTATCCCAGTACGATGTTCTGCGCCAAGTGATTTCCAGCCGGAAGGACTTGGCGGGCCATGTCGTGTGCCTGGCCCTGTCCGGTGATGAATTCCATGGCCAGCATGGCCGTGTATGGGCGGCGCGGGAGGGGAACCTCCACCTGAGTGTCGGACTCCGCTGCGACCTCGACGGCCAGGAAACCGGGGTAGCCCTGACCATGCTGCCGGCCGTTGCCGTGATGGACGCCCTACAGGGGATGGATGCCCGGGTTCGCGGCTTGAACGGTCTGGGTATCAAATGGGTCAACGACATTTTGATCGGGGGCCGGAAGCTGGGCGGGGTTTTATCATCGGTCAGGTCCCAGGATGGAAGGATCAGGTCGGCGGTCCTGGGCATCGGCCTGAATGTGAAATTGGCACCGGAGGTTCCACCCACGCCCTTCACGCCCGGGGTTACATCCCTGAAAGACCACATCCCGTTGCCCCAGGATGGGTTGACAAGGGTCCTGACCCTTGTTCTCCAAGCTGTGGCCAAAAGGTTCGAGGAACTGGAACATGATGGCCCGGAGCCTTTGCTGCGTGACTACCGGTCGTTTTCCCTGGTTATGGGGCGGGAGTGTGAAATCCGGCCGGACGTACCATCCGATGGACCTGCCAGACGCGGCCGGGTCACCGCCATCGGTCCGGACCTGGCCCTGACCTTGAGTGATGGTCCCGATCCGGTGACCTCGGGACGTCTTGTCCTTCGAACCGGCAAAAAGTCGGACCTTCCATAACAGAGCTGTTGTATGGGGGATATGGCAGTTTCCCGTACAGTTTAGCGGTTTCCTGCCGATCCTTATACCAACCCATCACTGTCGATATCCGGATTATTAATCGGAGTCCAAATGACCGAAGGCACGGAAGCCGGAAAAGATGTCAGAATCGCCCGTCTGTTGGCGAGGCGAGGCGCGCCCGGGTCTTTCGCGTACACGGCCTTCCTTGTCCTGGTGGTCAGTCTGACCGGATTGTGGAAGTTGGAACCGGTAACGGTGGCCGTAATGATTTCCGTGAGCCTGGCGACGGGTTGGGTCCGGAAACGGTTGAGCTTCCGTTTCGATACCGATTATCAGACCAATCCCACCTTGTGGGCCGGCATGTTCATGGGCTCCTCCATGGTGTTGGCGGTCACTTGGGGCCTGTTCACCATTCTGGTGGCTCGAACCTACGGCCTGGGTTGGGAAATGCTCCTGACCATGCTGGTAACCACCGGCCTGGCCTCAGGCGGTATCAGCGCCCTGAGTGCCGATTCGAAGACCATCATTCCCTATCTCGGAATTATCCTCGGCCTGCCGGTGATTGCCGCCGGCACCCTGCCCGCGCCCCAGGATATCCGCATGGCCCTGATCTTCAGCCTGTACCTGATCTATTGCCTGTCCCAGACCCGCATCCAGAACCGGCACATCCTGCGGGATTTCGAGTCCGCCGACCTCTTGGAATTCCGGACCCGGGAACTTGCGGTCGCCAAGCGGGAAGCCGAAGCGGCCAACGAGGCCAAGAGCCTGTTCCTGGCCAACATGAGCCACGAGATCCGAACACCCATCAACGGGATCCTGGGCATGACCGAGTTGGCCCTGGAGACGGACCTTACGGACGAGCAGAAGGAATATCTTGAGTTGGCCCGCTATTCCGGGGGGAATCTGCTGACCCTGGTCAACGATCTTCTTGATTTTTCCCGTATCGAGGCCGGCCACATGGAACTCGAGCCCAGATGCACGGATCTCCATGAACAGGTTTCCCGCAACGTCGAAGCCCTGACCACCGGCAACAGTATTTGCCGGGTCCCGGTAATCTGCCGTGTTGGAGATGAAGTGCCCCGATCCGTCATCCTGGACGACAACCGGTACAAACAGGTTCTGACCAACCTTCTTGGCAATGCGATCAAGTTTACGCGGCAGGGCGAAATTTTGGTCGAGGTCCACGCGGACCCGACCCCCGCCGGCATGCTGTTGATCCGGACCGAGGTCCGGGATACGGGCATCGGCATTCCCCGGGACAAATTGGGCGCCATCTTCGGGACCTTTTCCCAGGCCGATAATTCATTTGTTCGTGAATTCGGGGGAACGGGATTGGGCCTCACCATCAGCCGGCAGCTTTCCCGGTTGATGGGCGGAGACATTATCGTCGAGAGTGAACAGGATGCCGGCAGCGTATTCACCTTTACGGTCCTGGCCGGAATGGTGGACGAAGAGAAACACCCCAGGGAGGCTTCCGGGAATTCCCGATCGTCCGAACCTGGTCTCATTGGAGAACTGTGCGTCCTGGTGGTGGAGGACAATCCGGTCAACAGCCGTTTCGCGCAACGGTACCTTGAAAAACGCGGGCATGTGGTGGAAGTGGCGGCCAACGGCCTGCTGGGGGTGGAGGCATTTCGGAAGAAGGCGTTCGACCTGGTTCTCATGGATGTCCAAATGCCGGTGATGGATGGTCTGCAGGCCACTGAAGCCATTCGCGACCTGGAGGGTGACCCGGAAATCCACATTCCGGTGGTGGGTTTGACCGCCCATGCTTCGGCCGAAGACCGCGAACGGTGCCTCGTCGCGGGAATGGACGGCTATCTCACCAAGCCCTTGAACCTGTCTGATCTTGACAAAGTTCTGGCTGACGTTATGAATCGTGAGTTGCTCCCGAGTTGACGGGTGGACCTGGATTCATCACCTGACGGAACCTTCATGCACGACCCTCGTTATAATAATTATGCGTGACCGGCGAGATCCCTGGAAATGGCCCTTCAGCATCGGATTGACCCTTGCTGTGTTTCTGGGGGCCGCCTTTTTACTTCCCCAACAATGGATCGAATCATTTTTTTCCCCCCTGTCCCTGATGGATCGTCTTGAGCGGGAACAGGAACCCCGATGGATGGTCATCCTTCCACCGCCACCGATCGAGATGGTATCCGATATCCAAAGGGGAAAATCCGATCCCCAGTCTGAAGAAGACCGTGACGGGATCCATCAGGATCCGGACTGGTGGTCCCGTGGTTGGATTATCCGGGCAGCGGAGCGGTCTGTTGAAGCCGCCTCGCCGACCGTGGAGGACAGTGTGGCGATTCTGTTGACGGCCCTGGGAGTGGAGAGGGATTTCATCAACCGGGCCCGACCGGACAGTGTTCTGGCCGCCAGGCTTTTTATGATGCGGGTGGAGGATTCCTTCAACTTCGACGAGTGGAAACCCTACCTGGACGCCATGGCCTACTCCCGGGACTATGCCGACCTCATGTCGCGGGCGGCGGATATGTATGACAGTTTCCTGGCGACGGAAATCATGACTCCCGACTGATCCGGCGCGCCTGGTATACCTGGCAAAAGTTGCGTTCATTCATTTTTTTGATAGCTTTCAAATACTTGACCATATAAATCATGGTTTTTCGGCCCGGTCCCATTCTGCCGTGGCCGCTCCATATCAATCAGCGAGGATGTCCATGTTTCGAGTTACCAGGGCCGAAGAACAAGCCGTGCGCCTCATCATGCGTCTGGCCATTGTCGGCGAGCAATTGACCCTGTCCGAACTGGCCGAAGCGGAGGCTCTGCCCGAGCCCACGGTGGCCAAACTGCTGGGTATGCTCCGCAGGGGCGGGGTGGTTGACGCGGTCCGGGGACGCAACGGTGGATATGTCCTGGCGAATAGGCCTGAGCGGACAAGCGCTGCCAGTGTGATCCGCAGCATCAGTGGCGATCTGGTATTCGAATACCCGTGCAGTGATTCCAACGACGACCCGGATTGTCCCCGCACAGGAGACTGTGGCCTACGCCCGGTATGGCGGCATCTGGGAAACCGTGTGGCGGAAGTGCTGGAGCAGACGAGCATCGCCGATCTATTGCGCAAGGAAAAGTCCGCTTCCCGCAACCTTCAGGACCTTTGGCCCCTGGCTGGAACCTAGCCTGCTAGAGGAACCGGACCAGCCCTCCCCAGCGCTCGTCCACCCGGAAGCCGTGTTTCTGGTAGAACCGCCGCAGGAAAAAGTGGGTCTTGATGGTCTTGACGCCCTGGGCGGTCAGCCGCGTACAGAAATCCGCAAGGATGGCCCGGGCGATGCCCCGTTCGACCAAGGCCTGGTTCACCACGATCCCGTCCAGGAAAACCGCTTCATCATCCAGGATCCGGTAAACAACTCCCCCGATGATCTGCTCGGCTTCATCGGTGGCCACCAGATAAAGGTCTGCCTCGCTGATGGTCTTGGGAAAGCCCGACTTCAGGAACAGGCGGTACAATTGGCCGACTTCGGCGGGGCCGGCGGGTTCGCATATGCCATAGGCGTGACCGAACTTGTCCTCGATGGTGGAGCGGACGATGACCTGGCTGTGGGCGGGATCACCCACGGCGCGGACTTCCACCTTGTCGCTGCGCATCCGGTTGGGAAAGGCCATCCGGTTGAAGGCGGTCCGGTCATCGGGGTTGGTCAGGGCTGACTGCAGATCCGAAAGTTCCACCATCTGGGTGGCCCTGCGGTTCGGGTGGCGGAACATGCGGACCAGCAGCCGGTCGAAAATATCCTGCAGCCCCGGATCCGCATCCTTGAAATAGGTATTCCTGAACAGGGTGAACTGTGCGATTTCAGGAAACCGGTCCAGACGGTACAACCGTGTCAATTCCTCGATGATTTCCAGCCGCGCCTTCAGGTTGGCCTGCTGGTTCACGATTTCCCAGTCTTCGAACCGGTTGATGGCTCCCAGAAGATTGAGAGGCGGGTGGTAACTGTTTTCCAACGACTGGATGAATCCGGCGAGGGCGTTGACAAAGCCCAGGCCCATTTCGTCCATTTCGAGGAGAGAGATTTCCTCTTGCAGTTCCTTCAGCCAGGTCAGGGCGTCTTCAGCGCCCAGCGCCTCCACAAAGGCCTCGAATATCCATTCCCTTTCGAGGTATTCCTGGCTCCAGGGGTAGTGGCTGACCGTGTGCTGATACATGTTGCGCCAGATGGGCCGGATAAGGGATATGGGGCTGGAGTAGGGTATCCACCCGGACAGGTTGTTCTGCACCGCGCCGCGTCGGAAATCGGGCTCCGGTACCACGATGTTGTTGGGTGTGATCAGACCGGGAATGATTCGCCGCCCACTGTTGCGCCAACCGCGGACGACCACGCTCATGGCCCGGACCATCAGTTGGTGCCAACGCATTCGCGTGGGGGGGGTGGTGCCCGGGCCGCGGATGCCGCTGAACTCGCGGATCTTTTCCCACACCGTCAGGTCGCTGACGTAGGCCATGGACAAGGCTCCCAGTTCGGGGCGGAAACACCCGAAGTTGGGCATCACGGCCGTTCCGAAAGGGTATCCCCCCAGGATGATGTACCAGAAAATCGTGTTGCGGATATGATCCTGGTCGAAGTCCTGGCGGATAATGACCTGAAGGTCGAAGTGTTTGCCGCCGTTGGTGTTGACGCTCACCCGGTAACGTGAATCCTCAAAGCGTGAAATGATGCGGGAAACCCAGATGCCGCCGGGGCCTATCTCGTCGAGGTCCAGCTTTTCGCCCTCGAAAGCAAGCAGCATGGACTGCTTCAGGAAGGTGGTCCCGATCAGGACTTCCTCCAGACGGCGCACCTCTTCGAGTCCGAGTCCCTCCTGGAAGACGATTTTACCCTGCCAGGCCCCGGGATCGAGCCCTTCGTAACCGGTTTTGAGTTTTTCCTCGAACCAGTCCGCCAGTTTAGTGAATTCCCGCAGCGTGCTGGCAGCCAGCGCGGGGTCTTTGTCGTGCATGGCCCAGCTGACCAGTTCCTCCCGGATCGGACCGTAGAATTCCGGGTGGAACCGCCCGAAGTCCGCCAGCAGGCGGAAGAGGTCCACGAACAGCCGTCGGGTTCTGTCATCGGCCGGCCAGGAAAGCTGTGTGCGGTAGGTGTGGAGCCGTTGGCGGAAGGCCTGCAGGCGGCGGGGTTCGATGCGGGCCTTGCTGATGGCGGTGAAACTCTCTTCATCCAGAAAAGGCTTGCCCGACTCGATGAAAGCCGGCAGGTAGCGCAGGTAGTCGGGGGAGGGCTGGTCCAGGACCAGCACCTGGTAGGCGCGGCAACGCACCGCCTGGGCCGGGTGGTTGGCCAGGGATTCAAGCCGTCTGCGAATGACCCGGCCCTGGCGGGCGCCCGCCTGTCCCAGTTCCTGGTTCAGTTCGGAGATCGCACCGAGGGCCTGTTCCCCGTCATCAAACATGGCCCGGATGCAGAGGGCGTTCACCTCGGCCAGTTGGCGGTCGACACGGCCCGGTTCCACGGGATGCGGGGGGACCGCGCGGCGCTCGGAGGGAAGGTAGACCTGTTCGGAAAACGCGCCCAGTTCGGTATCCCAACCGGTTCGGCAGGGACTGAAATTGATCAGCTGGGGGTTGCCCATCCACAACAGGGGTTGGCGGGCCATGAGCCCCAGGTCAATGACCTGTCCCTCCAGCCTGTATTCGAGGTCCCCGATGCCGACCCGTCCATCCGAACCCTCAGCGACAACCAGGGTCCGGCCGGATTTATTGTCGACCAGGTCCCCGTTCCTGACCTCGATGGCGTCCTCGAGTATCCCCTGGTCACGGAAAAACCAGCGCGGGATCCTAACCGAATAGGGCCCCACCTTCAGGACACGTACGCTGGAGCGGTACAATTCGGTGATCACGTCGGAAAAATTGGCTTCGATGACTTTGCGCCGGTAAGACCCCTTGGGGGTCAACTCGTCACGGTCCTGGCTGAAATCCCGCTCCAGGACGGCGAAATTGACCACCCTTTCGTGGGAACCAAGGACGGGGTTGGCCGTGGTGACGATCTGCTGGAAATACTCCCGGCGTTCGTCCTCGTCGGCCAGCGATTGCAGGACATCGTCCTGTTCGTCCGGTACGATCAGAAGGGTATTGTAGCTGCGCCCGTCACCCGCGAGGAAGGTCCTCTTTATTCCCGGCACCTGTTCGAATATGGATTCGACCACACGGGGGGCAATGGTTTGACCGCGGTTGTTTTTGTAGATGTCCTTGATGCGGTCGACGATTTCCAGGTGATCGCCATGGGTTTTGCGGAACAGGTCCCCGGTGGCCAGCCAGAAATCGTCCGAATCCTGGTCCGCCACGGCCAGGCAGCCGGCAGGGGCATCCTCGGGCAGGTAGCGGGCGATGTAGCAACCGGCGATCTGCAGTTCACCCACATCGGTGAAGCGCACCTTAACCCCGGGAAGCGGCACACCGACCGAATTTTCTATGTAATCTCCCGGCGGGGTCATGGTCAGTCCGCCGGTACCCTCGGTCATGCCGAAACCGCTGCACAGGTTGACATTGTTCCGGTGGAAAAAACGGAAAACCCGGGGGTCCAGATACCCGGCGGCGGATAGTCCCCAGGACAGCCTGTCGCCGACAACGTCCCTGAAAATTTCCTCCTGGGGCCGTTCGATTTCTTTGCCCTGGGACAATTCCATGACCCGGTCCCGGATCTGGACCCAACGGACCGGAACGCTGATCAGTGCCGTGGGCCGGACCTGGAGAAACTGGGCCAGAAGCGTCGCGGCTGAGGGATTGCCGGCAAAGATATAGGTGCCGCCCCAGAAGATGGTGCCCAGCATTTCGAGGTAGCGGCCGAAGGTGTGGAACAGGGGCAAATAGCAGAGCATGACTTCGTCACGGCCGACTTCGGGAAGCGCCGCGGCCCGCGCGAACCGCTTCGTCACCAGGTTGTACTGGCTGAAGACAACACCCTTGGGGCGCCCGGTGCTGCCGGAGGTGAACATGATGGTGGCAGGTTCCCGCATGGTACGCCGGGGCCGGGCGGCCAACACCCCGGCAATTTCATCCTTGTCGAGGTGAGCCCGTCGTTCCTCCAGGAGGTGGATGTCTTTTTCCCCAACCCGGGCACAATGGTTCAGGGTGTAGATGAGGAAGGGGAAATCGGCCTTGGCGCGTACGGCCAAAAGTGTTTCCAGCCGGTCGGGATGATCGCAAACCGCCACCGTGATCCGAAGCCGGTTGAAGATCCATGCCAGGTCGTCGGCACCGAAATGGATATTCAGGGGAGTGACGAAGATGTCGCTGGTCAGGCAGGCCAGATCACAACAGGCCGAACTGAGGCTGTTCTGGCAAAACAGGGCGACGCGGGGGCCGTCCTGGTCGCGCGAGCCGCCGGCTTCCAGGACGGGCGGGGGGCCTTCCTTCAGGAACATGGCCGCGATGGAACGAACCCTGCGCCTTACCTGGGTGTAGTTCCAGCTTCCACTGCCGGGTTCCGCCAACTCCTGAAAAAGAATGTGATCGGGATGGTCCGCCGACCTCCGGTCCAGCAGATCCCCCAGGGTGTAGCTTATCCCCTCACAAACGACGAAGGTGGTATCAGCCCAGCGGTTCCGGGCCGCGGCGTCCGGCAGGGCGGTCAGGAAATCGGGGTGCCGGGTCAGGGCCAGGTATTCGCGCCACAGGTCCCGGTCCTGTTCGGTCACAGGGGCCGCAGCGATCATTTCTTCCGCGCAGACCAGGATTTCAGCTGAGGATTCCGAACGGGATCGGACAGTCCGGGTGGCGTCGTCTCCGGTGAAAGAGCGCAATAGATCCCGCAGATTTTGTGCCCCGTTTTCCATCAGAAGCTCCGAACGTCCCGGTCGGGATTCATGACCAGACGGTAACCGACTCCGTGGACTGTCAGGATATGGGTGGGTTTGCGAGGGTCGGTTTCAATGATCTTGCGCAGGGCCAGAATGAAGTTGTCCACGGTGCGCGTGGTGGGATAGGCGCCGAATCCCCACACCCTGTCCAGGATGGTTTCCCTGTCCACCGGTTCGCCTTCATGTTCGCAAAGCAGGCGCAGGATCATCACTTCCTTTTCCTTCAGGTCGACGGTGCCGTCGGCGGTGACAGCCTGGTAGGCGCGGAGATTTATCTCGGCCCTGCCGATGTGCAGGGTGGAGGGGGCTTCCTGACCCCTGAACCAGTCCTGGCGGCGAAAGAGGGATTTGATGCGCGCGAGCAGTTCAGCCAGGTCGAAGGGTTTGGTAATGTAATCGTCCCCGCCCTCGTCCAGTCCCCTGATGCGGTCCTGGCCGGCGCCGCGGGCGGTCAGAAATAGGATCGGTACACGGTCGCCCTCATTCCGCACCCGGCGGCAGAAGGCAAAACCGTCCATGCCCGGGAGCATGACATCCAGCAGGATGAGCTCGATTCCTCCGTTACCCCAGATATCGAGTCCTTCCTCGGCACTGCCGGCGATCACGGGTTCGTACCCCTCGAGATCCAGATTGATTTTCAGGCCGTCGGCAAGGTGGGCATCATCTTCTACGACGAGAATGCGCCGTTTCATGGGTAACCTCCTGGAATTTCCAACGGACCGTCCCGGGAAACGGCAACGGTCAACCGTTGTCCGTCATGGCGGGAATCACCAACTTGAAGGTGCAGCCGGCGCCTTCTTCGCTCTCCAACTCGGCGCGGCCGCCCATGGTCTCCATGTTGCGCCGGACAAGGTGCAGGCCGACTCCCGCTCCCGGCCTGCGGTTGTCCTTGCTGCTGCTGAAAAAGCACTCGAAGACCTTTTCATGCAAGCGCCGGGGGATGCCCGGGCCATCGTCTTTTACTATGACCCGGTGCCATTTGTCGCCCGGTTGCACCGAGACTGAAACGTGTACGGGGTCTGGACTGTGATTGACGGCGTTGACGACCAGGTTGCGCAAAGCCATATGGAAGGTCAGTTCGCGTCCCAAAATGAAAACTTCCGCCGGTGCATCGAGGGTGAATGCGGCTCCGTGGTCCTGGGCAAAGTCCCGCAACTGGTTCATGACCGTCCGGCATTCGGTGGCCAGGTCCAGCCGAACCTGGGGCCCCTGGGCGAAAGTGTCGTCCGCGCTCATCGATAAAACTTCATCCACCAGGGATTCCAGGCGGGTGACGTCCTCCACCATGCGGGCCCGGATGCGGGACCTGTCCTGGTCGGCCAGTCCCTCGCGTCCGAGGGTTTCGGTGTAGAGTTTTAGACTGGCCAGGGGCGTCTTGAACTCGTGGGTGGCACCGGACAGGAATAATTCCCTGGTTCTCTTGAATTTGACTTCGCTGCGCCAGGACATGTAGAGGATGGTGGAGCCGGCCACCAAAAGGGTGATGAAAAAGAAACCTTCATACAGGAACATGTTCCGGGTTGCGCGTGCATCGTCGCGAATGGACCGCATCACCGCCGGGTCCACCAGGACCTCGACACCGGTATCGGTTTTCACGAAAATGAGATGGGGGAAGGAAGGGCCGAGAAACCCTTGGGGATCTTCGCGCACCCGGGGGTCGGATTGGATGAGAAAGGTGGCGTGCATCTTGTTCGTGGCCATCTTCTGGATCTCATATTCGGCCTTGTCGTTTCCCACCTGGGTCAGGAAATAGAGCCACCATGCTCCCATGACAAGCAGCAGGAGAACAAGAATCGCGTAGAATATGCCGAGGCGACTACTCATGACCTGCCATGACCCCTACTGGTATTCCTTGCCCAGAATGACACTGACGATGATGGCGCCCACGGCCAGCGGCGCCACGAAGCGGATCAGGAAACGCCACAGACCGTAACCCGTCAGGGGACCGTGTCCGTCCTCGAGTTCCTTGCGGGTGGTGGCTGTGTTCAATATCCATCCGCAGAACAGGGCGATCAGGAATCCACCGACCGGCAGAAACCAGTTGCTGGCCAGATAGTCCATGGTTCCGAACACACCCTGGGTGGATTCACGGCCGATCAGGTTGATGGAGGTCAGGGCGCTGTTGCCGCCAAGACTCAAGGCGTTGAGCACACCAAAAATGGTGATGACCCCTCCCATGGTCACCGTGGCGCGGTGGCGTGACCAGCCCAGTTCGTCGATGGCGAAACTGCTGACGACCTCCAGCAGGCTGATGGTGCTGGTCAGGGCCGCGAAACCGATCAGGATATAGAACAGGGCGTTGAGCAGGCCGCCCCCGGGAAGTTTGACCAGCACGGTGGGAATGGTCGTGAACAAAATGGTGGCGCTCTTGTTCACCTCGATGCCGGAAGTGTTGATGATGGAAAACATGATGACGCAGGCCATCAGCGCGATCAGGGTGTCCAGAAGGGAGATCTGCAGGGCGGCGCGGGGAATGGAGATCTGTTTCCCGATGTAGCTGCCGTAGGTGAGCATGGCGCCCATGCCCAGGCTCAGCGTGAAAAAGGCGTGCCCCAGAGCCTCGAGCACAGCACCTTTGGTCAGGGTGGAAAAATCGGGTTTGAACAGGAAACGAATGGCTTCGCCGAATCCCGAAGTGGTGGTGCTGTAGATGACCATGACAACGAGAATACTGAACAAAAGCGGCATCAGGATCTTGGCGACCCGTTCGATCCCCCCCTTGACGCCGAAGTAGACCCCGCCGGTGGTCAGGGCCATGAACAGAACATGGTACAGGGTCTGCTGGGGTCCGCTGGCCAGGAATTCATTGCCGAAATAAGCGCTCAGAACCGCGGGGTCGGCGGCCAGGGTGGCCAGTTTGCCGGTCAGCGCGAGCCAGGTGTAATGAATGGTCCAGCCTGCCACGACGCTGTAGTAGGAAAGGATCGTGAAGCCGGCCAGAACTCCGAGCCAACCGACACCCTGCCAGGCGGAGCCGCCGGGGCGGTCGGTGGCCAGGACCTTGAAGGCGCCCACGGGACTTAACTGGGTGCGCCGGCCCATGAGGATTTCGGCCATCATGATGGGAACCCCGACCAGGGCGATCGCTGCTATGTAAACCACGACGAAGGCTCCGCCGTTGTTCTCGTAGGTGATGTAGGGGAATTTCCAGAGGTTGCCCAGGCCGATGGCGCTGCCGGTGGCTGCCAGAATGAAGCCGATCCGGCCGCTCCAGTGTCCTCGGGGGTCCGTCATGGGGAATCCTTTCCTGCTCCGGGTGATAAGCCGGCGTTCCTCCAGGGAACGCCGACCGCATCATAAAGCAAGGACCACCAATTGAAAAGAGGCATCAGGATGGTGGTGGAAACATATCTGATGTTCGACCATCTCATCTAACCTGATAAAGGAAAAAAAGGATCCGGAAAGCCCGGATCCTTTTGAAAAATTTGGTAGCGGGGACAGGATTTGAACCTGTGACCTTTGGGTTATGAGCCCAACGAGCTACCAGACTGCTCCACCCCGCATCCAATTTCATAACTGTTGCCACCAGCGGTGGGCAGGGAATATAGAGTCCGGGGTGGGGGCTGTCAAGAAACGGCCCCGACATTCGAAAGGGCGCTTGCGGAGGCGTTACCGGTCCGGCTCCTTGGGGTTGATGACCATCAGGACTTCCTCTTCGGGAAGCCTCATGTTTTCATCTTCCCGGGCGATTTTTTCCAGGGCGCGCGGGTCTTTTTGGAGCGCTTCCAGGCGCCTTGACAAGTCCTGGTTCTCCTGATCCTGGGTGGCCACTTCCTCGCGCAGTTGATTTTCCCTGGCGGACAGGTTGAACCAGGCGACGATGCCGTTCTCGCCCAGTTGGGTAAGAACCAGGATCATCAACAGGCCGCCGCCGACCAGAATGGCAAGGGAATGGCGGGCCAGGACGCTGCCGGAGGGGTTTCCCCGGATGAATCCTTCTTTAGCCGCCGGATTGGGCAGGTTTTTCATGCTCCCTCATTTTCTGTAACCGAAGTTCCGTCTTCGGTCAGCTCAGATTATAGAAGCAACCCGGGCCGGGGTAAACAGCAAGATCGTCCAGCTCTTCCTCGATGCGCAGGAGCTCATTGTATTTGGCCACCCGGTCGCTACGGCACAGGGATCCGGTTTTGATCTGGCCGGCGTTGACGGCCACGGCCAGGTTGGCGATGGTGTTGTCCGCCGTTTCACCGCTGCGGTGGCTGACCACGTTGGTATAGCTTGCGCGTTTGGCCATCTCGATGGTTTCAAGGGTTTCGCTGAGGGTGCCGATCTGGTTCAGCTTGATCAGGATGCTGTTGACGCATCCTTCCTCGATGGCCCGGCGCAGCTTTTCCGGGTTGGTCACCAGCAGGTCGTCTCCCATGATCTGGATCCGGTTGCCCAGGGCCTCGTACAGTTTGCCCCAGCCTTCCCAGTCGTTCTCGTCGAGGCCATCCTCGATGGACATGATGGGGTAGTTCTTTACCATGTCGCTGTACATCTCGATCATCCGTTCGGAATCCCAGGGTTCGCTGCCTTCGGCTCCCAGATAGTATTTGCCGTCCTTGAAAAATTCACTGGCGGCGGGATCCATGGCCAGCACGATGTCTTCGCCGGGTTTGTAGCCGGCCTTTTCGATCGCTTCCATCAAGAGGTCCAGGGCTTCCCGGTTGCTGCCCAGGTTGGGGGCGAAGCCGCCCTCGTCGCCGACCGAAGTGGCCAGCCCCTTGTCATGGAGAATATTCTTGAGGGTATGAAAGGTCTCCGCACCGTAACGAAGGGCCTCGGAGAAGGTGGGAGCACCCACGGGCATGACCATGAATTCCTGGATGTCGACGTTGTTGTCGGCATGGGAACCGCCGTTCAGGACGTTCATCATGGGGACGGGAAGGGTGCGGGCGTTGACCCCGCCGATGTACTGGTACAATGGCAGGCCCACCGATGCTGCGGCGGCCTTGGCGACGGCCAATGAAATTCCCAGGATGGCGTTGGCGCCCAGCTTGGCCTTGTTGGGAGTGCCGTCCGCCTCGCACATTATCTTGTCTATGAGAAGCTGGTCGGTGGCGTCGATGCCCACGAGTTCCTCTTCCAGGTCCTTCACATGACCCACGGCCTTGAGCACACCCTTGCCTCCGTAGTGGCTCTTGTCACCGTCCCGCAGTTCAACGGCTTCGTACTCCCCGGTGGAAGCCCCGCTCGGCACGCCCGCCCGCCCGACACTGCCGTCCTCCAAAAAGACGTCCACTTCGACGGTGGGATTGCCGCGGGAATCGAGGATTTGGCGTGCCTGGATCATCTCGATGAAGCTCATGGGATTTCTCTCTTCTTTATGTTGGCCGAATCCGTCGGGAATCACGAAGGGTAAATCTACAAAGGCAGTTTAATTCTGGGATTCCGCCCTGTCAATGATGGAGGGTGCCGAACCCGTGGCCCAGTATTTTCCCCCGAAATAGTTGACCTGACAGGGGGAAGACCTCTATTTTCGCTGGCGACAATTAAACCGGCCCTGGAGGCAGCATGTTCGACCGGCATCAGGACCTGAAAACCATCCGCCGCTGCAAGCGGGGGGAGGAGGCGGCGTTCAAGGAAATCCTGGAGCGCTACCGTGGTGCCATCTATAACCTTTGCTATCGCATGACCCGGAATTCCGAAGATGCCCGTGATCTGGGGCAGGAAGTGTTCATCAAGGTTTTCTCCCTGTTGGACCGCTTCGATGAAAACTATGCCTTCAGCAGCTGGCTGTTCCGAATCGGGACGAATCACTGCATCGACCATCTGCGGCGGAACCGTCTGCGCTTTCTGTCGTTGGATGGCGGAGTAGGCCCCGATGGAGAAGAATACGAATTCCAGTTGCCTGATACGGGACCCGGGCCGGACACGGTCCTGCAAAGGAAAGAGGCTCTAGAGCGTCTGGAAGAGGTGATTTCCGATTTACCGCCCCATTACCGGGCCATCACCCTGTTGCGGCACGATCAGGAGCTGTCGTACGAGGAAATAGCGGAAATCCTTCAATTGCCGCTGGGTACGGTCAAAGCGAGGATTCACCGGGCACGCAATCAGGTCCAGCAAATGCTGGCGGCCCGTTCCTATGATATTTAGGTAAAAAAAGTTAACTTCCGGTGCAACAAAGGCTGGAAGGCGCCGTAAACGAGATCAGGCGGGTGATCAAGTCAATGTCGGGGGATACGACGCCTGCCTGCCTTAGGGGAGGAAACGGTTTGGGTTCATTCCAGCCGTTTCCCCCCAACAAAGAATTGTTTCTGCTGTCTGGTCGAAATATTGGTAGTCAGACCGGGAGAGGGGCAGTGGGGAAGGAGCCGAAATGAACGGCAAAAATAAAAATTCAGGGCCGCCGCTGACCTGTGATGGTTGTCGGGAAGGTCTGCAGGAGTATCTTGACGGAACTCTGGACAAGCCGGAGTCACTCCGCTTTTTCCTGCACCTGCGGGAATGTTCCGGGTGCCGGGAGGAGCATGATCGTCTGCTGGGGCTGTTCCAGATGCTGGATTCCCTTCCTGATCATGAAGTACCGGCCGATTTCGATGCCGCGGTTCTGGCCTCTGTGCCCTACGCGGCCTATCAGGCCATGGAGCCCTTGCGCAGGGAGCGTGTGCCTGTCTTCCTGGAAGAGGCCTTCCTGCCCCGCTTCGTCCGGGCCCGTACGGTCCGCCTGGTGGGTGTCGGTGTCGCTTCGATCTCCGCTGCTTTGGCCCTGAGGGGTGATGGGTCGGCCGTGCTGCCTGTCCTGGTGGTTGCCGGCCTGGTGCCTGAAATTCTGGTCCGTCTTCAGGGATTGGGGCGCCGCGCCCTTGAATCCATGGGAAGGGCCGAAAGCTGATCAATATGCGTCTGACCAGTGGTGCACTCGCCAGCCCCGGCAGCGGTTCTTTTCAGAACCGTTCATTTCCTGGGGTGGTTGCATTGGCAGGGGCGATGACGATCCTGGCTCTGGGTCTGTTGGCCCAGGGCCTTCTTGTGTCCACCGCCGCCGCTCAAAATACGACCTCCGTATCGGATTGGGACTGCTCGGCGGAAGCGGTCGCGGTGGAACACCGCGTGGAGATCAGTACTTCCAGCCGGGATTCGCTCATGATCGAGATCCGGCGGTATTCCCGCATGGTGGCCGAAATGCGGGATTCCCTGAAGTTCAGCAGCGGCGACCTCGATCTTTCCGAAGAACATCGCCTGATTATCCAGGAAAATATCGCCGATATCTCCGAGGTCATCGAGGGCATCGGGGTGGAGCTCAGTCAGCTGGAATTCGAAATCAAGGGCAACACCATTTCCCTCGTCAATGAATCAGGCGAGGGAATTATCATCAACATTCCCGAAAATCTGGACGAACACCTGAGCCAGGGTCTGGAAATCCTGTCCCAGGTTATTCTGAGCGAATTACCTGATTCCATCGATTTTGATCATGCGCGTGATTGGGACTGGTCGGGTTTCGCTCCTCATAAGCCGCCTGAGCCGCGAAAAATTATTCACGGCAACATCATCAAGATCTGGGACGATCTCCACGTTTCGGTCAATGAGGACGTTCGGGGCGATGTGGTGGTCGTTTTCGGGAACAGCGAGATCTCGGGGCGGGTTGACGGCAACGTCGTGGTTGTTTTTGGGAATCTATTGCTGGACGACACCTCCGAGGTGACCGGGAAGATCGTAACGGTGGGGGGACGTCTGGATCGGGATGCCGACGCCGAAACCGGTGATGTGGTGTCCGTGGATCTGTGGCCCGGTGACCGGGGTGGGAGTCTGGCCGGTTGGTTCGGCGAGGGTGTCCTGCCGTTCCTGATGTGCCAGGGAACTTTCCTTCTGACGATCCTGTTGGCGGTCATCGCCGTGGTTGCCGCACCCCGCAAACGTTTCAAGATCATAACCGATACGTTACGGGTATCTCCCGGTCCTTCCCTGGGGCTGGGGATGGTGACCGCTATCGTCGGCCACCTGATGGTCCTGGTCCTGATGGCGGTGCTGATCCTGACGGTTATCGGGATTCCTTTGGCTTTACTGGTCTTTCTGGCCCTTGTCATCGTGATCCTCATTTCGGTGGCCGTCAGCGGAGCGGTTCTCGGTAACCGGATCTGCGACATGTTGGGGATGGGCTGTGACCGGCCCTGGTTCAATGTTATCCTGGGCATGAGCCTTCTGCATCTGGTTTCCTTTGTGGGATCGGTTGCCAGCCTTTCTGCCGGGCTTGAGGGGGTAGCCAATGTATTGATGGTTTCCGGTGTTTTCATCAAGACCTTGGCTTTCCTGTTCGGGATCGGCGCCCTGGTCCTTTCCCGGTTCGGTTCCCGCCAACCCGCTTGATCTGGCCCTGGAACCTGAATAACCCCCAGCAATATCATGGTTTTGGTAAAAAAATCAGATCTGGGGGATTTTTCCCGCCGGTTGCGTGAAATTCCCCAATTCTGCTCTCCAGGAAAAAAACAGACCCCGTGCCGCTTTGTCCGGTATCGTTTAAATATTTCATTATCTCTTTTAATTTCAATTAATTAAAACAATCAAAAAAAATTGATCCCGATGGATTTCTCATTGTGCGGAGTTTCCGCATAGTGGAACAAATACTGCCTTATTATGGGTGTAATCGGAAATTGTTCCGGCACAGGGCCTTTAGAGGGGCATCGTTTCTGGAAAGGGATGGACAGGGCGCATCATGGAGAACAAGGGATTCAGACAGGGATTCGGGATCGTCGCGGCAGTCGGGCTGCTGGCGGTGCTGGGTTTTGCGTCAGGATCCGCCGCCGAGGTGCATCACCTTTCAAACGGGATCACCGCCACGGTCTATTCTCCCACGGAAATCTCGGAACAGTGGATATCTCTGGAAAAAAACTCCACATTTTTGACGCACCCGGCGGCCGGTTCGGTGGAACTGGTTGACAACAGCGAATATATGCATCCTTTCAGCCAGACTGAAGTCCTCGCTGCCCTGGCGGATATGCACGGTTTTACCGCCGAGATCGACGTGTCGGTGTTCATCCTGCCGGCCACCCCGACCCGGACCGGGAGCAGTTTCGCCCGCCGCGACGCCATCTACCTAGCTCCGGGTACCGGGCCTGTCGATCCTTCCACCATCGCCTACATCACCACCCATGAGATGGGCCACGTGTTGACCTGGGCTTTCATTGATGATTATCCGGCCCGCTGGAAAGCATACATGGAGCTCCGCCAATTGGACGAATCGTCTCTCGCGGTTGACGCGATCCACGCGGACCGGGCCCGTGAAATCCTGGCCGAAGACATCCGGGCCCTTTTCGGGGGACCCCTGGCCACGGCTGCCGGCAGCATCGAGAACCACCATCTTGTGCATCCCAATCGGGTGGATGGGCTCAAGAGCATGCTGGCCGGGTTTTTCCTGGGTGGAGAGGGCCAGCCCCTGCAGATGACCAGCACGGCATTTCCCAATCCCTGCAACCCGCGGACGAGTATCGAAATGGCCATCCCCGCAGGCTTTGGTGTCGTTGGCGGGTCCGGTGTCCTGAGAATTTTTGATATCCGGGGCGCCCTGGTTCAGACCCTCAGGGGAGGGGAAGTCGCCAATAATCGCCTAGTCATTCAATGGGATGGGAACGGTCGGTCGGGAGCGGTTGTGTCCTCTGGTCGATACCTTTATGTCCTTGAAGTAGGCCAACTTGTATCCAAGGGGTCGGTTACTCTGGTACGCTGACAGCCGTTGTTTTCCTCAGAAAAACCTCTTCAATTATTGGATATCATACTCAAAATTCCCTAAATTCCTCCCACTACGGAAAACCGGCATCGGGGGATGGCCGGTAGGCACGGAAGCTGCATTACCAGGTTTCAATCAGGCAACAGGGAGAACTCCAGGGAGTGATGGAACCATGCGTCCCATAAGCGGGCTGTTTTTACTTTTTTCCATTTTTGGCCTTTTGCTGTCCGGCTGCGAGAGCCCTGGGTCCGCGCCCCTGACGGTGAAAGCCGAGCGGGTTCCCCAGGTCATGGAAGTGACCAGCACCCACGAAGTATTTGAAGCCAACCCCATTTTTTCCCCGGACGGCAATTGGATCCTTTTTGAATCCGACGTCATGGGCAACCGTGATCTGTGGGTGATTCCCACCACCGGCGGGGAACCCCGGCAGCTGACCTTTGACAAGGGTTTTGACAGCGCCCCGTTCTGGTCTCCCGACGGGACGAAAATCGTCTTTGAATCCGATCGGTCGGGTTTCAAGAATATCTGGATTCTGGATTTGAACTCCCCCGAATCGGACCCCCTGCCTTTGACATCCGGCGCCTGGGACGACGCCGACCCCACCTGGTCCCCGGACGGGAATTGGGTGGCCTATGAGTCCGACCGGGAAAAGGATTGGGGAACCGATCTTTGGATGTCGCCCGTCGCCGGTGGTTCCCCCTCCAGGCTGACAAACAGCGGTTCGGGAATCTATCTCCGTACGTCCGACTGGTCTCCGGACGGCAAGGACCTGGTTTGCGAGTCCAACCTGGAGGATGACGGTTCCGCCCTGTTCATTTTGTCCGTGGAGGGCGGTCAACTCACCCGGATCACCCCGTCTTTTGGTTACGAGGGGCATCCGGCCTGGTCTCCGGACGGTGAAGAAATCGTTTACGAGTCCTCCATGACCGGTGTCATGGAAATCTTTGTCATTCCCGCAACCGGGGGTGAGCCCTTCCAGGTGACGACCGGGGGCGGGTACTGGCCCCGTTGGTCTCCCAGGGGGGATTTTATCGTCTACGCCGTTATTGGGGACTCTGAGCCCAATATCTGGATCGTGGAAGTGGACTGGTAGCCACCGGCCCCTTTTTTTCGGAGAATTCTAATGTATAGTTAACTTGACAATATGTTAAGGTAGCTTTACAATGTTCGTATGAAACCCCGGACAGAAATCCGCAATCATCTGAAGCGTCATCGCCTGTTGGCAGGTGAAATGACCCAGCAGGACCTCGCTGACCGCGCGGGGGTTACCCGCCAGACCATCCTTTCCATCGAAAAAGGCAGATACAACCCGACCATCGGTCTGGCCCTGCGTCTGGCAGTCATTTTCGGTATTCCCGTTGAAGAAATCTTCATGCTGGATGAAGGAGAGAACGATGGCTGAATCACCATTTCTCTGGCAGCGGCGCCCCGCGGCGGCCACCCTGATCGGCGCCGCCCTTGTGATCCTCGGTTTCCTTTTGACCAGTATCGACTGGCGCTTTCTGGCCCTGGCGGCGCTGGGGACATTCGGTCCGGGCATCCTGCGGGAATGGGGGTGGGTGAAGGACAAGGACGAGTTCCAGATGCGGGCCGTCCACCGGGCGGGCTACCACGCCTACCTGGCCGGAGGGCTGACGGCGTTTGTGCTGGTGGGGATGATCCGGTCCGCGGGCGAGGCCGTCGAACACGCAGGCGAGCTGGTCACGGTGGTCCTGGCTGTTTTGTGGTTCACCTGGCTGCTGAGTTCCCTTTATTCCTACTGGGGGCCGCGCCGGACCGTGTCCCGTATCCTGCTGATCTTCGGCTCGGTCTGGCTGCTGTTCAACGTGATCGGGAACATCGAGCACGGGGGTGTGGCTCTTGTCATGCAGTCCCTGCTGGCGGTGCCGTTTTTCCTGTTGGCGTGGGTGGCTTTACGCTGGCCCCGCGTCGCGGGAGTTTTCCTGCTGCTGGTGGCGGCTTTCTTTTTCTATTTTTTCGGGCTCTACGAGGTCTTCGGTTCCGATCCGATGGCCAAAGGCCGCATCCTGGTCATCGTATTGTTTCTGGGGCCGCTGGCCACCAGCGGGGTTATGCTGCTGGGCGCCGATTCCGAGAGCGGTTAGGCCACCTACATCAGGTAGCGGCCATCGACGGGTTCCACCGGGTCCGGCAGGTTTTTATCGCCGATCTGCTCGAGCAGATTGATCTCGATGGTCCTGACGATACTGGACATCGGCGTGTCGTTCGGCTCGCCTTCAAACGGGTCCAGCAGGGCAAGTCCAGCCTGGTACACCAGCAGGAAAATGGCGATGAAGAACGAGATCGCGGTTGATATGCCTGAGATCACACTCATCGAAACAGCCACGTGGAGGTGAAGTATGTCGAGATAAATAAAGGTGATCAACGACACCACCAAAGCCAGAGCCGTTACGGATTTCCAGCTCATGGCAACCAGATGGACAATCCTGATATGTTTTTGACGTACATCAATCCTGCCTTGGGAAACGATCAGTCAAACTCGACTTCACCGTTGGAAAAGTGAAAGAAGGCCGTGACGATCTTGACGCCGTCATTCTCGACGGCCGAACGCAGGATGTCCGATTCGTGGATCATTTTTTCCGCATTAACCTGGGCGTTGCGCCGCGCAATGACGTTGGCGTCCTGTACCGAGGGATCGAGCGCCGGTTGGATGTGGCTCAACAGGCGATTCAAATGTTTGCCCGCATCGCCGCCATCGATCGCGGCCGCCACCGCGCCGCAGCTTTCGTGAGCCATGACGACGATCAGCTTGCTGCCAAGGTGCAACACGGCGAATTCGATACTGGCGATGCTTGACACGTTGGCCACGTTGCCCGCCACCCGAACGACGAACAGGTCACCGAGCCCGGTGTCGAAAAGGATTTCCGGGGGCACCCGGCTATCCGAGCAACTGAGAAGTATGGCGAATGGCTGCTGGCCTTGTTTGAGCTCTTCGTGGCGGGGGCCGTCAATGACCACGCCTTGTGCGCGGCCGGCCCGGAAACGTTCGTTTCCCTGCTTCATTTTTTTGAGAGCATCATACGCGTTCAATTGGCTACCTCGCCAACTTGGGGTTCTGATGTTCCGCATCCATCCCCACTGGGGGATTTTGCATCTTCCAAAGATAATTTTCTGAAGGGTATTGGAACAATGCGCCTTGGTCAAGATGTGGCCGGAATGAGCAGGTCAAATACCGGAGATCAAAACAAAAAACCCGCCGGCGGGTTTGTGCGCATGGATAAAATATATCACTTCAAAAAGTGCCCCTGGGGGAACTTTTGAATAAGCAACAGATTGGCAATAAATAAGTTAATAATTTGAGACTGGAACTGGACTTCCAATATGTCGTTGACCCTTGCTGTAAAAATGCTTTGGTGGGGTTACCGGTCAAATACAATTCCAGAGGCACCCGAAATATTCGACGGCCAAGACTTTCGCACACCAGGATTTAGTAATGGAAAAGCGGCCTATTCCAAACCGGAAAAGGCCGCTTTCGCAATTTGGCATCCCCAACGGGGATCGAACCCGTGTTGCCGCCGTGAAAGGGCGGTGTCCTAACCACTAGACGATGGGGACGCCTGATTCGCAGTATGAGGGCAGAAAACTACTTCCTGCCATCGTTCATGTCAAATTTCCCGTGCAATTCTCCTGATTCGCAGGTTAGCCCTGTTTGGCCGCTTCCTCCATCAGGATGGCCGAGGTGCGAGCCCCCCGCCAGAAGTTGTTCAGGTGGAACTTCTCGTTGGGGGAGTGGATGTTGTCCGTGGACAAACCATAACCCAACAGCAGCACCGGTGATTTGAGACACTTCTGGAAGGTGCCGACGATGGGAATGCTGCCGCCTTCGCGAATGAAAACCGGTTTGGCTCCGAAACCCTTCTCCAGGGCTGTCATTCCTGCTTTCATCATATCCGACTTGCGCGGCACCAGGACCGGGTTGGCTCCGTGGTGGTCGATGACCTCGACCTTCACGCCCGCCGGCGCGATCGACAGGACGTAATCCGTAAAAGCCTTGGCGATCTTTTCCGGTTCCTGGTTGGGCACCAGCCGCATGGAAACCTTGGCCATGGCCGTGGCTGGAATGATGGTTTTGGCACCTTCGCCGCCATAACCGCTCAACAGCCCGTTGACGTCGCAGGTGGGCCGGGCCCACATCCGTTCCAGAGTGGTGAAGCCTTTTTCGCCAAACGCGGCGGTGGCGCCGGTTTCCTTGCACAGGATCTCGTCGGTATAGCCCAGTTCGGCAAAACCGTCACGTTCCTCCTGATCCAGTTCCAGCACGTCGTCGTAGAAACCGGGTATCAGGCAGTGGCCGTCTTCGTCCTTGAGTTTGGACACGATTTCAGCCAGGGCGTTGCCGGGGTTCTGGACAGTGCCGCCATAGCTGCCCGAATGCAGATCCATGGCCGGGCCGGTGACCTGGATTTCCATGTAGGCGAGGCCCTTCAGGCTGTAACAGATGCCGGGCGTGGTCTCGTTGTACAATGCGGTGTCCGAGACGATGATGGCGTCGCAGGCCATCTTTTCGGCGTTCTGTTCGGTGTACTTGTAGATGCTTTCGCCGCCGGCTTCCTCTTCACCCTCGATGATGAATTTCACGTTCACCGGCAATTCGATTCCCTGCCTGATATAGGCTTCCACGGCCTTGATGTGGGTGTAGACCTGGCCCTTGTCGTCGCAGGCGCCGCGCGCGTAGATGATGCCGTTCTCG